>NZ_DKTN01000010.1:126430-344098 GCF_002473065.1 Limnobacter sp. UBA7229 | reverse complement strand
ATCGCAAGGCTCAGCAAGGGATCACAGGTTTTCTGGCGAGAGATCGGAACCCAAGTCGAGTGGGCGATTAATAACCGCCAAGAGATCGGAACCCACGCCGATCGGGCAGTTAACAGGCAGGCGAGAGATTGAAACCCTCGCCAATTGGGCAATGAATACTCGCCGATCAGTTCCGGAAGTACTTCCTCGACCGATACACCAGTGCCTCACCTTCCCGGAAGTCGCAGCGCAACACCTCGCCCACCATGATGAAATGATCGCCCTCATCGTAGCGGCTGCGCACTTTGCACTCAAAATGCGCCAAAGCATGTGGAATCAAAGGCGCGCCACCCAATCCCTCAATCACCTCAACGCCCGCAAAACGATCACCCTTGAAAGTCGAGAAGTGATGCGACAGATCTTCCTGGTCGGCAGACAACACGCTGACGCCATAGTGTGTTGCCGCTGCGAATGCATCATGGCTGCTGGCTTTCTTCGACAAACTCCACAGCACCAACGGTGGGTGTAGAGAAACCGAGTTGAAGGAATTGGCTGTCACACCCACATATTTGCCCTCGGCATTCTTGGTGGTAATAATGGTGATGCCAGTGGCGAACTGGGCCAGCGCTTGCCGAAACATGTGCGCGTCCAGCTCGGCGTCACCTTCGCGTTTCTCGGCGCGAATGAATTCGGGTTTGGCGTGTTGTTGCATGGGGTACTTCTAATTTTGTGAATGGCTCCATTGTGCCAAACAAGTGCTTGAATTGCTGGAATGGCCACTCAAAACGTGGTTTTCAGGCCCATGTGCTTGAAATGATTTAAAATACGGCCAATTCTAAAAAGGCATTTTTCTTGAGCGCACTGTCCTTCAAACTCAAAACCACCTCGGGCAAAGCCCGTCGCGGTGAAATTACAACCGCACACGGCGTTATCCAAACCCCGATCTTCATGCCAGTGGGCACCTATGGCACCGTGAAGGGCATGACGCCGCGCGACCTCACCGAGATCCAGGCGCAAATTATTCTGGGCAACACCTTTCATTTGTGGATGCGCCCGGGCCTGGACATCATGGAAAAATTCGGTGGTCTACACCAGTTTATGGGCTGGAAAGGCCCGATTCTTACCGACTCAGGCGGCTTTCAGGTGTTCAGCCTGGGGGCCATGCGCAAAATCAAGGAAGAGGGTGTTCATTTTCGCAGCCCTGTGAATGGCGACAAGTTGTTCCTCACCCCGGAGGAAAGCATGCGCATTCAAACCGTGCTGAATTCTGACATCGTCATGATTTTCGACGAATGCACGCCTTATCCAGCCACGCACACTGAGGCACGCCTGTCCATGGAAATGTCCATGCGTTGGGCACGCCGTTCCCGTGACTCCTTCGATGCGCTGGGTAACAACAATGGCTTGTTTGGCATTGTTCAGGGCGGCATGTATGAAGACCTGCGCGATATTTCACTACAGGGCCTGGAAGAAATCGGTTTTGACGGGTACGCCATTGGTGGCCTGTCAGTGGGTGAGCCCAAAGATGACATGCAGCGTATTTTGGCGCACACCGCGCCGAAGTTGCCGCAACACAAGCCCCGCTATCTGATGGGTGTGGGTACTCCCGAAGACCTGGTGAATGCGGTGGGGCAGGGCATTGACATGTTTGACTGCGTGATGCCAACCCGCAATGCACGCAACGGCTGGCTGTTCACGCGCACGGGCGACATTCGAATTCGCAACGCGAAATTTCGCAACGATGAAAGCCCGCTTGATGCCACCTGCAGTTGCTACACCTGCAAAAATTTTTCACGCGCGTACCTACACCACCTGGACCGCAGCAAAGAAATTTTGGGTGCGCAGTTGAACACCATGCACAATCTGCATTACTACCTTGAATTGATGCGGGAAATGCGCGAAGCGATCGAGCAAGACCGCTTCGATGAATTCGTGAAAGAGTTCAATGCGCTGCGTGCTGAGAATGCCCTAGCGGGTCAACAACAGGTGCAGCAACAGCCTCAATCGCAGTAGGTACAGCCAAACCAAACTGATCGAGAATCAACAGCACTTGCTGTTGCAAATCGATCACCTCCACCATGCGCTGTTGTTTGTTTTCTCCAATTTGTGCAAGTCGTTGCATGGTTTTTAACTGACCGTGCAGCAATTGCCTTTGCTCGCCCAACACGGGTACATTCGGCTCCCACTGCGCATTTTCAATCGCGGTCAGTGAGGTCACGGCAAAGCCGACGCTGGCGCCATGCGCATTCACCACCAAAATGCTGGATTCATGATCAAGGCTTTGGCGTTCTGCACCCAGCCACTGCGCCAGGTCAAAAACCGGAATGGATTCATTGCGGTGGGTCAGCATGCCCAGCATGGAATTATCGCGTTCAAAAATCTCAATGTCTGCCCGATAGGGAAGTACCTCTCGCACTTGCTCAATCGGTGTAGAAAACTCGGCACCCAATCGATACACCATCAAGCGGTCCAGGCCACGCGTTGCTTTGCCTTGCTGGTTTTTGGCATCCAGTTGTGCGCTTGCACTGGCCTTGGCCAAAATGCAGGCCAGTTCAATCAACTCCTGGTCTTCGCTGATTCGCTGGCAAGACAACACAAAATATTGCGGGCCACGTTGTGAATGTGGGTCCTCTTTTGGAAACGTGGTGCAGGGCAGAGCACCTTCAAGTTGCGCTGCTTTGGGCAGGCCAAAGCCAGGCAGTGGAATGACTGAGTTGAGTGGTACATGAACAATGTCCAGAACCCGATCGATCAGCAAGGCCAGCGGGTTTCCATCGATTCGTATGACAAAGGCCTGCTGCGCAGCATGTTGCAGTTGCTTGTACGTACCAATGCCAAGATAACTCGCCAGGTCAATCGCCGGAATGGTTTGCTCCCTGTAATCCAGGTTGCCCTTGTAGAACCCGCCTGCGTATTCACTGGGCAACAGCACAGGGTTGACCACGGTTGTTTCAATGTCCTTCGGGTTCACTGCAAACAGGGTCGACATGCTTTGCATCAACATCAGCGGTGTGCGGGTGTTCAGGGCGGTGTCTTCGTTCGAAGTTTGCAATTCAAGCGATTGGCGATGCGGTTCCGGGTCCTCGGCTTTGGGCAGCCCGGGCAGGTCGAACAAGGCTTGTGTTGAAAGCACCTGAACCAGTTGGTTCAATTCGCTGTTCATCAGGCTGCCTGCAAAAATGCTGCCTACGGCGTCTGCTGAGCTGACCATGTGCATGGCACCCGGGTTCGCAAAGAACAAGGCTTTGACCTGGTCGGCAATCAGGCCCAGCAAATGATTTTCATGGGCGATCAGCAAAATACAGCCCGGCGTGTACTGGTGTCCGGGCCGATTCAGCAAACATTCCAGGTCGAGCACAGGAATGGTCACCCCGCGCAAATTCAAGCCACCCTTGATCCAGGGCTGTGGGCAGGGCAGTGCCATCAAAGGGTGAAATGGCACCACTTCCCTGACCGATTTCATGGGCAGCGCCAAGGTCATTTCACCAATTCGAAATGAACCAAAGCCCTGTTCGTATTGGCTTAGGTCATTCATGCGGTTTTGCTGCCCGTGTGTTTTTCAATGCCACCAGTGAGCTCTTCGATCAGGCGGTTCACGGCAATGGCCAGGTCGCGCTGCTGTTCTGCCGAACTGGTAATTTGCTTCACGCTTTCACCTGTTTCAGTCACACTGCTCAAAATTCCTTCAAAGCTTTGGGCCGCGTTTTGGCTCACCTCAACACCTTCTTCAACCTGCGCAACCGATTCTTCAATCAGTGTTGCAATTTCGCGTGCTGCGCTTGAACTGCTTTCAGCCAGCTTGCGTACTTCGGCTGCTACCACCGAGAACCCAACGCCATGTTGCCCGGCGCGTGCTGCTTCAATGGCTGCATTGAATGCCAGCAAGTTGGTTTGGTTGGCAATGTCGCCAATAACACGCACAATTTCCGACACTTTGCTCGAGCTGTTCTGGATGGCATGGATTGCAGCGATGGATCGCTTCAATTCGCGGCTTCCCTGGTGGGCTGCTTCCACGCCTTTTTCTGCCAGTTGTGTGGCGGCTGCGGAGTTGCCGGAAATGTCGGTGATACTTTCGACCAGCTTGGACACACGTTCCCGCATTTCGCCCGACTTCTTGTTGATACCCTGTTCCAGCATCACTTCTTTGGTTACATCGTAGGCATATTTCACCACTTTAACCACATTGCCATTCAAGTCCAGAATGGGGTTGTAGGTGGCTTGAATCCATACATCGCGGTTGAACTTGCCCACGCGGTGAAAACGGCCGCTCACAAATTTTCCTTCATTCAGCTTCAACCAGAAGTCGCGGTATTCTTCGCTTTGTGTGTATTCCAGCGTACAGAAAATGCTGTGGTGTTGTCCCTGAATTTCACGCGAGGTGTAACCCATGGCATTGAGGAAGTTGCGGTTGGCGTTCAACACATGGCCGTCCAGATCAAACTCAATCACGGCCTGCCCCAGGTTAATGGCTTCAACCTTGGCTTCGAATTCGGAATTTTTCAATTTGCTATGGGTAACATCGCTGGCAAATTTCACCACCTTGACCAGGTTGCCGCGTGGATCATAAATGGGGTTGTAGGTGGCTTGAATCCACACTTCCCGCCCACCTTTGGCCACGCGTTTGTATTCACCCGATTCAAACTGACCACGGCCCAGGCTTTCCCAAAAGGCCTGGTATTGGGGTGTTGCTGCGTATGCGGCATCCACGAACATGCGGTGGTGGCGACCAATAATTTCTTCCGCTGAATACTCCATCAGTTTTAGAAAGTTGCCGTTGGCTGCAAGTACCTTGCCCTGCATGTCAAATTCAATTACTGCTTGCGAGCGGTCAATCGCGCCCAGTTTGCCTTCGGCATCCAGTCGGGAAAGTTTGGATTCGGTGATGTCTTGCAACATCAACACCACTTTGATCAGTTGCCCTTCAAGGCCTATTACCGGGCTGCGTGTGCCTGAAAGCCAAATTTCTTTGCCACCCACGCCCTTGTAGCGGAATTCACCTGCCAGGTTTTTGCCTTCACGCAAATCATTCCAGATCTTGAAGTGATTGCTGTCGTTGCGTTCTTCATCGAACATCAAAAAGCTTTCGGACTTGTCAGCCAGGTCCGCCTGGCTGTACCCCAGCGATTTTTGCATCAGTTCATTGCTGTTCAGAATTTTCCCTTCCGCATTGAACTGCAGAATGCAACTGGTGTTGGACACTGAATCCATGCGTGCCTGGGTTTCAATGGCGTGCAATTTGGACTGCGTGATATCGCTACAAAACTTGATGACCTTCACCGGGTTGCCTTCCAGGTCAAGAATCGGGTTGTAGCTGGCCTGTATCCAGATCCGCTTGCCATGGTTGCCCACGCGCAGGTATTCACCAGAGTCATACTCGCCTTGGCCCAGCTTTCGCCAGAAAGCCCGGTAAGCACCGCTGCTGGCCTCTTCCTTGTCCACAAACATGCTGTGGTGCTGACCCACAATGTCGCTTAATGAATAGCCTGTCAGGGAGAGGAAGTTCTCGTTGGCGTGCAAAATATGCCCACCCAGATCAAACTCGATGATGCCTTGCGAGCGGTTCATGGCGTTAACCTTGCCATCGTCTTCAATCGCCTTGGTTTTTGCAGCAGTAATGTCGCTGGCAAATTTAACTACTTTCACTGGCTTGCCATTTACACCCAAAATTGGCGTGTAAGTGGCCTGTAGCCACACGGGGCGGCCATGCCGGTTAAGGCGCATGAATTCGCCTGATTTGAACTCGCCAGCCGCAAGGTCTTTCCAGAAGTTGCTGTACTCCTCCGATTCCGCATAGTTTTTTTCACAAAACTGGCGGTGGTGTTGCCCCACAATTTCTTGCAGGCGATAGCCCATGGCGTTCAGGAAGTTGTCGTTGGCCGCCAAAATACGGCCGGCGGTGTCAAATTCAATCACGGCTTGGGTTTTGTCGATCGCAGCCACTTTGCCTTCATTTTCAAGTGACTTGCTTTTTGCATCGGTTATGTTCGATGCAATCTTGATGACCGAGATCAAATTGCCGTCATCATCCCGAACCGGGTTGTAGCTCGCCTGGATATACACCTCTTGACCTTGCGAATCCAGTCGCAAAAACTCACCACTTTGAAACTCGCCTTCGCGCAATTTGCTCCAGAACAGCCGGTATTCGTCCGACTCCGCGGTACTTGCTGTGCAAAAAAGGCTGTGGTGCTTGCCCAGCACATCCTCCTCCGAGTAGCCGAAAACATTCAAAAAGTTCTCGTTGGCATACAGCACATTGCCGTTCAAGTCGAATTCAATGCAGGCCTGGCTTTTCGCCAGCGCGTTGAACAAGTGGGTGCGGTGCTTGCCAGGTTGCTCGATATTGGGTGTCATGGGTCGCCTTGTTAATCAGAATGAGTTGGCTTGATTGGGGTAAATACCATTGTGTGTGGCCTTGTCCGGCTCAATCACTTGATAAAACAGGTAATCACCGGCCAGTTTGCGGTTTTTCCAGCTTTGGGAATCGCACGTTTGGGTAGGGGGTAATGCTGGGGGAGGGGTTTAATGGCCTATCTGACGGGCTTTCAGTTTGGCGTAAGTTTTCGCTTTGATACTCATCCGCAAGCCTAGGCTCGGGAGGGATGTGACCTCGTATTCCGTGTCTGCGGTTAACAACAACCTTAAAAAAGGAGACAAGCGATGAGCAACCCAAAGGGCGGTGAAGCCTACTGGAAAGCGACACTCGGCCTGTTGACCAAGATCATGATTGTGTGGTTTTTGGTTTCTTACGGCGCCGGTATTCTGTTTGTTGAGCAACTGAATCAATTCAGCATCGGTGGTTACCCACTGGGCTTCTGGTTTGCCCAACAAGGTTCTATTTACATGTTCATTATCCTCATTTTCTACTATGCGAAGAAAATGGGTCAGATCGACCGCGAACACGACGTCCACGAAAACTAAGGAGATTGCCAATGGATTTGCAAACAATCACCTACGTTATCGTGGGTTTGAGTTTTGCGCTGTACCTCGGTATTGCGTTTTGGGCTCGTGCTGGAAGCACGGGTGAATTTTATGTGGCTGGCGGTGGCGTTCACCCCGTGGCCAACGGCATGGCGACTGCGGCAGACTGGATGTCAGCCGCATCGTTTATTTCAATGGCGGGTCTGATTGCCAACATGGGCTACGGTGGTTCCGTATTCCTGATGGGTTGGACCGGTGGTTATGTGTTGCTGGCCATGTTGCTGGCTCCGTACCTGCGCAAGTTCGGCAAGTTCACGGTGCCCCAGTTTATCGGTGACCGTTACTACTCCAATACAGCACGTACAGTGGCTGTGATCTGTTTGCTGGTTGCTTCCATTACTTATGTAATCGGCCAGATGACAGGCGTGGGTGTGGCGTTCTCCCGATTCCTGGGCGTGTCTGCTGAAGTGGGTATTTATGTGGGTATGGGTATTGTGTTCATGTACGCTGTGTTTGGCGGCATGAAGGGCATTACCTACACGCAAATTGCACAGTACATCGTGTTGATTTTCGCTTACACCATCCCCGCAATCTTCATTTCCTTGAACCTGACAGGCAATCCTTTGCCGCAGTTGGGCTTGGGTTCCGACATGCTGGCCAATGGCCAACCCATGCTGGCCACCCTGGACAAGGTTGTGACTGACCTAGGCTTTAGCCAATACACCACAACACCTGCTGGTGGTAGCTACCTGAACACCTTCTTCTACACCGTTAGTTTGATGATTGGTACCGCGGGCCTGCCCCACGTTATTATTCGCTTCTTCACTGTACCCACAGTGGCTGATGCGCGTTCATCTGCCGGTTGGGCACTGGTGTTCATTGCAATTTTGTACACCACGGCACCTGCTGTTGGCGCAATGGCCCGTTACAACCTGCATGCCACGGTGAATTCCAATGTGGCCACTGGTGGCGACTTGTTCGCAGCTGACGCAGCTTTGGAAAACGACAAGAAGCCTGACTGGATGGGTCGTTGGGAAACCACTGGCTTGCTCAAGTTTGAAGACAAGAATGGCGATGGTCGTATTCAGTACTACAACGATGCAAGCAAGAACCCCGAGTTCTTGGCCAAAGCGGAAGCTGCAGGCTGGAAAGGCAATGAAATGACAGTGAATGCCGACATCATGGTGTTGGCCAACCCTGAAATTGCATTGCTGCCCAACTGGGTAATTGCCTTGGTGGCTGCCGGTGGTTTGGCTGCTGCGCTGTCGACTGCGGCAGGTTTGCTGCTGGCGATTTCGTCTGCGGTTTCGCATGACTTGATCAAGGGTGTGTTCAATCCCAATATTTCTGAAAAGAACGAACTGCTGGCCGGTAAAATTTCCATGGCGGGTGCGATTGTTCTGGCCGGTTATCTGGGCTTGAACCCGCCAGGCTTCGCGGCGGGTACTGTGGCCTTGGCCTTCGGTATTGCAGCATCAAGCTTGTTCCCGGTAATCATGATGGGTATTTTCTCCAAGACCATGAACTCCACAGGCGCAATCGTGGGTATGTTGACAGGCTTGGCAGTAACCCTGTTCTACGTGTTTGCACACAAGGGTATTTTGTTCATCAACGGTACTGAGTACCTGCACTTGGTTGGCGGTGCCAACGGCTTCTTCGGCATCACGCCTGAAGCTTTCGGTACGGTAGGCGCGATTTGTAACTTTGTTGTGGCCTATCTGGTCAGCAAGGTAACAGCACCACCCCCAGAGCACATTCAGCACTTGGTTGAAGATGTACGTACCCCGCGTGGTGCTGGCATGGCAACTGGTCACTGATTGACTGTTCAACAATAACCACTGCCTTCACTGAAAGGCAGGGCTTGAGAAGCTTGAAAGCCCGGTGAGAAATCACCGGGCTTTTTGTTTTTCTAGAGTAAAACTGTTACTTCCACACTCAAAAAAATGCTCCAATGCTTTGAAATTGGGCATGTATCCATGGGTGACTTGCCAAAGCGGCAATCAGCAGCCCCACGAGCAAAACAATTCCGAAAGGCTTGAGAGGGCTTGTTTTTGTGGGTGTAGCAGGCAATGCAGTGGGCGCTTTGACCGTGTTTTTTTGAACTTGCTGTGTGTTGTCTATCGAGGTTGCTTGGCTGCCTGCCTGGTCCATGGGCAGACTGTTTTTGACCTTTTCCGGAACAACTTTGCCTAAAAACCACATGGCGGCGCTAATCACGACCAAATCGTCGGTAATGCCAAACAGCACGAGGAAGTCGGGGATCAGGTCGATGGGGCTAAACAGATAAACCACCACAGCCAACATGAAGCCCTTGATCCATTTGGGCGTGTCTGCATGCCGGAAAGCGTGCCACAGCATGCGACCATGAGTTTTCAGGGCTTTAAGTTTCGTAAGAATCGGAAAAAAACGTGTGATCATGCGCAGTACCCAACAACTAAAAGAGGACTCATTGTGACCCAAGCACCCTTGATGATCCAGCGTTCATGCCGAATCCCTGTGCCTCTGGCCGATTGCTTTGCCTTGTACACCCGTTTAAAGGCGGATGAATACATTCACAGTGACGCACTCATAGCGCCGATTACTCGTATAGAAATGATTCAGGGCAAATCGTTCAATGAAGTGGGCGATATTCAGCGAATTACATTCAAGGGCGGTGCTGTTATTGATGAAGAAGTGTTGGCCTTTGTGCCAAATCGCCAGTTTGTATACAAGGGTACGGGCTTTAGCCAACCCCTGTTGAATTGGCTTGATCACGCAAAAGGTTCCTTTGAATTTGAGCGGGATGGCGATGGTACCTTGGTGACCTGGCGCTACCTGTTTTATTTAAAACCCGGCTTGGGCATTGGGCCCAAGCGACTCGTATTCAAGGCGGCGGTAGTTGATTTGATCTGGAACCGGATGATGACCAAAACTTTGGTTAATCTCACCCAAATCATCACGCTTCGCGCCTTGCAGGCAGGAAAAAGATGATGAATCCGTGTGTAAAAAACAGCCTGCGAATTGCGGCTGTTTTCAGTTTGATGATGTTGGTTTTTCTGGGTTTCCAGAGTACGGCGCGCGCTCAAACAGTGAGCGGAAAAGAGCCTGATATTTGTGTATTCGACTTACTTGGTGCCAAAGGACCAATTTTTAATTTGGCTCAGGAATATGCCCTTGAGGGCCGAAAAAACGGCTACGGCTTTAAACCTGTGGTGTACACCAATGAATCGGTTGCCGCCAAAGACTTTGAAATTGGTGTGTGCGATGGCCTGGTGGCCACTGGCATTCGAACCCGAAAATACAACAGCTTTACCGGCAGCCTGGATGCGATTGGTGGCTTGCCCAACTACGATGCAGTGCTGCTGGCCCTGAAGTCGATGGGCAGCCCGCAATTGCAAAGTGTGATGCAGCAAAGTGACTTTGAGGTGGGTGGTGTATTGCCCTTCGGCACAGCTTATGTGTTTGTACGCGATCGCGAAATCAATTCACTGGCCAAGGCTGCGGGCAAGCGGGTTGCGGCTTTGTCGCACGATGAATCGCAGCGCAGGCTGATTGAGCAGGTTGGCGCACAACCGATTGCTGCGGACGTATCCAATTACGGTTCCATGTTCAACAACGGCGCTGTGGATATTATCGTGGCCCCTTCGATTGCCTACTCACCTCTTGAGCTTTACAAGGGCCTGGGCAGGCGTGGCGCAATTATTCAGTTGCCTGTGGCCATGGTCACTTATCAAATCATTTTGCGAAAGTCGAAGTTTCAGCCGGGTTCAGGCCAGAAATTGCGGGCTTTTGTCGCGAAGGAAATGCCCAAGGCCTTGGAAGCAGTTAAAAAAATCGACCGACAAATTCCAGACAAAGCCTGGCTGAAAATGACGGATGCAGACAAGGTGGAATACACCACCATGATGCGTGAAGCCCGAATCAGCTTGAGTAAAGATGGCGTGTACGATGGTTGTGCCTTGCGTCTGCTGAAAAAGGTGCGTTGCTCAATCGATGGCAAAGCCTCTGAGTGCAGTTTGCCCGAGGGCTACACAGTGCCCAAGAGTTGCCCGATTCAGGCCATGTAAGCCGGCGCTTCTGGTTTAGCCAATCACCACCGGGGTGTCGGGAAGTTCATTCTTGCCGCCCCCACTGTGCGGAAAGTGCTCAATCAATTTTGTGCTGACCGCATCAATACTGTTCATCACCCCAGCCTCGAATTGTCCTTGGGCAAACGACTGCTCAATTTGGTGGCATAGCACTTCCCAGTAAGCGTTGCCAACCTTGGCGTGAATACCCCGGTCTGCCACAATTTCGATGGCATGGTCCGCCAGCAGCACATAAATGAGCACTCCGTTGTTGAGCTCGGTGTCCCACACATGCAATTCACTGAATACCTCAATGGCGCGTTGACGGGGCGTTTGCGCCTGCAACAGGGGGTGTAGTTCGAGCGCGCTTTCCACCGCGAATCGAATTTCACCGGAATGCTGGCTTTCGCTGGCGCTTATGGCCTGCGCGATATGTTGCAGGTGTGCGGGCGAGAATGTTTTCCGCACATCGCGCTCGGTGGTTATCAGGTGTTTTACTACACGTTTGAAATTCATGGTTACCACCTACCCGAAGCGCCACCGCCTCCAAAACCGCCGCCTCCACCACTGAAGCCGCCACCTCCGCCAAAACCGCCGCCACCGCGACCGAAGCCACCACGGCCGCCACCCATGCCACCCACCGAATTGCCAAACAGGGTGAGCAGCGCAGCCACTACAGCAGCAAGCACGGCAAAAACCACGGCGCCAGCGAACAACCAAGCCACCACGAACACCAAACCGCCAGTGGCCAATGCTGCGGGCAATTTGCCGATGGTTTTGCGCAGAAACCCGCCCACGAAAAGCGAGAGCATGAACAGCACAGGTGCAATGTCTTCAATGGTGCTTGAGTTGTTTGCTGTTTGCTGCGCAACCGGCTCTGGCAGGGGTTCGCCTTCAATTACCTTGATCATTTGGTCCACACCGGCTGCCACCCCACCAGCAAAATCGCCCTGGCGAAACTGCGGCACAATAATCTCTTCAATAATTCGTTTGGAGGTAATGTCGGTAAGCGCACCTTCAAGGCCATAGCCCACTTCGATGCGCAGTGTACGGTCCTGCAGGGCCACCACCAAAATTGCGCCATCGTCCACATTTTTGCGGCCAATTTTCCAATTCTCGGCCACACGCAATGCATATTGCTCAATGGTTTCTGGCTGGGTGCTTGGCACCAGCAACACAGCAATCTGGCTGCCTTTGGTGGCTTCAAATGTCTGCAATTTTTGAATCAGTGCAGTTCTCTGTTCCGGGCTTAGCGTGCCCGTTGTGTCGACCACTTGGGCATTCAAGGGGGGCACAGGTACGTCTTGAGCCGACAACACGCCAGGCACTGGAATCAGCAGCACCATCGCCAGCAGCTTACTTCGCCAAAACCGGGCAATTGAATTGCACATGGTGTGCATCACTTGGTGCCAAAGTCCACGGTGGGTGGTTTGGAAATAGCGGCTTCGTTTTCAACCGTGAAGCTGGGCTTCACTTCGTAGCCCATCACCATCGCGGTCAGGTTGTTGGGAAATGAACGCACTGTCACGTTGTACTCCTGAACCGATTTAATGTAGCGGTTGCGCGCCACGGTAATTCGGTTTTCTGTGCCCTCAAGCTGCGTTTGCAAATCACGAAAACCTTGATTGGCTTTCAGATTGGGGTAGTTCTCGGTAATCAACAACAGCCGCGACAAAGCACCACTCAGCTCACTTTGCGCCTGCTGAAATTTGTTGAAGGCTTCCGGGTCGTTGATCAGTTCCGGAGTGGCTTGAATCGACGTTGCTTTTGAGCGCGCTTCAACCACCTGCGTCAGTGTTTCCTGCTCAAAATTGGCTTCGGCCTTCACCACATTCACCAAATTGGGCACCAGGTCGGCCCGGCGCTGGTACTGGTTTAACACCTCGGCCCAAGCGGCTTTGACCTGTTCGTCCGTGGTTTGAATGGTGTTATACCCGCAGCCGCTGAGTAGCAGCGCAAACATGAGTGTGAGCAGGGAAAAAACGCGATTCATTGGGGCGCTCCTAGGTGGGTTGTTGACTGATTGTGCAATTAAAAAAGCCCACGGTGCAACTGCAGCATGGGCTTTGGTCAGAAAAGATGACTTGAATTACTTCTTCATCATCTCGAAAAACTCTGCGTTGTTCTTGGTCTGGCGGATCTTGTCCATCAGGAATTCCATCGCAGCAATTTCGTCCATGTCGTGCAGCAAGCGGCGCAGCACCCAAATCTTTTGCAGCAAATCGGGTTTGATCAACAACTCTTCGCGACGTGTTGAAGAACGGTTGATGTTGATGGCAGGGTACACACGCTTTTCCGCCATGCGGCGTTCCATGTGAATTTCCATGTTGCCGGTGCCCTTGAATTCTTCGTAAATCACTTCATCCATGCGGCTGCCGGTGTCTACCAGTGCAGTTGCGATAATGGTGAGCGATCCACCTTCTTCAATGTTACGGGCGGCACCGAAGAATCGCTTGGGGCGATGCAGGGCATTGGCGTCTACACCACCGGTCAGCACTTTGCCAGAAGACGGCACAACCGTGTTGTACGCTCGAGCCAAACGGGTAATCGAATCCAGCAGAATGACCACGTCGCGTTTGTGCTCAACCAGGCGCTTGGCCTTTTCAATCACCATTTCTGCAACTTGCACGTGGCGGGTTGCGGGTTCATCGAATGTGGAGGCAATCACTTCACCGCGCACTGAGCGCATCATTTCCGTGACTTCTTCGGGGCGTTCATCGATCAGCAACACAATCAAGGTGATGTCGGGGTGATTGGCGGTAATCGCGTGTGCAATGTGTTGCAGCATCACGGTTTTACCCGATTTCGGTGGGGCCACCAGCAAACCACGCTGGCCTTTACCAATGGGTGCCACCAGGTCGATGATACGGCCAGTGTTGTTTTCTTCGCCGCGCATGTCGCGTTCCAGCTTCAAAGGCTGGTTCGGGTGCAGCGGTGTCAGGTTTTCAAACAGAATTTTGTGTTTGCTGGCTTCAGGCGCTTCGCCGTTCACCTTGTCTACTTTCACCAGCGCAAAGTAACGTTCACCGTCTTTGGGGGTGCGTACTTCACCTTCGATGCTGTCACCCGTGTGCAGGTTAAAGCGGCGAATCTGGCTGGGAGAAATGTAAATGTCGTCCGGGCTGGCCAGGTACGAGGTTTCTGGTGAGCGCAGGAAGCCAAAGCCATCAGGCAGCACTTCGAGCACACCATCACCAAAAATTTGCTCACCGTTTTTGGCGCGTTTCTTCAGGATTGCGAACATCAATTCCTGTTTGCGCATGCGGTTGGCGTTTTCAATTTCAAGGCCACCAGCCACTTCAAGCAGGGCAGAGACGTGTTGCGTTTTTAGTTCAGATAGATACATGTTTGGCTATTTGTGTAGGTGGCGAACGCCGCGAGGTAAACAGGTTAACAAAGGGTGGGGGTTGTACTGCAGTGAGGGGGTTCGATGCCCGGCACGTGCCGGGCGACTCAATCAATATTGTATTACAGGTGGCTGTCGA
Organism: Limnobacter sp. UBA7229; assembly: GCF_002473065.1. Taxonomy (NCBI): domain Bacteria; kingdom Pseudomonadati; phylum Pseudomonadota; class Betaproteobacteria; order Burkholderiales; family Burkholderiaceae; genus Limnobacter; species Limnobacter sp. UBA7229. The sequence continues at coordinate 329,670 of NZ_DKTN01000010.1, read as the reverse complement.
TAAAGGCGGCCAGCTGTGATTTGGACAACGCGCCCACTTTCGTGGCCACTACGGCACCGTTCTTGAACAACATCAAGGTTGGAATGCCGCGAATGCCATACTTGGCAGGCGTTTCAGAATTCTCGTCCACGTTCATCTTGGCGATTTGCAGCTTGCCGTTGTATTCAGAGGACAAGTCATCAAGAATCGGCGCAATCATTTTGCAAGGACCACACCATTCAGCCCAGTAATCCACCAGCACAGGGCCGTCGGTTTTCAAAACATCGCTGTCGAAAGATGCGTCACTGACGTGTTTGATCAGGTCACTGCTCATTTAAATCCTCAAGTGGGTAATTGCTTTGGAGGGTATTCACAAAGCGTGTCCGGGTGATTAAAGCACACGCGCAGACCATGAAAGTTCTTCATTTAAGAAAATGCTATTCTGAATGGTACAGCGAAATTGAACTGAAACACAAACCCACGCACGTTTTAATCGACTTAACAACATACATTAGCCTTTACACGTTTTGACCCAACAACCTGTTTCTATCGATCCTTTTCTAGCCACCCCATTTGCGGCGGCATTTGACTGGCTAAGCCGATCGGGGCTGGATGCCCGCCAGGTGTTGTGGGTGATGCCCCGCATAGAAACCGTGGGCAGCTTTAAGCGGCATTGGGCGCAGCACCACGCGGGCCTTGCCACGCTAGGGCCTTGGGTTCAAACAGCGGACCGTTTAAGCCAGCCAGCCGCCATGGGCCCCTGGTTGGCCTTGCAAGCCGATTTGGTGGGTGTGTTGCGGCAATTGCCTTTGTTGGGCGGTGGTTCATCGCCCTCGCAATTGTGGGGTTTGGCCCAGGAATACCTGGAGTTGGCTTTGCGACAGGTTTTGGTGCAAAAACGCAACACAAGTGCGCTGGCCCAGTATTGTGAGAACAACACTTTTGCTGCTGAAGAGGCTCAAGTGGTGGCCACTTTGGCCCAAACCTATGCAGCTGAACTCATGGACCTGTTGCCCAAGCCAGCCAAACCCAAGGGCAGTCCGCCCGTGCAGGTGGTGTGGTTTGATGATGGCGAAACTGTGCCAGGCCTTTGGCTTGATCTGTTTTACCCCGAGGTGCCGTTGCAGGTGTTCAGGCTTCCTGCCATTGAGGGGCCACAACCCTGGCAACAATTGGGCGCGAAGCGTTTTAACACCCAGCCCAGCCCCTTGGTGTTGCAGGTGGCGCCCGACGAAACCACGCAGGCCCAGCAGGCCGCACACCAAATTCTGGAATGGTTGCGAGAAGACCCGGTCAGCGAAATTGCTGTGGCGGTACTTGATCGCTTGGCTGCGCGCCGTATGGTGGGGCTGCTGGCTGAAGTGGGTGTGTTGGTAGATGACCGCACCGGGTGGCGTTTGTCCACATCGAATGTGGCGGGCTGGTTTGACCACCTGTTGCAACAGTTTGTAGAGCAGGGCCAGCTTACTGCCATTGCTCAGCCCTTTACCGGCTTGCCGCTTGAACACCTGGAGCCTTGGGCTTTCGGTAAAACAGGGAACCGTTACACGCTGGCGCAGTGGGCAGGCGCTTTCATGGCTCTGTTTGAAAAATATGATCTGGACATGGCCTTGCAGCCTGACGAAGCGGGGCAGCAGTTGCTCACCGTGCTGGGTTTGATGCGGCAGGTGCCTGCGCAAACCGAATTTGATTCACACGAATTTTTGGCAGCTTGGCGCAGTTGGGCTGAATCGCAACGTTTTCGGCCGTTGGACATTGAAAGCCCTGTGCGCATGGTGCCCTTACTCAGTACGCGCATGCTGCAATTCAAGCGTGTGTTGGTGTTGGGTTGTGCACAGTCCCATTTTCAGGAAAGCCCACCCGGTTTGTTGCCACCTGCTGTGGCGCAGGAATTGGGTTTTCCCGGCCCGCGCCTGGCTCGCATTCAAAAAATATCTGCGTTGTACGAGTTGCTGTTGCACAGCAATGAGGTGACCTTGGTACACAGCGCACAGGTGGCAGGCAAACCCGAAATGTTGTTGCCTGAATTGATGTGGCTGGACATTGTGTTGCGGGATTCCGAAAGCCACACCCAACATTGGGCCAGCTTGTGGCACCACACGCCTTCCAGTCTTGAAATCGAAGTGCGCGAGGCACCCGAGCAGGCCTTGCAACTGACCGCCTTGAGCAATTCGGGTTCAATGCCCGATTCTTTAAGAGTGACAGCGCTGGACGACTGGAAGGCATGTCGCCTTCGGTTTGGCTTGAAACACGCTTTGCCCTGGCCACCTCAGCGTGATGAGGGTGCCATGCGTTATGAGCAATTGCGCGGTGTGTTTGTGCACAAGGTGCTGGAAAAAACAGCACAGCACATGGCCTTGCCTGGCCAGCCCGTGAATCAGTTGCAAGCGTGGAAACAAACACTGCTGGACCAGGCCCAGCTTGTGTGGAACACGCTAGAGTTGGACGATCGCGCAACTGTTTACCCCTTCCTGAAGTTTTTTGATCAAATTGTGCCGCGCCTGGCCGGTAAATTGATGGAACGTCAAATTCAGGGGTGGCAGTTCAAGGGTGCAGAGCAGCAGGTTGAACACACACTTGTATTGCAACCCAGCGGAGCCTCGCTTGCATTGAAAGGCCGCGTGGACAGGTTGGATACCCGGGGTGGCGCACTGGCGATTTCAGACATTAAATTTACCAACCCTGCCGTGTTGAAAAAAAGACTGGCCGACCCTTTGAGCCAGCCTCAATTGCCCGCCTATCAGGCCATGTTGAACAGCCCGGGTGCGCAACTTGATTTCCTGGGCTTGCACAAAGACAAAGTGGATTGGGTGAGTTTTCCGCCCTTGAGCGATGAGTACCGTGAACAGGGTTTTCAGTCCTGGGGGGAGGTGTTGCTCAGTGAACTGGTCAGTGAACTGAATTCGTTTTTTGAAGGCAAGGCGGTGTGGCAAGCCAACCCAGGTGACGCCTGTGAATACTGCGCCGTGCGTGGCGTGTGCAGGCCCGAAACCCACCCTGCTTTTCACGAAGGAATGAACGGCGAGGAGGGCGACGATGACTGATTCGCCCACCAACAAGTCGCCCAACGACTTCACATCGATTGCCTGCAACCCGGCCAACAGCGTTGTTGTGGAGGCTTGCGCAGGCAGTGGCAAAACCTGGTTGCTCACCGCACGCCTGTTTCGTTTGCTTTTAAGTGGTGCAAGGCCTGATCAAATTTTGGCGATTACCTTCACACGCAAAGCCGCGCAAGAAATGCAGGAACGCCTGTTTGGTTTGTTGCGTGAATGTGCCTTGTTGAGTGACGACAAGCTGAGCGCTTTGTTGACCGAACGCGGTGCCGTGGCCAATGAGACCAACCTGAGCAAGGCGCGTGCGCTTGCGGGCGAGGTGCTGACCAATTCACGGGGGGTGACCATCGACACGTTCCATGGCTGGTTCGCGTCTTTGTGCCAAATGGCACCCTTGGCCAGTGGCTTTTCAAGGCAAAGCGAACCCACCGATCAAACCGGGTTCTGGATGGACATGGCCATTGATGTGTTCACAGCCAATTTGCTGAACGATCAATCGGAATTGCTGCCAGCCTTTGACACGCTGGCCTCACAAATGGACCGTGCCGTGGTGCGCCAGGTGTTGCAGCATGCGTTGACCAATCGCGTGGCTTGCAGCCTGTGGTTGCACAACAGCGAAGCGCCACCGTTGAACTTGGTGTTTGGCATTGATGAAGGCGAACAATGGCCTGTTGAAGTGTTGAACAACAAGCATTATCTGGAGCAATGGCAACAAGCTGCACGCTGGCTGGCCTTGGGCACGGCGAAGCAACAGGGCCATGCTGTGGAAATTGAAAAGGCACTGACTGCATTGCGGGAAGGTGGCGATGCAGGGGATGTTTTTGAGCAGCTGAAAGCGGTTTGTTTGACCGCAAAAAATGAACCGAGCAAAAACTTTTTCAAGATCACTGCGGGCCAGAAAACAGCGGTGGATGAAACAGACTATGTGCAAACCTTGGAGGGCTTGGCCCTGCAAACAGCACAGGCCTTGCAACTTGAAAAAGACCAGCTCGACATGCGGGCCACAGCTGCTTTGGCGCAATTGATTGAGCCCTTGTTTGACACGTACAAATCAATCAAGCTTGAGCAGGGTTTGTGCGATTTCGATGACCTTGAAGCCACGGCATTGCGCATGTTGATGAATGATGAACAGCGCGCTTACATGCAGCAAAAACTGGACACGCGCGTGCGTCATTTGTTGGTGGATGAATTTCAAGACACCAACCCGGTGCAATGGAATATCTTGAAACTTTGGTTGCAAGACTACAGTGGTGATGACAAGCCCAGCGTGTTTTTGGTGGGCGACCCGAAACAATCAATTTACCGTTTTCGACGGGCCGAAGCGCGCTTGTTCAATCACGCGCGCACCTGGCTTGTGGAAAACTTCGCAGCCAAAACTTTGGAATCGGATTCAACACGGCGTTGTGCGCAGTCTGTGGTTGATGTGGTCAACACCGTGTTCGAGCCGGGGCAAACGCGGGGGCAAACTGCCTTTCGCACGCACACCAGTTTGGCTGGAAAAAGTGAATCTACGCTGAGTGGCTTGAATGTTTATCCCAAACTGCTCAAAGAAGAGGAAGGCCCCGATGAAGCGCAGCGTGTGGTGCACACTCTGCAACAGTGGCTGGCCAATGGCAGCATCCAGAATTTGAGTGAAGTGATGGTGCTGGTGCGCGCCCACAAAAGTGGCGTGCCCCTCATGGCTGCTCTGCGTGAAGCCGGTTTGGCTTACACCATCAAAGACAAAGGCGAGCGTTACACCTCGCAGGTATGGGGTGACACCATTGCACTACTGGGTTTTCTGAATGACCCACATGCCAATTTGCACCTGCTGCAATTGTTGCGTTGCCCCCTCATTGGGCTTTCTTCACCGCAATTTCAGGCGCTGATTCAAGCGGGTAAAACAACCCGGACCACCACTGGGGCCAACACCGTGTGGAGTACGCTGGAGGCCTTGGCCAGGCAACATGAGAGACCATGGGCGAACTTGCATGCGCAATTGTCGGAATGGCTGCGCATGGCGTGCGCCTTGCCGCTGTTTGAAACCCTGTCCAAAGTTGTTACCGATACCAAGGCCTCTGAAAAATATTTGAATTCAGCGTCACCGCGCCAGCGGGTCATGATGGCTGAGCACTGGGATTGGTTAAAAGCTTGGGCACTGGGTTTGAACAAGGGTCGTTTTCCAAGCCTGCAGCACGCTTTGGATGAGGCTGTGAAACTGCAAACCTATGCCAGCTCCGACAGCGAAGGCGCAGCCAACAACCCGGATGTCTTGCGCATCATGACCGTGCATTCCGCCAAGGGTTTGGAGGCAAACCACGTGTGGCTGTTCGATGCAAACTCGTCGCCCAAACCCGGTGGCAGCAATGCGGGTTTGCTGATCGATTGGGCTTTGGGTGAATCGCACCCCAACTCAGTCACAGTGATGGGCAATTTGAGCAACCCCAGCCCAGGCCGTGCATCTGCTCAAACCATTGAGCAACAAGCTTATGCCGATGAGGAAGACCACTTGCTGTATGTGGCGCTAACCCGCGCCCGGTATTCCATTCACTTAAGTGGCAGTGAAAAGCGTGGGGCCAACAAGGGCTGGTATGAACGCTTGCTGCCTTTTGCCTCGCTAGTGCACAACACTTGGCCAACTTTTGAAAGTGCAATAAATGCATCCGATGAAGCCAGGCAAGGGCCCGCCCAAATTGAATTGGCTGGGCTGTTCGATCCCCCCGCCGTGTGGGTACGCCCGCAGTTTCCGGTACTGAAAGCATTGAATGCGCCTGTGGGCAAGGTGGTGCCTCGTATTACCACGCCCGAATTGCGAAAAGGCACAGCCTGGCATGCTGCGCTTGAATGGGTTGACGAGCTGTTTGATGTGCCTTTCGACACCTGGTGGGCGCGGGTGTTGGTGCGCTGCGAGGCGGTGTTTCGACCCCTGCGGGACGATGAATTGCTGCATTTGGAGCAAGCCTGCCGTTTGCTGGTGGATAAGGCTGACTTGCAGCCCTGGTTGCAAGGTGCTGTGGTCAGCAACAACCGTGTGTTCAATGAACTGGAATGGGTGCTGGGCGATGGGCGGTCGCTTCGGGCTGACCGGGTGCTTGAGTTGTCCGACCGTTTTCTGGTGCTGGACTACAAATGGGCAGTAAATGCAGGCAATTTGGAAGGCTATACCCAGCAAGTGCTTGAATACGTGGGTTTAGTTGACCTCACCCTGAACAAGGGCAATAAACTGGCGCCCACACAAGCTGCACTGATTGACCGGCATGGCGAGGTTCACTGGCTGACTTCGGTGTAGAATTCAGTCTGGCGGGCCTCCCCGCATGGCGTAGCGGCCAACCTGGTCAGGTCCGGAAGGAAGCAGCCACAACCGTGAAGTCAGTGCCGGGGTTCTGGCTCGCCTCTTAATTTGTTGGACCCAGCGCGGAATCAACCGTGGACACAAACGTGGACCCAATCTGAATGAATCAAACCGTATCTCAGGCTTTGGCACGAAAATGGCGACCGCGAGACTTTGATTCTCTGGTGGGCCAGGCCCATGTGGTTAAAGCCCTCTCCCACGCGCTCGACAATCAACGCCTGCACCATGCCTATTTGTTCACCGGCACCCGCGGTGTAGGCAAAACCACCATTGCCCGAATTCTGGCCCGCGCCGTGAACTGCGAGCAGGGTATTAGCCGCACGCCTTGTGGCAAGTGCCAGGCTTGTGTCGAAATCAGCCAGGGCCGGTTTGTCGATTTGCTGGAAGTGGATGCAGCCACCAACACGCGCGTGGATGAGATGCGTGCCTTGCTTGAGAATGCCATGTACGCGCCCACCGCAGGCCGCTACAAGGTGTATGTCATCGACGAAGTGCACATGCTGTCGACCAGTGCATTCAACGCCATGCTGAAAACGCTGGAAGAGCCACCAGGCCATGTGCTGTTTATTCTGGCCACCACCGATCCGCAAAAAATTCCAGCCACGGTCTTGTCGCGTTGCCTGCAGTTTGCCTTGCGCCAATTGCCGCCCGACCAGCTTGCAGACCACCTGGCCCACATTCTGACGGAAGAGAAAATTGCCTTTGAGCCCGGTGCGCTGCGCCTCTTGGCCAAGGCCGCACGTGGCAGTGTGCGTGATGCACTTTCACTGACTGACCAGGCCATTGCCTACAGCGCAGGCCATGTGGGTGAAGAAACCGTACGAACCATGCTGGGCGCTGTGGATCAGCAAGTAGTGCATCAGTTGCTGCAAGCCCTGGCTGTTGGCGATGGCAAGGCTTTGCTTGAATTGAGCAATGCGCTGGCCACAGCCAGTGCGCCATTTGGCGCCATTCTCGACGAACTGGCCGCCATTGCTTACCGGCTTTCGGTTGCGCACTTTGCCGGTGAACTTGATGCTGATGACCCCGACCAGGCGGCGCTACAACACCTGCAAGGTGCTTTTGGTGCCGAAGATTTGCAACTGATTTATCAAATTGCCACCCATGCCCGTGCTGAATTGCATTTGGCCCCAGAGGAACACATTGGGTTTTCCATGGCGCTGGTGCGCATGTTGGCGTTCAAGCCGGGTGGGCAAGTTGCGGTGGGCCGTACCCTGCCCTTGGCTCCAGCAGCCATCAAAGCGACCGTTCCCCTGTTGGCAGCCAAACCCGCTGCGGCTAAACCAGTGGTGGCTGCTGTGCCTGCAATGCCTGTTGAGGTTTCCGCTGAGGTCCCTGCTGCGCCTGTCATGGAGTCGACCACACCCAAGGGCCCATCGCCTGCGCTTGTGGAGGAATTCGACGAATCACCACCCTGGGACACCGCCGATGATTTGCCAGTGGCCCAATCGAAGCCCGTGGTGCCTGCATCTGCACCAGCGTCGGAATTTAAACCGCAACCGGCTTATACCCAATCAGCCAATGGCAATTTGCCCAGTGCGGCCAACTGGCCGCAGGTGTCTCAAGAAGTGCCCGCCAAGGGTTTGACCCGCCAGGCGCTTGTGCAGGCCGAACTGGTTGAGGCCAGTCGGGATGGCGAGGTGCTGCACATTGTTTTGCGCACAGCAATTAAAGCCTACACCGAACCCAGCATGGCGGCCCGTCTTGAGAGCGCACTGGGCCAGTACTATGGAAGCACTGTCCGTTTGCAAATGCAGTTTGGTGAGGCGCAGCAAACCGCGCATGCGGTGCAAAGTGAAACCCGCAGGCAAGCCCTTGAAGGTGCCAAGCAAGCCTTGCAGGACGACCCGTTTTTAAAAGACATTCAGAACTTGATGGGCGCAACTGTGGTCTCAGGTTCAGAACGCACGCTGAGCAACACAGGCCCAGCCGATATTTGACAGGAGAGATTTCGACATGAACATGATGAAAGGCCAACTGGCCGGCTTGATGAAACAAGCCCAGCAAATGCAGGAAAAGATGGCCAAGATGCAGGCCGAAATTGGTGCCCTGGAAGTGGAGGGGCAATCGGGCGGTGGTATGGTGAAAGTGGTGATGACCTGCAAGCACGATTGCAAACGCATTACCATTGACCCCTCGCTGTTGGGCGAAGACAAGGACATGCTGGAAGATTTGGTTGCCGCAGCATTCAACGACGCTGTGCGCAAGGCCGAAGCCACCATGACTGAAAAAATGTCCTCAGTCACGGCCGGTTTCCCAATGCCCCCCGGCTTCAAAATGCCATTTTAATTAACACGCATGAGCCGTTCCGCGTTTGACGCCTTTGATGGCCTCGACCCTTTGGTTGATCTGGTGCAGGCGCTCAAGCGCTTGCCCGGCGTGGGGCCAAAGTCGGCGCAACGCCTGGCTTTTCATTTGTTGCAAAATGATCGCCAGGCCGCCACGGCGCTTGGTGAATCGCTACTGAAAGCAGTGGCGGAAATACGCCACTGCAGCATGTGCAACAATTTTTGCCATGCCGATGTGTGCTCTATTTGCAGCGACACCCGCCGCAATCCAGGTTTATTGTGTGTGGTTGAAACACCTGCTGACCTTGCTGCCATTGAGGCTACTCAAACCTATCGCGGTTACTACTACGTGCTAATGGGCAGGGCATCGCCCCTGGATGGTGTGCGCCCTGAGTCCTTGGACTGGCCCAAGTTAAGCCAGCGCCTGGACGACAGCGAAGTGAAGGAAGTGATTCTGGCCACCAACTTCACCAACGAGGGCGAGGCCACTGCTGTGTTTCTCACAGACCGAATTCGCCGTATGGCACTGAAGGTTAGTCGCCTTGCCCGTGGCGTGCCTATAGGTGGCGAGCTTGAATACACCGACCCCAGCACCGTGGCGCGGGCTTTGTTGGACCGTCGCCAGTTGGGCTCTGACCCGGAATAACTCTTTTATTTTTGCCAGCGGCTTTTCATGACCAATCCTTCTGAGCAATCTTCCACCACCAACCTTGGTCCTTTGGCGGGCATCCGTGTGCTTGAATTGGGTTCACTGATTGCCGGGCCGTTTGCCAGCCGAATGCTCGGCGAATTCGGTGCCGAAGTCATCAAGGTTGAAACCCCAGGCAGTGGCGACCCCATTCGCAAATGGCGTGTGCTGCACGAGGGCAATTCCCTGTGGTGGGCTGTGCAGGCCCGCAACAAAAAATCGATCACGCTGAACTTAAAAGCCGAAGAAGGGCTGGCTGTATTGCGCAAGCTGATCGAAAGCGCTGACATGCTGGTGGAAAATTTCCGCCCAGGCCAACTCGAAAAGTGGGGCTTAAGCCCAGAACAATTGCAGGCCATGAACCCGGGCCTGATTGTGGTTCGCCTGAGCGGCTATGGCCAAACTGGCCCCTACAAAGACCGCCCCGGTTTTGGTGCCATTGCGGAATCGATTGGTGGCATGCGGTTTTTAAGTGGCGACACCGACCGCCCGCCTGTGCGTGTGGGTATTTCGATTGGTGATTCACTGGCCGGTTTGCATGCAGTAATCGGTGCGCTGATGGCTTTGCAGCACCGCCATAAAACCGGCAAGGGGCAGGTTGTGGACGTGGCGCTGTATGAATCGGTGTTCAACATGATGGAAAGCCTGCTGCCCGAATATGACTTTGCCGGTGTGGTTCGCAAACGTTCCGGTGCAAGTTTGCCGGGCATTGTGCCATCGAACACTTACACCTGCGGTTGCGGCGGATTCATTGTGATTGGTGGCAATGGTGACGCCATTTTCAAGCGCCTGATGGTGGCAATTGGTCGAAGCGATTTCTCAGAAAACCCCGACATGGCCAGCAACGATGGCAGAGTTCGCCACACCGAGTTGATTGACAACACCATTGCCCAGTGGTGCAAGGAACGCAGTATTGATGAGGCGCTTGAAGTGCTCGAAAAAGCCGATGTGCCTGTCAGCAAAATTTACAGCATTGAAGACATTGTGCGCGACCCGCAATTTGCTGCACGCGGCATGATTGAAGAACATGCCTTTGGCGACGACCGTACTTTGAAAGTGCCGGGTATTGTGCCCAAGTTAAGCGACACACCCGGCCAAACCCGCTGGCTTGGGCCCAAGCTGGGTGAGCACAATGTGCAAGTGTTGGCAGGGCTGGGTTATTCGGCTGAAGAGATTCAGCAGATGAAGGATGGTGGGGTGATTTGAATTGTGGGGAGTTGATGCGATGCCGCTGCAAATCTGCTCCTCACAAACACCTTATGCCTTCAACAACCCATCCAGCGTAACCGAATCTTTCACAAATGCTCGAATGCCTTCCGCCAGTTTCTCTGTGCCCATGGCATCGGCATTCAATTCAAAGCGAAAAGCCGCTTCGCCGTCGGGGAATGTTTCATGTGGCTGCGCAAGTGCCCAATCAATGCCCAGGTCGACCTTCAGTGGTGCATCGTCCGCTCGCAGCTCAGCCAACAATTCAGGGCTGATGGTAAGCAGGTCGCAACCTGCCAGCGCCTTGATTTGACCGGCATTGCGAAAGCTGGCCCCCATTACTTCCGTGCGAATTTCATTTTGTTTGTAGTAGGCGTAAATGCGGCGCACCGATTGCACGCCAGGGTCGTTCACGCCCGCATTGGCGGCTTCATCCCAACTGCTACCAGCCGATTTTTTGTACCAGTCATAAATTCGACCTACAAAAGGTGAAATCAATTGAACACCGGCTTTGGCGCAAGCATGCGCTTGAATGGGCGAGAACAGGAGTGTGAGGTTGCAATGAATGCCCTCGGCTTCAAGAATCTTGGCTGCTTGAATGCCTTCCCAGGTGGAGGCGATTTTGATCAACAGGCGTTTTTCTGTCGCAATGCCTTCAGCCCGGTACAGGGACACAATTCGCTTTGCGCGGGCAATGGTGGCCTCTGTGTCAAAGCTAAGCCTCGCATCCACTTCGGTGGAAACACGACCAGGAATAATTTTCAGAATTTCAGTGCCAAAAGCCACCAACAGGCGATCGGTTTGCAGCTCAAGCGGCTCATGGCCATATGCAACCTTGATTTGCTCCAGCAGGGGCAAATATTGTGGTTTTTGAACTGCTTTTAAAATCAGCGATGGGTTGGTGGTGGCGTCTTGGGGAAGAAAGGCGGCAATCGCCTGAAAGTCACCCGTGTCAGCCACCACAGTGGTGGCTTGTTTCAGTTGTTCTAATGCGTTGCTCATGGCTTGATGGTGGGGAAAATTCAACGAAGTACGCTTCAGTATAGGCTTTTAAGGCATTTATTTGATGAATGAAATAGTATCCTTTGAACAGGAATTAAAAAAAACACAACAAACAATGAGTACCCGCCATGTATTCTGAACAAGAATTGGAACAACAACCCTTGATTGATGATGATCAATGGGGACGCCTCGAGAGTGAATTGGGGCTTGAAATGCTGCAGGAATTCGCACAGGAGTTTTTCGAAGAAACGCGTGAAATCTGGTTTGTGCCTGGTTTTGATCCTTTCTCCATCGAGGAAAAAGCGTTTAAATCCATGGCGCACCGAAGCGCGGGTGCAGCGGGCACCATCGGTTTCAAAAAACTCAGGTTCGCTTTTTTGTGCATGGAGCACAATCCGCTTGGGGATGAAACCCGGCATTACCTGTCGGCCATGGCCACTATTTTTCAATCGACCCAGGACTGGGTACAAAGCAAGCAATAAATCATGCAATATTCTTCAGCACGGCCCTGGGCAAGCCTGGGCCTGGCAATTAGTCTTGGTGCGTTGGGTTTGGCACTGTTCTTTCAAATCAGCAAAGAATGGTTTCCATGCCCGTTGTGCATTATTCAGCGTTATGCCTACCTTGCAACTGCCTTTGGCTTTTTGGGCATTGGTTTGACCAGTCGAAAAAGTATGTGGTCAGCGGTGTTTGTGTTGTTGGCACTGCTTGGCTTTGTGGCGGGTGCGGGCGTGGCTTTCTACCATGTGTGGGTGTTGTCGAACCCGGCTCAAACCTGCGGCGTTGACCCCCTGCAAAACACTTTGAATGCTTTACCCTGGGTTCAGTATTGGCCCGATATGTTCGTTGCCGACGGTTTGTGTACCGATGAATATCCACCTTTGTGGGGTTTGTCATTGCCCATGTGGAGCGGGCTTGGTTTTCTGGCGCAAGGCCTTGTGTTGTTGATTGCCGTTCGTACCCGGCAGTACGTCAAAGGCTCATGGTAATTGGGTTGGCCAGGGTCACCCAGTTCTGGGTGCTTTGGCTGGCCATTTGCTTTCTTTCCAGGGTTTCCATGTAGCCCAGCAAGGCGCCCAGTGCGTCCATGGCATGCGGGTTTTTGCTCTGCCTGACCGCGTGCAAAACCACGGCCAGTGCATCGTCAAGATTGGCGTCGCTGTCCTGCAAAGGAGCGGCCATTTGAAGCTCAACAGTTTCCGGGAAACGGAAGTCGTGTTTGGGTGTGGCGTGCAGTTGTATGGTTTGCATGGTGGTGAACCTGGATCTGACTTGATCCAAGAATCTCATCTTTGCCGCTGTGCCCACTTTCTGAATAAACCACTTTTTTTGATCCAGTTCAGCAGATCCCCGAAACGGACCCCACCGATCGGGCGATCATTTTTTTGGCAGTCCGCTCGTTATGTATTAGACGAATAGGAGTCTGCCCATGTTGATCAATATTTCAGATGCCCAGGTCGTGCAACCTTTGTTGCAACGCAAATCCCTGTCGCCCGAGCATTTGTATCTTTATTCCGGCAAACATTACAACCCGGGTACGCGCGTGGCCGGGGAAAGCCTGGTGGCGCTGGAAACTGAACTGACCCAGTCCACTTTGCTGTACCTTCAGGCGCAGGATCTGTTTGAAGAACTGGATTGTTGTTACAAGGTGCTGTCCAAAGCATTGGTGGATGAAGAACCAGAGACTTTTGTGCTGGTAATGGACGAGCTTGCTGGGCGGTTCAAGCACATCGCTATTCATCACTTCGACCTTGCCTACGCTTACCTGGCCTGGCACACGGCTGACGATTATCCAGTGATGCACCATATGCTGGTGGCCTTGACCCTGTTTCGAGTGGGTTTGTGCAGCAACCGGTTTTCAGAGGGCGAGTTGAGTTCGCATTTGAAAGCCGCGTTGACCATGAACATCAGCATGTTGACTTTGCAGGCGCGTTTGCGGGCTCAAACTGAACCACTGTCGCGAGACCAGCGAGAAACCATTCGCAAACATCCGGAGCAAAGCGCCAACAAACTGAAGTTGCTGGGTGTGAAGGATGAAATCTGGATTGAATCGGTGCGCATGCACCACGAGTTGCCCGATGGTTCGGGGTATCCGAACCAGATACCCAACAACAATGTGGGCTCTGTGCTGTTGAGTGTGTGCGATTCGTTCAATGCAAGAATGGCCCAGCGCGACTACCGCAGCAATTTCACGGCGGAGCAGGCTGTAAAAGACCTGTTTGCCCATGCGGACCACTTGTACAGCTGTTTCACTGCCATCATTCTTGAGGAGTTGGGAATTTACCCGGCTGGCAGCCTGGTGCAGTTAACCGGCAATCAGATTGGTTGCAGCCTGATTCGGGGTGAAACCGCAATCAGCCCGGTGGTACTGGTGTTTCGCAATTTGCCCTCTCCAGGCCCGGGCGCTGCATTGGTCGACACCTCAACCGATGGCCACAAAGTACGCAACGCCCTGCCCAGGCGAGACCTTGGCAAATTGCCAGGCTTGCTGGAGCTGCTGTCCAAGGTGGTTTAGAACGATCCGCGTTCAGGCAATTGAAGGCTGGCGACCGTTTGATTGCCCACGCGGTTTAATTTCAGGGTGATGTGATGGCGAGAGGCAATGCGCTCGGCGGTGGCCAGGCCAATGCCTTCGCCTTCAAATTCGTCGTTGCCGTGCATGCGGTGAAACAGCTGAAATTTTTGGGCATCGTGCGTTTCTGAGAAGCCCACGCCATTGTCGATGATTTCCAGGTTGCTCGGGCTGCTCTGCCGAACAATGATTTTTGGGGATTCAACCGGTTTGGAGAATTTCACGGCATTGTCGAGCAACTCTTTGAATGCTTTCATCATCATTGGCTTGTCAAAACGCCATTTGCCCTGCACCAGAATTTCAATCGGTACAGGCGAAAAGTCAAAGTGCTCGTTCACCACTTGCAGCAGTGTCTCGTTCAGGTCGTGCAGTTGAACATTCAACGGGCAAACACCCAGACGCAGGTATTCAATCAGGGCGTCCAGCAACACACCCATGCGTTTGCCGTTTCGGCGAATTTCTTCAAGTGATTTGCTGGCCTCGGGGGGCGCATTTTCGCCTAAGTCGTCGGCGAGGAAAAAGGAGTAGGCGTCAATGGCGCGAAGCGGTGCCCTGAAGTCGTGTGCAATGGTTCCGGACAACCAGTTCAACTGGCTGAGCAAATCATTGTTCTCTTTCATTTGTCGCTGGGTTTCTATGTCGACACTCAGATTGAGTTGGCCCAAGGCCTCTTTCAGGCTGTCAATTTCAGACTGCTGGGCAAGCAGCATTTGTTCATGTGACTTTTGGGTTTCTTTCAACTGCTCGCGCGCCAGGGCCTGTTGGCGTTTCATTTCGCTGCGCAGTTGGCTGGACAGCGATTCCAGCGCAGCCTGCTTGCTGCGCAGGTCGTTGAGTTCAAGTTGTTGGCTGGCGGCCTGCTCGGGTGTCAGCAGCCGTTGGCCGGTGACAAAAGACAGCAGTTTAAGCAGCAGGCGCAGCACGTGAAAATTTAGTTGGTCTTGATGGTTGAAACCTGGGACACGGGCGCTTTCTGGTCTTTGGCGCCAATGGAGTCGGTGTAAGCCCGGTAGGCTTTGCCTGCCGATTCAGCCCTGTAGGCTTCGACCTCACCCCGGTTAATGCCCTCGGCCTGCTCTTTCAGCCAGGTACGGGTGCTCAAGCCAGTTTCAGCATCGGTTGTGCCGGAAATGTGTGATGAGCCCTGATTTGTGTTGGCAGTGCTGTCTTGGGCGCTAGCCAGCAGGGGAGAGGCGCACAACAAAGCGGCCACTATCCATGGCGTGTTTGAGTTCATTGGGTATTTCCTTTGGCGTCAAAACGCCTTTTGATGGAATTGGCTTGCGACATTACCTGGTTGCGGGTGTTGTCAGACCACTGCAGGCGATCTGCGATGTCCATGGCCATGTTGAAATCATCAAAGACCAAAGCCCACAATGCGAGGTTGGCCATGATCTTCGAATCGCCACTGGCCAGTTGATTGGCTTTCATCAGTGTGTTGTAGGCGGGTTCTTTCTGACCTTCCAGTAAGTACACCAAACCCAGGTCGGAGTAGGCATTGATATTCAAGGGGTCTGCCTGAATGGATTTTTCCAGTCGGGTTGCCGCGGTTTTCAGATCACCGCGTTCGATGGCCACTTTGCCCAAACCGTACCAAACGGGTCCACTTTTTTGTTGGCCTTGCCCGCTGAGCAATGATTTGTACACAAGCTCGGCCTGGTCCAACTGGCTGGTTTTTCGCAGCGAATCGGCGCGCAGTTGCTTGCTTTGCCGGTCCGATCCCCATTTTTGGTCATACGCATCCAGGTGGGCCAGAGCGGCGTAAGCGTTGTCTTGTTCAATCATGGTTTGAACAAGTTTCAGGTGCAGGTTTTTCTCGCGTTCAGCGCGGGCTTTTCGGGTTTGTTCGTCTTCCCGGTCAAGTTCTTTGCGTTCGGCTTCGATCAGTGCGTCTTGGGTGGGGCTTGTGGCACTGATATTGGGCGCACTGGGCGTAGCAGCGGGTTCGGGGGCTGGCGCAGGTGCATTGGGTGCCCGCTGCGGTGTTGCACACGCAGCCAGAACCAAGGGCAAGGCCAACATGGCCAGTTGCCGACTGAATTGCCCTGAAATTAGACGACTGCTCAACACGCTTAACCTCCAACCCGTTCAAATGCACGAATAATGGAGATGATACCGGGGCCGCCGGTCATGATCAGCAGGGCCGGCAGCATGGTAATCACCATCACACCAGTCAGTTTAACAGTCAGTTTGCCCATTATTTCTTTGGCGTTGGCTCTTTCTTTTTCGACAAGGCGGTCCGAGAACTGCTTCAGAGGTTCCTGAACAGCACCACCGAACTTTTCAATTTGCTCCAGAACCTGCACGAATGATTTGAATTCGTCGCTCGAATACATATTGCTCATTCGTTTCAACATGACAATCCAGGGCACGCCAGACTTCACTTGAGCGCGAGACCGGCGCAACATGCGGCCCGTGATGGGTACAAGGTCGTACAGTTGCGAGGTCATGACTTCAATGGATTGATCAACGCTCAAGCCTACGCCCTGCAACAAACGCATCACGTCAACCACAGCCACCAGTTCTCGCTCGAAAGCGGCTTCACGACCCTCTCCAACTGTTTTCAGGTACCACTTGGGTGCCATGAAACCGATGCCGGTCACTGCAATGACCTGAATCATGGGAATGGCACCAAACCCTGCATCCCGGTTCAGAAAAAGCCCGATGGCCAAACCGAGAAGCCCGAGTGCAATGCGGATGAGCACAAACCGGCTCAGGTCTTCTTCGCGCCCAAAACCCGCCCGGCCCAACAGTTTTTTGTCTTCTTCTTCGACAAAATAGGTGAATGCCTTGGTTTTGCTGAATTGTTGACCCAGGCGCTCGATGCGCCCCGTGAGTGCACTGGTCGGTACCTGATTGCGAACTGCAGCCGAACTTTGAACCCGACGGCGCAATTCGGTGTACTCATCAATTCGGGCCAACGCCTTTTCTTTGCGACTGGATTGGCTCAAAAGACTCCAGGCCAAGCCAACAAAACCCAAGCCCAGCAGAAAGATGCCAATTGCCAGTAATGTGTTCATGTCCATGTGGGCGCCCTCAGATGCTCTTGACCATGCGATAGATGATCGCAGCGCCAGCGATTTGCAATATCCCGGCGACGAACAGCAGCATGCGACCTGTGTCGTCATTCCACATCGTGCCCAGGTAGGCCGGGTTCAGCGTCAGAATAATGCCGGCCAAAGCAGGCGTCAGGCAGCACATGAACACCGCAGACATTCGAGCCTCCGACGACATCGCCAGCATTTCCTGATGGTGTTGTTCGCGGTCACGCAGGTATTGCGCCAGGCGGCCCAGCAAAATATCGCTTTTGCCACCGTAGTTCAACGCCAGTGCAACAACGGAGGCAATCAGCTTGAATTCGCTCAAACCATAAACGCGCGCCAGGCGGTGCATCGCTTGGTCAAGTTCCAAGCCGGCATACTGCATTTGAACAGCAAGGCCCAGGGCTTCTTTCAGGGGTTGCTCGGCATTTTCAAGGGCGGTGTTGAATGACACGGTCAGGCTGTAACCCACTGCGCTGACCCTGACTACACCGTCCAGAAAGTTGGGCAGCTGACTCAACATTTGCAGTCTGCGTTTGCGCTGGCGATACAGCACATAGGCCGCAATGCCCAGAATGGCGAGAATAAGTGCGCCGGCAGCGCTGGCTGCACCCCGGAAAACGAAGGCAGCCAGCGCGGGTATCAGTGTAACCATCGCCACGCGAATACCCAGTGTCCGATCAATGGTGAGACCTGCAGAAATCAGGCTGTCTGTGATCCATTGCGGAATATATTTTTTGCGCAGTGGGTCTTTTTCCAGAGCCAGTGGATCGCGGGACTTGCTTAGCGCTACATCCAGTCGGCTTTCTGCCAGTTTGCGGTTTTGTTCTTCAGCACCGCGGCCCAGCAACAGCAGGGCCAGAGAGATGAATACCAAGGCAGCAGCGATCAGTCCGAATGTCATGTCAGGCGAATGTGCGAGATTTTCGGGTTTTTGGGGTAGGGCACCACGGGTACCCAGTTGTCCAGTTCCTGGCCATCGGGTCCGAGTCGGCTTTCATGGCGGTACAGGTCTTGAAGCAAAATATTGTCATCCACAATGCCAGCCACTTCCGTAATGCTGTAAATGCGGCGTTTGCCCGAGGGCAAGCGAACAATCTGAACAATCAGATCAAGTGCCGACGCAATTTGCCTGCGCAAACTCATTTCATTGCCTGTAAAGCCCGCAAAGCCGGACAACATTTCAAGCCTGTGCAAACAATCGCGAGGTGTTGAGGCGTGAATGGTGCCCATGGAGCCATCGTGACCCGTGCTCATGGCCTGCAACATGTCGAGTACTTCAGCGCCGCGCACCTCTCCCACTACCACGCGGTCAGGGCGCATACGCAAGCTGTTCTTGACCAGGTCGCGAATTGAAATCGCGCCGGCACCTTCGTGCCCACCCGGACGGCTTTCCAGGCGAACCACATGGTGGTGGTTCAACTGCAATTCAGCGGTGTCTTCAATCGTAATCAAACGCTCGCCGGGTGGAATAAATTCCGCGAGTACGTTCAGCATGGACGTCTTGCCTGTGGACGTAGCACCACTGACCACCAGGTTGCAGCGTTTGCGAACAGCTTCCTGCATCAATTCATACACGCGGGCATCAAAGGTGCCCAAACCCATCAGGTCTTCTGCGCGCAGTGGCGTGCTTCTGAATTTACGAATGGACACCACCACGCCATCGCGAGCCAGTGGGGAAATGATGACGTTGATCCGGCTTCCATCGGGCAGGCGGGCGTCTACCATGGGGCTGGATTCGTCGAGCCGGCGGCCCAGCGGTGCCAGAATGCGTCGAACAATTCTCAAAAGGTGAGCATTGTCGACAAAGCGGGCCTGCACACGTTCCATGCGACCCATTTTGGACACATACACGTCCTTGTAGCCGTTGATCATCACATCTTCAACGTTGGGGTCTGCCAGCAGGTCTTCCAATGGACCAAAGCCCGCAATTTCTTTGTACAGCGAGTCGGCGACGAAGGCCACTTCAGAATCGTTCAGCGGGATCTGCTTGCCATAAATCAGGCTTTGCACTTCACCTTGAATGAATTTTTCAAGGGCACTGTTGTCCATTTTGGCAAAGGTAGCGCCTTTCTTTTCGATGATGGCCAAAATGTGTTCATGGGCCATTTCTTTCACGTCGGCCAGCACTGCAGAGTCCATTTCGCTGACTTTCGCGGTGGCAAACTGCAAGTCTTCTACGGCATTTGCAGCATTGGACACTGAACCTTCGGCGTGCTCAGGTTCTTTGGGTTTTGGGGGCGGCGCTTCCTGGCCGAAAATGATGTCACTCATTTGTTGAACCATTTCTTGAAAGTACTGGCAAGGCCGCCTTGGCCGTCCATGTGTTTGCGGTTGGCATTCACTTTGTCGAGCAACTGGGCCACTGCTTTGGCATAGGGATCTTTTGAATCAGCTGCAGACAGCACCTGGCCGCCATTCACCGCATTGATTAGTGGTGCGCGTCGGTCGGGCAGGGTGTGTACTGTTTCAATGTTCAGTTTCTTGGCAATTGATTCTGCATCCAGCGCAACATCTTTGTGATAAGGCGTAACCACCAGGTCGAATGTCTGGGTCGCAATGCCCTTGTCGTTCAGGCTTTTGATCAATTCGGCGGCAGTCACAATGCCCGGCACCGACTGTGGTGTCAGCACCATGGTGGCGTCGGCGCTTCGCAGCAGGCTGGCCACAAATTCAATGTTCGAGAACCCGCACAAATCAATCACGATATTCTCGAAAAATGATTTGATCAGGTTCAGAAATTTCAACGCATCAGATGCGGAGATATCACGCAGGTCTGCGAGGTTTCGCGGCAGTGAAAGTATGGCCACGCCGGTAGCGTTGTTGCGGCGAAATGCCGTTTTTGCCAGGGTCGCATCAAAGCGTTTCAGGTTGCGCACGCATTCCACAAAATCCATGGCACCCTGCTTGTCTTCGGCGGGCAAGTGCACAAGGCCATCGCCCAAGGGCAAACCAAAATCCAGCAGCAACGTGCTGTCTTTGTTTTGTTTGGCCAGCTGCACTGCCAGGTTGACTGCAAGCGTTGTGGAGCCTACGCCTTGCCGTCCGCCCAACACCACCAAGGCGTAGCCCTTGCGCTCGTTGCTTTGTTTGGGCGCTTTTTCAACCACGCCTGTCAGAATTTTTGTGACTTCGCCAGCGCTGGAGTCGAGGCTCAAAAAGTCTTTCACACCCGATCTCAGCGCATTGACCACATCTTCAGTCGAGTCTTTTGAACCCATGGCCACAACAGGCAGATCGGGGGCCAGCTCGCGCAGTTCTTTCACGATCAGGCTGGCGTCCAGGCCCACTTGGGGAGAGTAATCCACCACGGCCATGCTGGGCGATACCAGGCCCACGCGTTTGGTAATTTCACTGAAGGTGCCCGATTCGCGCACCAACATGAAACGGTCGCCCACTGCGTCTGACAGCCAAAGCCAGTTGGCGTCAGACCCGCTGATGAACAATATTCGGGGCATGCTTTGTTGCATCGCGAATTCCCCTTAATTGGTGGTGAAGCCAGGAACAGGCTCTTGTGCGGAAGGCAGGAAGAGTTGGCCCCACACGCTGCGCGGGCGCATACCTACGTTTTGACCTGGAAGGGCCAAAGCGGGTGCGTCTGCTGCACGGGGTTTTACAAATCGCGGTGTCACAATAATCAGCAATTCTTTGTCTTCCCGGCTGTAGGTGTTGCCCTTGAAGAAGGCACCCAAAATCGGGATTTCAGACAACCAGGGCACCCGGTTGGCGTTTGCGATGATGTTTCGACTGATCAAACCGCCGATGACGAAGCTTTGATTTTCGCCCAGTTCAACTGTGGTGCTTGCACGGCGCGTCAGAATGGCGGGAACCAGCACACCTTGAATGGAGGTGCCGCGAGAAAAGTCGAGATCGCTGACTTCAGGCGATACTTTCAATGCGATTGTTTTGTTCGACAAAATGGTGGGTGTGAAACTCAGGCCCACACCAAACTTTTTATACTCAATGCCAATGGTGCCATTGCCAGAGGGCACTGGGATTGGAATTTCGCCACCCGCCAGAAAGGACGCATCCTGACCCGATTGGGCAATCAACGAAGGTTCGGCGAGAACTTTGGCGTAACCGTCGGCTTGAAGAATGTTCAAATTCGCGGTCAGGTCGCCAGCCAGGTTGCTTAACGTTAATCCAAATGCATTGGCAACTGAGCCGCCTGAAGCGCCGGGGTTTGCTATTTGATAGGTGAACTCTCCTCCGTTGAATTGGCCGGTCAAATTGATGCCAAGTCTCTGAAGTTCACTGCGGGTGAATTCCACCACCTTGACATCGACCTGAACGGTGCCCGATGTTTGAATGGTGGCTTGGTCAATCAGTTCTGCAGGTTTGCCGTCACTGCCCGGTTTAATCAAACTTTCTCGCGCTTGCTGATAAGTGCTTACATTGGGTGTTGACCCCGACAGTTTCAACACCTGTCCTTCTGTTTCAAGGTTCAAGTCTTTCAGGGTTGAAATGGTTTCGGCTGCCTTGCCGGTCACTGCCACGGTAATCACGCGGGCCATGCTGGCACCCCGATCCCAGATCAGCAGTGATGTTGAACCAGTTTTCAAACCAGTGACCAACACGCCCGCATTTTTACCACCACGGTCGGTGGGTTTGAGTACGGTGACTGAGGCGATGGTGGGGTCTCCAATCGACACCCGTGCAGGTATACCTGGCAAGCTGATGACTTTTTGAAAACCAGTGCTCAAGGTGAGTACGAAAGGTGCCGCGCTGCTGGGTGCCGCAGGCGTTTGCCCCACGGCCACCTGGGGGCTGATCAGCCCTGCGCAGGCCACCAATGAAATTGCTGCGACCACGCTTTTCAATGTGATGTTGTTCTTGTTCATCGCGCTGTTTCCCGGGTTGTTTCACCGCCGCGAATGACTTCAACGGTTGCCGGTTCGGCCGTGCGTTGTGTAGTTTGTGCGGGTTTTTTGTTGTCTTTTGTGTTGCCGCTGCCAGGCAATATGGCGTTGTCCAGCGAAATACCAGCGAAGGCTTTGTCGCTTGCTGTCAACTCAACTGGGGGTTGGCTTTTCAGCACTTTCCCATCGGGGCCCTTCACCAGCGCGGGTTTTAATACAGGTTCTGGCTGAGGGTATTTGCTCATGTCAGGGAGTTCTTCTTCCTCTGGGCTTCGCAGCACCACAAACAGCTCACCTTGAGTTTGTGCAATCGCCAAGGTGTTGATGTCGCCAGTGGGTACTTCAACCATCATCGCTTTCAATCGAACGGGGCGATTGTTCACATCTTTTTCATTGGCGGCATTGGTTGTTTCGGGGGCATTCACCAATTGTGAGCCCACCGAGAGAACACGCAGCCTGGGCATGATCAATCGAGAAATTGTTTCTTCAATATCCCGGCTGTTGGATTTGAAAATCGAGAACACATCGACATAATCACCGGCCTTAATCTTGGCGGTGGCCACGTTGTTTTCATCGAGGCGCAAGGCAAAGGCACGGTAGCCTTCACGCACTTCAGCAGCCACAGCGCCAGATTCAAAGTATTGGTTCGTCACTGGCAAACCTTTGCCAATATTGAACAAAGGTTTTTTGCCGATTACATCGCCAATGTCGGTGAAGGCACCACTGGGTGCAATTGCAAATTTCTCCACCTTCAGCATCTCGGGGGTAACAGGCTTGCCAAACTGAATTTCAACTGCGCTGACCACCACCGGAAAACGCTCAAGTTCGGTTTTGATGGCTTCCCCACCTTTCTTCACGTTTTGGCCCGATAAAAAAGCCATGACCATGAAAATCAATCCGATTCCCAATAGCAGCAGTGCGAGTATTTTTGTTTTTCCTGACATGTCGCGAAGGGCTCCCGGAAGAAATTACAGTGCGTCGGTGTTCTGGTACAGAACCACAGCGCTGGCGCTGAGTTGTTCTGGAAAAAAAGTGTCTGAAAAAGGAATGTTGGACAAAAAAGGATTCTCGGCGGTATTGAAAAAACCCCGAAATTCCAGACAACTCAAGGCAGGGTTGGTACCTGCACCCAAGGCGTTGCCACAATCTGCTGCACCGGCCAATTGGTCGGTTGAAAAACTAAAGCCTTCCGGGTACATCGCGCTGGGCAGGGAATTCAACAACAATTGCCTGGCAGCAGCCTCGGGGTCGGCGGTACTTCCTGCAACAGCCACGCTTCGCGCAGCCTGAGATACAGCTGAGCTAAGCGTGTGTTGCACCATGAACAAGAGGCTGTAACCCACAATCGCAAAAATGACGGTGAGCACAACCGGCAACATCAAAGCCAGCTCCACGAGCTGCGCACCGCGCTGTTTAGCGCGATGCTGGATTGCCCTTGAAGCTGTTTGAGTGTCCATTTTCTAATTGCGCACTGGGTTGCTATCAGGTTCCGCCTGTGCCGCCTGTGCCGCCTGTGCCGCCTGTACCACCACTGGAGCCACCTGTAAGAGCTTCCACAATTCCTTCGAATGCTGTAGTCAGACCCTCACCCAAGGTTGCAAAACCAGCCACTGCCAGTGCTACCACCAAGGCCGCGATTACTGCGTACTCGATCAAGGAGGCACCTTCTTCCTTACGTTTCAAAACCAACTGCTTGTTTGCTGCTTTGCCCATGACATTCACTCCTGTGTGAAAACATCGAACTCTAGGTCGAATTCCCCCATATTAGGGGTACTCCAAATGGATCAAAACCACAATCAGACTGTGAATTGCACCGTCTATTCATAATTTTGACCCCAAGGACCACAGCAATCCTAGGGAATTACCCCCAAACTGATTACTCCTTGTGAGTTACGATAGTAAACCAAGTCTGTGACTTGTTGATTAGTACTATTAGAAACAATTTGCCTTTGATGAATTATTCATGCAAAAGACCAATTTACCCAGAGCCCTAATGGGGCCCCTCCATGCCGTAATCGGTCTAGTCACCGGTGGGGTGCCCGTTTCCAAAGAGCCGGGCAAAGCCAAACGCCCTTATGAGCGCTCGAAAGAAATCACCCAGAAGGCTTGTGCAAAAGCTGCCGCCGTGTCGGGTACTTTGGCCCTGCCCGTGGGCCCCTTGGGTATGCTCACGGTGTTGCCCGATCTCGTCATTGTTTGGCGCATACAAGCGCAAATGGTTGCTGACATTGCTGTGGCGTTTGGTCATAAAAAGCCATTGACCGAGCAAGACCTGATGACTTGCCTGTTCAGCCATGTGGCCGGCACGGCAGTGCGCGAGTATGAAAGATCAATTCCCCTGGAGCACGAGGAGAAAACCGGCAAATCGGTACTTGATTTGATCGACCGATTCACACGAAGTGGCAGCCGCGATGTAGCCATTCGGGTCACCAAACAAATTGGGCAGGTGGTGTTTGAGCGAGTGGCCAAACGCACCGCATCCCGAATTGTGCCTCTGGCCGGCGCAGCTGTTGTGTCTGCCTATGCTGCGCTGGATACCAAAGAAGTTGCGCGCACTGCGGTTGAAATGTTTTCTGGTGAAAAATTACCAGCCCGTAAAACCAAGAAAAGTTACCCAAGGCCAGAGGAAATGTTCAACGTGGACAATGTGAAAGACATTCAACCCGACCAAGGGGCTTGAACGCTCGCGGGCTCTGTGTAACACTCGAACAGTACAAGGCACCTCGCACTCGCAGAAACTCATCCGTTTCGTGGAGGAAAGTGGTCATGAATGCCCCTCAGTACCCGCTGTACCGCGCAGTCACGCTCAGTGACAAATACAACCTCTCCCAAGGAAAAATTTACCTGACAGGCACGCAAGCCCTGGTTCGACTCATGTTGCTTCAGTCTGAGCTGGACCGCATGAATGGTTTGAACACCGGTGGATTTGTGTCGGGTTATCGCGGCTCGCCGCTGGGTGGCGTGGACCAGGCTTTTTGGGCAGCAAAACAGTTTCTGAAGCCTGCAAATGTTCACTTTCAGGCTGGCGTGAATGAAGACCTGGCCGCAACTGCAGTGTGGGGCAGCCAGCAACTCAACCTGTTTCAGGGCGCAACAGTCGACGGTGTGTTTGGCCTTTGGTATGGCAAAGGGCCGGGCGTTGATCGAAGCCTGGACGTGTTCAAGCATGCCAATGCAGCGGGCACATCAAAACACGGTGGCGTATTGCTGGTGGCCGGTGATGACCACGCCGCGAAAAGCTCTACCCTGCCGCACCAGTCTGACCATGTGCTGAAAGCGGCCATGATTCCGGTGCTGTTTCCAAGCAATGTGCAGGAAATTCTCGACTTCGGTGTGCTCGGATACTCGATGAGTCGCTACGCCGGTGTGTGGGTTGGCATGAAGGCGGTGGCCGATGTGGTGGAGTGTTCTGCCACTGTAGATATTGACCCCAACCGACACCAGTTTGTGTTGCCCACCGATTTTGATATGCCCGAGGGCGGTTTGAATATTCGCTGGCCCGATACAGCCCTGGCCCAGGAAGCGCGTTTGATTGATCATAAGCTGTATGCCGCGCTGGCTTTTTGCAGGGCCAATGGCGTTAACAAAACCGTGATTGATTCGCCCTCGGCGCGTTTTGGCATTGTGGCCACGGGTAAAGCATTTCAAGACACTTTGCAGGCCTTGAATGATTTGGGTTTGAACCCGCAACGTTGCGCAGAAATAGGTTTGCGGGTTTATAAAGTAGGTATGGTGTGGCCGCTGGATGCCGTAGGCATAAGGGAATTTGCCAAGGGTTTGCAAGAAATTCTCGTGATTGAAGAAAAGCGCCAGTGGGTGGAATACCAGATTAAAGAGGAACTGTACGCTTGGCGCGAGGATGTACGCCCCAAGGTGTACGGCAAGTTTGACGAAAGGCTTGCGGAGGACGGTCGCGAAGGTGGGGAGTGGTCTCTGCCACAAGGCAATTGGTTGTTGCCCAGTCACTACGAGCTAGACCCTGCATTAATTGCTCAGGCGATTGCCAAACGCCTGCGGCATGTGCAGTTGCCTGCCGATATCAAAACCAGAATTGATCAGCGGATCGCCGCCATTGAGCACAGCCATGACGTGGGTCATTCAACGTATTTACCCGTGGAACGCAAACCCTATTTTTGCTCGGGGTGCCCGCACAACACCTCGACGAAAGTACCTGAGGGCAGCCGGGCCATGGCCGGCATTGGGTGCCATTACATGGCCGTGTGGATGGACCGGAATACCCAAACCTACACACAAATGGGCGGGGAGGGTGTGCCCTGGATAGGGCAGGCGCCTTTTACACAAACCCAACACGTGTTTGCCAACCTGGGCGATGGCACCTATTTTCACTCGGGTATTCTGGCCATTCGGGCCAGCGTTTCAGCAGGCGTGAATATTACCTACAAGTTGCTGTACAACGATGCCGTGGCCATGACCGGCGGGCAACATCTGGATGGCACGCTCACCGTGCCACAACTAACCCGTCAGCTGGCTGCCGAAGGCGTTGCCAAAATTGTCATTGTCAGTGACAACCCCGCGCCACACCTACGCAATGTGCCGGACGATCCAAAGGCCGAGGGAATTGAAGTGTTTCACCGTCGGGACATGGACACAGTTCAAAAATTGCTGCGCGACATCAAAGGCACCACAGTGCTTGTGTATGAGCAAACCTGTGCCTCGGAAAAACGTCGCAGGCGCAAGCGCACTGATCCAGCCACGGGCCAATTGCAGTTCCCGAATCCTGCAAAGCGCGTGTTGATTAACCCGCGAGTGTGCGAGGGCTGTGGTGACTGCTCCAAACATTCCAATTGTTTGTCGATCGAGCCCGTATCAACGCCCTGGGGCGTCAAACGCACTATCAACCAATCCACCTGCAACAAAGACTACAGTTGCCTTGAAGGCATTTGCCCAAGCCTGGTGACGGTGGAAGGTGGTGAGTTGCGAAAGCCCGATACTTCAGCGCACCACAGCGCGCTGGCCACAGCACGCGCCAGTCTTGTTGAGCCTCAATTTCACATTCATCCTGATGAATTGACTCAACGCCATGCCGTGCTGATCAATGGCGTAGGTGGCACAGGCGTGGTCACCATTGGCGCATGGCTGGGCATGGCCGCGCATTTGCAGGGCATGGAGGCCTTGGCACTGGACATGGCCGGGTTGGCACAAAAGGGCGGTGCCGTGTTTTCGCATGTGCAGTTTGCCCCGGCGGGCAACGCTTTGGCATCTTCCAAAATTCCGGTGGGCGAGGCTGATTTGATGATCGGAGGCGACCTGATCGTATCTGCGCATGAAAAAACACTGGAACTACTGAACAGCACCGCATTTGTGGTGGTGAATACTGACACGCCACCCACAGCCGATTTTATCGCCCAGCGCGACTGGTGCGCGCCCGTTGAACAAATGCACACCGATATTGCACGAGCCTTGAATAACCCCGAGCAACATTACACGCCGATTCGGGCCCAGTGGCTGGCCGAAAGGCTGTTTGGCGACACCGTGTATGCCAATGCACTGCTGCTGGGCGCCGCTTGGCAACGCGGTTGTTTGCCCTTGCACCTGGCTGCCCTGCGCCAAGCCATTGAATTGAATGGCGTGAAGGTGAATGAAAACCTGCTTGCCTTTGATGCCGGCCGTGTGGCGGTGTCAAAGCCTGGTTTGCTCGAGCAGATGTTGGAAAAGAACTTTGTACCCACCAGTCAGTTTGAAAGCGATGACGAGAAGCTGATGCGTTATCAAGCTGAATTGACGCGGTATCAAAACAGTCAACTGGCAGAGCGCTTCAAAGCCAGGGTGTTGCCCTTGCGCACCGGCTTTGAGGAGCTTGGTTTGAAGCACCAGTGGACGCGCCTGTGCAGCACCTACTTCAAATTACTGGCCTTCAAAGACGAGTTTGAGGTGGCCCGCTTGCACACCAATCCCGAGTGGAAACGGCAAACCATGGCGCAATTTGAACCGGGTGCGAAGTTGTATTTTCACTTTGCCCCCACTTGGTTGGCTGGGCACGGCCACCGGCCGCGGAAAATAAAACTGGGCCCCTGGATTGACCCGCTACTTAGGGTTTTGGCGGGCATGCGTCACTTGCGAAACACGATATTTGATCCATTTAGAGGAAGTTTAGAGCGTAAAAACCAGACTTTACTGGTAGGTTGGTTTGAAACCTGGTTGGAACTGATGCACAATAATCCTTCAATGTTGCAGCACAGCAAACAGACCGATCACCTTCTTGACCTGTTTAATCAGGTGAAAGGATTCGGTCAGGTTCGTGCCCAATCATTTGAACAAGTGCGGTTCGAGATTCAAAAGTCCGTGGAAAACAAGCACAACCTGGATCAGCATGACCAAAGCAGACAATAAACCTGAAACCAAAGTCACCAAACGCAAAGAAACCAAGCGCTCTGAAAAAGTGTTACCCGATGCCTTGGTGCCCGAGAGCCAGTGGGAAATTTTAGGCCAGGCCTGCATGGTCAACGGCAAGGCAGTTCGCTTGCGACAATGGCCAACGCGTTATGGCGACATGCCTTCCAAAGAAGACATGCACGAGCGGGTCGATCAATTGTCGGAGCGCTTAAACCACCTGCTGACCTGTCTGTATGCGCAAGGGGAACACAAACTGCTTGTCATTTTGCAGGGCATGGACACTGCAGGAAAAGACGGCGCTGCCCGTGCCATTATGCGTTCAGTGCACCCCATGGCTTTGCGCATGGTGTCGTTCAAAGAGCCCTCCGAGCAAGAAGCAGCGCATGATTTTTTGTGGCGGGTTCACCCCCATGTACCGGGCGCAGGCCAGTCGGTCATTTTCAACCGTTCACATTACGACGGCATCATCATGCCGATTATTCAAGACAATGTATCGGCCACCTGGCTTGACGAACGCATCCATCAAGCCAACGACTTTGAACGTCTCCTGGTTGAAACCGGCACCACAGTCTTGAAAATATTCTTGAATATTTCCCGTGAAGAACAACACCAGCGCATGATTGAACGTTGGGAAACCCCCGACAAGCGCTGGAAGTTGACCGAAAAAGATCTTCACTGTGGCGAAAACTACAGCATGTATGCCAATGCCTATGAACAGGTGCTGGAAAAAACCTGCACCAAGCAGGCACCCTGGTGGATTATCCCCGCCGATCACAAAGGATTCCGGAACATGCTGGTGGCCGAAATTTTGGTCGGTACGCTTGAGCGTATGGGCCTGGCTTGGCCCGAGCCCGACCCGGCTGTAGCCAAAAGCGAGTTCTGGAAAAAGCCGTCAACCGGCCAGGCAACATGACCGTTATTTGGGTTCCCAAACAACATTCGATAGGGGACCTTAACCATGAATAAAAATACATTGAAACTTGCCGTGCTCAGCAGTGCCCTGATGTTTTCTGCCTCCGCTATGGCGGTGGGCTTGGGGGTGAACACAGGTGTTGGCGTGAAAGCTGAAGTGCCCGGTGTTTCCTTGAATGCAGACGCCAAGGCAAAAGCAGATGCCAACGCAAACGCCAATGCCGATTTGAAAGGCAAGTCCAGCGCGGCCGTGAAAGGCGCAAAGTCTCAAGGCGATGAAATGCGCAGTGAAGCTGGTGCCTTGCATTCCGAGGCCAAAGGCGAGGTGGGCAAGCGTACGGGTCAACTTGAATCTGCTGCCGATGTGAAAGCCAAAGCTGACGTGAAAGCCGATGTGAAGGCCGGCGGCAATCTGAAGGCTGACAAGAAGTAATAGTCTGTTTAACTCGGTTTACAAAAGCTTGAAAATGCCCCCTCGGGGGCATTTTTGCTGTTCAGGTTCTCTACACTGTTCCTTTCAATTCAAACAAAAGTAGTCATGAATTTTTCCAGCCTGCAAGAATGGCTTGTCAACCTGGGTGTACCCAGCGGTGTTTTTACTTACAACACCTGGGTATATCAGGTTTTCATGGTGGTATTTCTCACACTCCTGGTCAGCTATACCGTGGGTTTGGTTTTCAACCGCCTGGGTCGGTTTGCTGAAAAATCGAACAACCCCTGGGACGATGTGTTCCTGGAAAGTGCCCGCAAACCCCTGAAAATTCTGATCTGGTTGCTGGGCATTTCCTGGGCCGCCAGAATTACCCATACCGCAAACAATGCGGAAATATTCGAATTCATCGATCCTGTTCGCAGGGTGGGTGTGATTGTGTTGATTACCTGGTTCCTGTTTGGTTTGGCCAAGCGATTCGAGCTTGCACTTCAAAGCCCGGATAGAGTGAAAGAACCGCTGGACGCCACCACAGCCAGCGCCATCGGCAAGTTGCTTCGCGCCTCCATTGTCATCACCGCTGCCTTGGTTATTCTTCAAAACCTCGGGTTCAGTATTTCTGGTGTGCTGGCGTTTGGTGGTGTGGGTGGCATTGCTGTGGGTTTTGCTGCGAAAGATTTGCTGGCGAATTTTTTCGGTGGCCTCACCGTATACATGGACCGCCCCTTTGTGGTGGGCGACTGGGTGCGTTCACCTGATAAAAATATTGAGGGTACTGTCGAACACATCGGCTGGCGACTCACGCGCATACGCACTTTTGACAAGCGCCCGCTGTATGTACCCAACGCCACTTTCAGCACCATTTCACTGGAGAACCCCTCGCGCATGACGCACCGTCGAATTCAGGAAACAATTGGCGTGCGATATGAGGACCTGCAACAGGTGCGCAGTATTGTTGATGCGGTCAAGCGCATGTTGATTGAGCACGCCGAAATTGATGACAATCAAACCCTGATTGTGAATTTGAATCAGTTTGCAGACTCAAGCGTGAACTTGATGGTGTATACGTTTACGAAAACAACAATTTGGGTGAAGTACCACGAGGTGAAGCAGGATGTGTTGTTGAAAATCGCCGAGATTATTGAGCAGCACGGCGCTGAAATTGCGTTCCCCACCACCACATTGCACGTGGCCAGCCTGCCAGAACAGTTTGCACAGGCAGGCGTTGCGCCAGCCACCAAGCCTTAAAGTTTGCGGATTTTCTCGAGCGTGGCGGTGGTGCTGCGCTCGTGCTCAAACGCGATGGACAGCGCTGTGCCGCCCCAACTTTGAACTTCTTTGGCCCCCACCATCTTTTCAACGGGCCAATCGCCACCTTTTACCAGTACATCCGGGCGCGCCGCCAGAATTGCATTCAAAGGCGTGTCTTCTTCGAAGTAGGTGACCAAAGCTACGCACTCCAGCGCGGCCAGTACATGCATGCGATCCACTTGGGTGTTGATGGGACGGTCTGGTCCCTTGCCCAAGCGTTTGACGGATTCATCGGAATTCACAGCCACAATCAGGCTTTGCCCTTCTTGCGCGGCTTGGTCCAGATAAGTGACGTGCCCACGGTGCAACAAATCAAAAACCCCGTTGGTAAACACCACGAGGCCTTTGAGTTGCTGTGCGCGTTCAGCGAGTTCGCTGGGGTGGCACACTTTTTTTTCAAAGCGTGCCGGTTTTCCGGTTGTTGTCATGGTGCAATCTAATCAGGCTGCGTTGCCAACAGGCGGTTCGGTTGCGCCCAAACGCGCCATGACTTCCTTGCGGTAGCGGTTCAAGTCTTGCACCGATTCAAAAGTGCGTTCAAACAGCAAGCTCATGTTGTGCAAAATGCGGTCAACCACTTTCTTTTCCCAGTCGGCGTCAAAGCGAATTTGACCATCCAGCCAGTTTTCCAGCCAATCCGGATCGGGCAAGCGGCTTTGTACGGTGTCGTTCGGGAACAGGTCTTTGTTCACATGCAAATTGGTGGGGTGCAATGGTTTTTGGGTGCGGCGGGCCGAAGCCATGAGCACGCCAATTTTGCTGAATGCAGCACGTGCTCCATCGCCCACTTCCACCAAGGCTTTTTTCATGTAACGCAGGTAAGCGCCACCGTGGCGTGCCTCGTCATGCGAAATGATTTTGTAGATTTGTTTGATGACTGGCTCGGTGTGCCAATCCGAGGCGCAACGGTACCAGTGATTCAAGCGTATTTCACCGCAGAAGTGCAGCATCAGTGTTTCAAGGGGCGGAGCCGGGTCGAATTCAAATCGCACGGCATGCAGTTCTTCTTCGGTGGGCAGCAGGTCGGGGCGGAAAAGGCGCAAGTATTCCATCAAGACCAGCGAGTGCTTTTGCTCTTCAAAAAACCAGATGGACATGAAGGCCGAGAAGTCGCTGTCGTGTTTGTTGTCACGCAAGAACATTTCTGTGGCGGGCAAGGCCGACCACTCGGTAATTGCGTTCATTTTGATGGTTTGGGCCTGCTCTTCAGACAACTTGGAGGCATCAAACTGATCCCAGTTGATGTCCTTTTCCATGTTCCAACGAACGGACTCCAATGACCTGAATAACTCTGGATACAACATGTTGCTCCACCTTCACTGAATAGATTTGACTTTGTGATTTTAACAAGACATGTCATGAAGCGCATGAAGATTTGGTGACACGGGGCATTTATGTGCACATGTGTACGCCGAAACAGGTCTGATTCCTGCTTTTAGCCTGCCTGTTTTTTCAACCAGCGCATCAGTCCCCCCAGCATCGGGATCTTCTCGTACAGCTCCTCAGCCGTGTCCCAATAGTCTCTATGTGACTGCACAAGGCCGTTTTGGTTCAACTGCAGGTGCGACGACCCTTTGATGCACTGCACTTGTCCCACCTTGAAACGCTTCATCTCGAACAGGAAGTCCCAAGCCATAAACACTTGTTGCCCCGATTGAAATGCAGTGTGCACCACAAAGCGCGGGTTATTAACCTGATGAAACATCTCTCCAAAAATACGGGCGATGTCCTCTACCCGGTTCACTTCGTTGAACGGGTCTTTGAAATAAGCGTCACCCGCGTAAAACCTGGGCATGTCAGCCACGGTTTGCTCGGTCAGGTGCTCAAAAAAATCGATTAGTCTGCGCAGGGGTTCAGACAATTGCTGGCGATCCAGCGGGGCCAAGCCACCTGTTTTGTTGGCGGTGTTATTTGCTTTGCTCATGGCCCAGTTCCGCCTTGTTTTTGTTCGCAGTAATTTTACGCACTGCAGCAAAGTACAGTGAATACGGCAGTATGCGCAGTGTGCGCAAGGTGCGAGTGAATGCCTTGGGGAAATGGATTTCGAACTCGCCCTTTTCCAGACCGGTAATAATTTCCTGTGCAGCTTTTTCAGCAGTAATCAGAAATGGCATGGGAAACGTGTTTTTGCGGGTCAGTGGTGTGTCTACAAAGCCCGGGTTCACCACGCTTACGCCCACGTGGTGGGGCTGTAACTCCACATGCAAAGCCTCGGCCAGGTTGATCAAGGCCGCCTTGGTAGGGCCATAGGCCAGCGAATTTGGCAACCCCCGATAACCCGCCACGCTCGAAACAATCGCCAGGTGCCCCGACTTTTGTTCAAGCAGTTTGGGCAGTGCATTGGCCAGCACATACATGGTGCCGTTCAGGTTCACATCGATTTGTTGTTTTACTTTTTCAATGTCGAATTCTGCAACCGACATTTCCGAGTAAGTGCCTGCCATCAGCACGATCAAATCCACGCCACCCCAGGCGGCGATTACATTGTCGAAAGCGGTTTGCACAGCAGCTTGTTGGGTAATGTCCAGGGGCAGGGCAGTGGCATGCTGCAATTCTCCGGCCAGTGTGGTCAGTTTGTCCGCACTGCGCGCCGACAACATTTGTTTGCAGCCGAGTTGGTCCAACTGGCGGGCCAAGGCCTCACCAATGCCGGTAGAAGCGCCCACCAGCCACACCCGCTTGTTTTGCCACTGGGTCAGTTTCGGGTTAAAGCTCATGCGGGTTCCTTCTTAATCTCGTTTGCGAAAGCTCAGCAGCACCTCGCCCAATTCAATTCCGAACTTGCTCATGGTGGCACGGTTAAGCATCACCTTGTCATCCATCTGGTACATCCAGTCATCGAACTGCACTTCATAGGTGGTGCCGTCGACTGGCAGCAGCATGGTGTATTTCCATTGAAATGCATTGCCTGAAGTTTCGCCATTGGCTTGCCCCAGCACATCGCCGGCGGTGCCGGTGTACTTGTTGCCGTCTTTTTTCAATGTCCACACCCGTTTTTGGGTGGTGCCATCGGAGTAAGTAAAGTCTTCATCCAGCACGCCGGTGTTGCCATCCCAGGTGCACTTCATGACCACGGTGAAACGCTTCACCACTTTACCCGAGCGGTCTTGAAACACACCCCATGCATCAATGGTGCCATTGAAATATTCTTTCAAGTCCAGCACCGGTTTTTCCTGTGCATAGTCTGTGGGTTGCGGGCTTGCGCAAGCGGTTAAAACCAACGCACCTGCCAGGGCTAGGAAAGCCAGTTGCAGTTTGCGTGCCCATTGTTTTACCCATTGCTTTGCGATAGTCATGCTGTACTCCCAATTGCGGTGTTGCTTGTTGTTTGGTTCAGGCTGGCCAGGCCACTGCGGCCCAATAGCACAATGGCCAGCAACTTCAAGGCGCAGGGCACCAAGGCATAAACCCACAGCAGTGGGTCGTTGGCCAGTTGTTGCAGCAAGCCCATGTTTTGGTAAGACTCGGTTTTTGCCATGTCGGCTGAATAGCTGAACCACTGCAAGGTGCCCAGTGCAAAGCTGGGTGCCAATGCCAGGTTGAATTTGTTGATCCAGTTCCAAAGTCCAAAGTAAGTGCCTTCAGTTTTGCCACGTTCACCGTTTTCTTCAATCAGGCGGGCCACCAGGGCTGCGGGTAGTGACAAATCGGCGCCCAAGGCAAAGCCGGTGACTACGCATACAAACAGATAGCCTGCCAAGTCACCTTCACCCAGCACAACCACAATGATGAAGGCGGGTATGGACAACACCATGCCCAATAACCATGAGCGCGCCAGGCCAATTTTGCTGGCCAGCCATACCCAGAATACTGTGGATGCAGCACCCACTAAAAAGTACACAGCCAGCACCCATTGATCCGAATCGCCCAAGCCAAGGCGGTCGCGCATGTAAAAAGGCACCAGTGTGGCAGGCAGTGCAGCGGCCAGACCGTTGCACAGAAACACACCCATTAACTTGCGAAAGTTTTGTCGACGCAAGGGTTGCACAATGTCGGCAAAGCCTTTGCGAATCGCAGTGGCCGCGCTGGCCTGCGCGTTGTTGAAAGTTTCAGCAAACGGGCTCGCGGCTTGTTGTGCTGTTCGATCGGGTTTGGGTGAAAACTTAAGCAATAAAAACATGCCCAACACCAGCATTACCGCGAATACTGTGAATATCAGTCCCGCATTCGTTTCAAGTGCCAGCGACACGGCAAACACCACACCCAGAATACCCACGCCTTCACGCACTGCCACATAGGTGGAGCGTTCCTTGTCAGTGTGCCCAAGTTCAGCCCCCCAGGCCTGGTAAGCAATGCTGGCGAAGCTGTAGCCAAGGTGCACCACGATCAAGCTCACCATCAGGCTGGCTGCATATTCAGTGGGTGTATTGCCCACCGGGAAAAACACACCTGCCATGCCCAGCAACAACAAAGGTACCGCCAGGAGCAAGGGCAGGGCGTAGCGGTTTCCCCGTCCGCTGCGTCGGTCAACCCACAAGCCGATGGCAGGGTCAAGCACTGCATCGAGCAGGCGCGACAACAGCAGGATGATACCCACCCAAGCGGACGGTACTTCGTAAATGCGGGAGTACAGGTAGGGCACCTGAATGTAGATGGGCACGGCCACCGCGCCCAGAGCCCAGCCCAGAAGGCCGTAGTTCAGCAGATCTTTGGCGCTGGTGCGGGGCAGTTGGTTCATGTCGGCGAGGCCGTATCAGCGCTTCAAGCCAATCAATTCGCGGCGCATTTCAGGCGCAGAAGTTTTTGGGTCCAACCAAATACCCATGAAAGCCTCGGCAAGTTCCGGGTCGTCCACTTTGGCCAGTGGCAAACCGTTGCGGAAAAATTGAACTCCCTTGCCCGGTGTAAAAAGGGCACTCAAGGTGTGGCCTTTTTTCACATCCGGAAAAATCTCATTCAGCTTTACCAGCCAACCTTGGCGTTGCACCTCAGTACCAGCGCCAATTTCTTCCATTTCATCAATGCTGCGCTCGGCAATGTCGCTGCCTTCAAAATCGCGGGCGTATTTCAGTTCAAGCCAAGAGGGGTCACGTTTGTAGTTAAATCCTTCGGGGTCGGCGTTCGACCACAATTGCCCGTCATACACCCGCAAACCGAACCAGCGCAGTGTACCGTAGCCCATCAGCTTTGCATTCTCAATGGTTTGCGTGACCTGTTTGGGCGGGGCATTCAAGTTGCTGTTGGCCAGCGCGAAGGGTGCAGTGCCCAGCAGGACCAGACACAACAATACGCGTTGAATGAACTGAACCGGAAACAACTTCATTGATTCTCCACTTTCTCGAGATAAAACTGAATGACATCGGTGCTTTCATATTCAAAGCCGGCTTCACAGTAAGCCAGGTAAAACTCCCAGGTACGAATGAACGGGTCATCAAAGCCCTGGTTTTTCACCTGTTCCAGTGTTTTCATGAATTGCACTCGCCACCGGCGCAATGTTTCAGCATAGTCTTTTCCAAAGGCTTTTTCTGACACCACGCGCAAACCATGCTTTTCTGCCATGGCTCTGAACTTGGCGGGCGAGGGCAACATGCCGCCCGGGAAAATATATTGCTGAATAAAATCGGTGCCTTTGCGGTAACGGTCAAACAATTCGTCTTGAATTACGATGGTTTGAATGGCTGCTTTGCCGCCCGTCTTCAGAAGGCGGTTCACCGACTGAAAATACGCTGGCCAGTATTCTTCGCCCACGGCTTCAAACATTTCAATCGATGCAATGTGGTCAAACTGGCCACGGCAATCCCGGTAATCTTGCAGGCGGAAGTCGGCTTGTTCTGCAAAACCCTGTTTGGCCAAGCGCGTCTTGGCGTAGGCCAGTTGCTCCGTTGACAAGGTCAGGCCCACCAGGTTTGCACCTGCCGCACAGGCTTTCTCGGCAAAACCACCCCATCCGCATCCAATTTCCAGAACCTGCTCACCGGCCTTGGGGCTCAGGTAGTTGAGCATGGCTTGGTATTTGGCGTGTTGGGCTTGTTCCAAACTCAAGCTGGTGTCACCGTCAAACAGTGCACTGGAGTAGGTCATTGTGGGGTCTAGCCACAACTGGTAAAACGGATTGCCCAAATCGTAATGGGCATGAATGTTTTTCTTGGCCTGTGCTTTGGTGTTGCGGTTTAGCAGGTGTTTGATTTTGTAGGCAATGCTGCCCAGAAAACTGCCATAAATAACGGTTTCTACTGCTTTGCGGTTTTCCAGAAACACGCCAAGAATGGAGGCTATGTCGTGCGTTTCCCATTCACCCGCAATGTAGGCTTCAGCAAAACCAATATCGCCTGCCTTCAAGGCTCGCTGGCACACAGCCCAAGAGTTCAGCTTGATTTTCGCGCTGGGCTGGTCTTCTTCGCCACCAAACAACAGGTGTACGCCTTCGGGAGTAACAATCTCCAGGCGGCCTTTTTTCAGTTTGGTCAGCAATTTCAGGGTCCACTGGGCCGACGAGGGTGCGTGGCTGGGCAGTTGGAACTGGGAAAAAGTAATGGCTTGAGTCATGCTTCGAGTTCAGTCTGCGTAATAGTTTGACGGGGTGGTGCGGGCTTGCCGTGAAACTTTGCGCCTTTGAGCAGGAGTTTCACCGCTTGCCAATGAATTTTCGCGATCACGGCCAATGTAAACCAACCGTATTTCAATAAGGTTTTACCCCAAAGCAGGGTGCTTGGATGCATCAGTTCTCCGCTCACGCTGGTGCTGAGCTGTTGAACTTGTTCTTCAAAATAATTAATGCGCGCCAGTGAGTGGTCTGCACTGCTGACAAACCGGAACTCATAACGACCCGACACCGGGAAAAAAGGTGACACATGAAATTCTTTCCTGGCATGCAGCAGCATGCCTTTGTTCAATGGGGCCTTGCTTTCCGGGGCCGTTAGCAAATAGAAGTGTCGTTCACCAAAGGTATTGTTCACCTCGCACATCACGGCACGGCACTGTTGCGCGTCATCGTGGAAATACCAAAAACTGACCGGGTTGAATACGTAGCCCAGCACCTTGGGGAAGGTGTGCAAATGCACAGGGCCTTGAAGTGCCAAGCCTGTTTCCAATTCAACCTTGCGCACCAAATTACAAACAAACTCGGGAAACTTCAGCGTGTGCGCCTCGAACCCGTAATTGTGTGCCGACACCGACACCAAACCCTTGCCGTCAATTACCGGGTAAGCATGTGTGGGTTTTGAATCGGATTGAGTCGAGAAAACAAGACGAACAAAGCAGGCGCCCGTGGTAAAACCATTTGCTTTGGGAAGTGCCCGGTGATGTTTCACCATGCCCCAAGCCAGTTTCACTTCATTGAGTTGAAAACGCCCTCGCGCCATCAAGCCGCCTTTTGTGTGGTTTTCGTCAACTTGTCGATTACCGCGCGCGCGGCATTCAAGCCAGACGTATGTCCATCTTCGTGAAAACCATATTTCATCCACGCACCTGCCAGGTAGACATTGTTCAAGCCCTGAAGTTCGGCCAATGCTTGTTGGGCCTGAACCGCTGGCACATCAAAAACGGGGTGCGAATAATGAATTTCCCTGAACACCTGCTTTGGGTCGGGCTGAATAATCGGGTTCAGTGTCACGAAAATTGGCGTTTTCACTGGCAGTGGTTGAAGCAGATTGCTCCAGTAGGTAACCGACACACTGGGTTGAGGATTCAGCACATCACTCAAATAATTCCAGGATGACCATGTGCTGCGGGTTTTGGGCATCAGTTTTACATCGGTGTGCAGGTACGCCACGTTGGCTTGGTACTTAATGTGTTGCAACTGGTGTTTCTGGGCTTCGTTGCCTTTGAGCATTCCCAGCGCTTCATCGCTGTGGCAGGCCAAAATCACATAATCAAATTCCTGCTCGCCCAATTTTGTTTTTACGGTGGGTTTTGCACCTGTGGAATTTACTTCCAGCACGGGGGTGCTCTGGTGTACCTCGTCGACAAAAGGCAATATTTTTTGCACGTAATTGCGCGCGCCGTTCTTAACGGTGAACCACT
This sequence comes from Limnobacter sp. UBA7229, assembly GCF_002473065.1. Lineage (NCBI taxonomy): Bacteria > Pseudomonadati > Pseudomonadota > Betaproteobacteria > Burkholderiales > Burkholderiaceae > Limnobacter > Limnobacter sp. UBA7229. Next base: position 290,682 of record NZ_DKTN01000010.1, on the reverse strand, counting down.
TGGGCCTGTCGTTCACCTGCAACAATCCGTGGTTGTGGCAAAACTGAATGAATGTGGCCAAAGGGAAGGCGAGCATTTGTTCGCTGGGGCAAGACCAAATTGCGGCGGCCATCGGGATCAAATACCAGTCTCTGAATTCTGCGCTGTATTTTTCCTCGACCAGGTAGTCGCCCAAATGCATTTTCGCCTTGCTTTGGAAAAGTGCCGCACGCCCCGCATCGGCCACCATGGCGGTGGCCTCTTTGTTAAAGCGCAAAATATCCAGCAGCATGCGAATAAAACGGGGGCGTAACAAATTGCGGCGTTGCGCAAACACCGTGTTCAGGTTTGTGCCTGCCCATTCAATATTCAATTCAGGCAAACACACTGAAAAGGACATATCCGATTCCACGGTTTCAACCGAAAGTTCGTCGAACAGGCGAATCAGGTTGGGGTAGGTGCGTTCGTTGTACACCAGAAAGCCGGTGTCCACCGCCACCTGCTTGCCTTCCACTTCGATGTCCACCGTGTTGGTGTGGCCCCCAATGTAATCATTGGCCTCGAACAGGGTGGTGTGGGCATGGCCGCGCAGTGCATAGGCAGCGGTCAGGCCGGAAATTCCGCCACCCACAATGGCAACTTTGGGCAGTAATTCTTTTGAATTCTTGATCATGTGTACTCAGGGTTAAAAAAAGCAAGGGTATTCACCAGCATCCTAACCTTTTATTTACTGCAGTAAGTGAAATTGGTTCTGGCTTTTTGAGCCAGAACCAGCTTACGGATTAATTTTGTTTGCGTTTGTCTTCTTCAATCCAGGCCACGGCAGAATGGTTGTGGATCGATTCAAAGTTTTCGCTTTCAATGCGGTAAGCCAAAACTTTCTTGCTGGCCCTCAGGCGAATGGCAACATCACGTACCAGGTCTTCAACAAACTTGGGATTGTCGTAGGCGCGCTCTGTCACATATTTTTCGTCAGGGCGCTTCAGCAAGCCCCACAATTCACACGAGGCCGATTCTTCCGCCATGCGGATCAGTTCTTCCACGGTGATGCCGTCTGCCACCAGTGCTCGAATCGTAATGTGGCTGCGCTGGTTGTGCGCACCATACTCGGAAATTTTCTTGGAGCAGGGGCACAGGCTGGTCACGGGCACCACCACCGTCATAAACACATCTGTGCTTGCACCATTGTCGTCGGCTTCCAAAGTCACTTCATAGTCCAGCAGGCTGGCTACACCCGATACGGGTGCAACTTTGCGCACGAAGTAAGGAAACTTCATCGTGATGGTTCCCGCATTCGAATCCAGGCGTTGAAGCATGTCGCGCATCATTTGCTTCATGCCCGCAGGCGTCAATGCACTTTCCTGGGTTTGAAGAATTTCAAGGAAACGCGACATGTGCGTTCCTTTCACATCGCCGGGCAGGAACACCGACATGTCGATGGTGGCCACTGAAGGTTGTGGGCCTTCCAGTGTTTCCACAATGATCGGGTGTTTAATTGCGCGCACCCCCACGCGTTGGATGGCAATGTTGCGCTTGTCCGCGCGTGATTGTTCGTCAGGTAAAAAAAGTCCGTCCGGTGCATTCATGATGAAGCGCTCCAATAATAGTTACTGCTTTGTGATTGGATGTGCATCGAGTGCACGGCGAAATACTTGCTTGGTTTGTGCATGGGTCTGTACTGGCGCCTTGGTCCCAAGGTTTTCCCGGACTGGACTAGACAGACGCTTGTCTTTACAATGCACTTTATTCACTTGAATGTCTCTATATGTGTGGTTAAATCTCAGCCAATATGCTAATTTGATTGGCAATCAGGCTTTGAGTTCCATTATTATTCGTTCAGTGTGGCAAGTCAATTTGTCTAGGACAAAACAAAGATGTTGAAGTTTCACCGTGGTCAGGTTCAGGTATGAATGAGCGTGCAGATCTAAGTCAACCCTCATTTTCTATTGCAGCAGTCGAGCGGGACACCGGCTTGCCCAAAGACACTTTGCGTGTCTGGGAAAAACGCTACAACTTTCCACAACCCGGTAGGGATTCATTCGGCGAGCGTATTTATTCCATCGATCAAGTTGAAAAACTGCGAGTCATCAAGCGTCTTCTCGATGGTGGGCATCGTCCCGGAAAAATCATTGGTTTGAGCATTGACGAGCTGGTGAAACTGGCCGAGGTCAGCAGCGCTGGGTCGCGCATGCATGTTGCGCCCGACAGTCTGGACGAGCTGAATGGTTACATGGAACTGATCAAACGGCACGATGCAGAAGAGTTCCGCCAGGCCATGTCACGCTTGGCGCTGACCATGGGCTTGCGCAGATTTGTGGTGGAAATTGTGGCGCCCATGAACGCCATGGTCGGCGATGCTTGGGCACGTGGTTACTTTGAAATTTTTGAAGAGCATATTTACACCGAAACCATTCAGGTGGTGTTGCGCAATGCCTTGAATACCATTCCGTCCACCCGCAAAGGCCCACGCGTTTTGTTGACCACCCTTCCCAACGAATTGCATGGCTTGGGTTTGTTGATGGCAGAGTGTATTTTTTCCATGGAGGGTGCGCAGTGTATTTCCTTGGGTACGCAAACGCCTATTTACGACATAGTGTTGGCTGCCCGTGCGCAGAATATCAATATCGTGGCTTTGTCTTTCTCGGTTATACAGAGCTCGCCTGCAGTGCTTGAGGCGGTCGCTGAGTTGCGCGAGAAGTTGCCTCCTATGGTTGAAATTTGGTGTGGAGGTTCCTCCACGGCCTTGCGCAAAAAGCCCTCCGAAGATTTCGTGCTGCTCTCCAGCCTTGAGTCGATCAGCGAGTCGATTGCAGACTGGCGACTGCGCAACAAATTCAATCAGCAGTAATTCCAGTGCCGGGCAAGCAGCAGTCTTTCAAAGGCAATAAGTCGTATCTGCCAAGTAAACCCTGCACGGTTTGTGGCAAAGAAATGACCTGGCGCAAAAGCTGGGCCAAGAATTGGGATGAAGTGAAGTATTGTTCAGACGCTTGCCGCAAGGCAGCGCCTAGACAGGGCAGCAAATAAACTGGCAGCAAACAGCATGAGCAGCAAAACCAAAGCCGTGGTGGTGTTGGGCGATCAACTCGACCTGAATAACCCCGCACTTCTGGCCAACCCCCCGAAATTAGCCGATGTGCTCATGGTGGAGTCACCTGTCGAGTCCACCGTGGTGTGGGTTCATAAGGTTCGAATTGCTTTGTTTCTCAGTGCAATGCGCCATTTTGCTCAAGAGTTGCGCAATGCCGGTTACACCGTGCATTACCGCAGTTTGGGCGATACGGGCCAACACAGCTTGGCCACGGAAGTGGCAAACCTGTGCAAACAGCACGGGTACACCAGCATCGACATGGCCGAGCCCGGCGAATGGCGCTTGGAGCAAGACTTTCTAACGCTCGCCAAATCAGAAAACATCAAGCTTCGCATGCTCGAAGACTCGCATTATTTGTGCAGCCGTGCTGAATTCGCAAAGTGGGCCAGTGGTTACAAACAGATGCGCATGGAGTATTTTTATCGCGAAATGCGCAAGCGCACCGGTGTGTTGATGGAGGGTGCTGAACCTGCTGGCGGTAAATGGAATTTTGATGCGGACAATCGCAGTGCCTTTCCCAAGGCTGGTCCTGGAGACATTACGCCCCCTGCATTTTTTGAACCCGATGAAATAACACAAACGGTGTTTGCCGAGGTTGAAGCGAATTTTCCCGGTCACCCGGGCACATTGAAAAATTTCGCGTGGCCAGTTACGCGTCAACAGGCTTTGAAGGCACTCGATGCCTTCATTGAAAACCGATTCGTCAACTTTGGCACCTATCAGGACGCCATGTGGACTGACACGCCGTTCGGTTGGCATTCATTGGTTTCGAGCGCAATCAATCTGCATTTGCTCCATCCGCTCGAGGTGATTGAAAAAGCCGAAGCCGCGTACCGCGCGGGCAAGGTGGATGTAGCCAGTGCAGAAGGGTTTATTCGCCAAATTCTGGGCTGGCGTGAATTCATGCGTGGGGTGTATTGGCTCGACATGCCGAAGATGCGCGAAGACAATCATTTGCAAGCCAAACTTGATTTGCCCAAATGGTTTTGGACCGGCAATACCCACATGAACTGTCTGAAAGACTCCATCGGTCAAACACTGGATTATGGTTATGCGCATCACATTCAACGCCTCATGGTGATCGGCAATTTCGCCCTGCTCGCAGGGCTCGTTCCACAGCAGGTAGAAGATTGGTTTTTGGCGGTGTATGTGGATGCGGTTGAATGGGTTGAGCTGCCCAATGTGGCCGGCATGGCCTTGTTTGCAAATGGCGGGCGCTTCACCAGCAAGCCCTACATTGCCTCGGGTGCTTACATCAAACGCATGAGCAACTACTGCACCGGTTGCAAATACAACCCAGCTGAGAAAACTGGTGACAAGGCCTGCCCATTCACCACGCTGTACTGGGGGTTTCTTGACCAGCATGAAAAAATGCTGTCCGCCAACCCGCGCACTGGCCTCATGGCCAAAAACATTGCCCGACTGGATGAAGCCCAACGTCAGGCCCTTCGGCAAAAAGTGGCCGACACCTTCAAGAATATTGAACAACTGTAAGCCTTTGCTTTGTTAAGGTGAAGGCTTGTTGTTGCAGTTCAAGGAGTAATCGCATGGGTTTGTTGGTCGATGGTCAGTGGCAAGACAAGTGGTACGACACCAGTTCAAGCGGTGGCAAATTTCAGCGCGAAAGCGCCAAGTTGCGCAACTGGGTGACTGCCGATGGCAGCGCCGGGCCAAGCGGTGTAGGTGGATTCAAGGCAGAAAGTGGCCGCTACCATTTGTATGTGTCACTGGCCTGCCCATGGGCGCATCGCACGCTTGTTTTTCGCAAGTTGAAGAATCTGGAGCAGCACATTGATGTGTCGGTGGTCAGCCCTGACATGCTCAGCAATGGCTGGACATTCAACACGGATGCAGGCAGCACCGGCGACATGCTTTTCAACAGCGAATTCATGCACCAAATTTACACGCGCAACAAAAGCGACTACTCCGGGCGGGTCACCGTGCCCGTGTTGTGGTGTAAAAAAACCAATCAGATTGTCAGCAATGAATCGTCTGAAATTATTCGCATGTTCAATTCAGCGTTCAATGAAATCACTGGCAATCACGATGATTACTACCTTGAAAACCTGCGTGCCATGATCGATCGGGTCAATGGCCTGGTGTATGACAACATCAACAACGGTGTATACCGGGCTGGCTTTGCCACTGCGCAGGGCGCTTACGAAGAGGCCTACAACGCCGTGTTCATGGCGCTAGATTCTGTCGAAAAGATCCTGGAGAACAACCGCTATTTGGTGGGGCCAAGAATTACAGAAGCGGATTGGCGCTTGTTTACCACCTTGATCAGGTTTGATGCGGTATACCACGGCCATTTCAAGTGCAATCGCCAAAGGCTTGAAGACTTTCCAAACATTTCCAACTATGTGCGCGAGTTGTATCAGTGGCCTGGCGTGGCAGAAACCGTTGATTTTTATCACATCAAACGCCATTACTACTACAGCCACGACATGATCAACCCCACACGGGTTGTGCCCGCTGGCCCAGCCATCGACTTCACCCGTGAGCACAACCGCACGCGTTTGCCTGCAAGCCACGCCGCATAATTCGGTGGTAATCTTGGGCAACATTCATTCTCGTGTTGCCCATGGCCCGCCACCCTGAACTGCAAGGTTTTCAACTCGATTCCGCCATTGAACGATTGCCCGCCCGTGCCAAAGTGTATGTGGTGGGTGGTGCAGTTCGCGATGCGCTGATGGGTCGCACCAGCAGCGATAGGGACTGGGTGGTAGTCGGTGCGACCGTGGACAATATGCTGGCTGCTGGTTTTACTCCGGTGGGCTCAGACTTCCCCGTGTTTTTGCACCCGCGCACCCACGAAGAATATGCCCTGGCCCGCACAGAGCGCAAAAGCGGACACGGCTACAAAGGCTTTACTTTTCACGCAGACCCCTCGGTTACCCTCGAAGAAGACTTGGCTCGGCGTGATTTCACCGTGAATGCCATGGCCATGAATGCGAAAGGTGATTTAATCGACCCATTTCAGGGGTTCACCGACCTTCAAAACAAATGCATGCGCCATGTTAGCCCTGCTTTTTCTGAAGACCCGCTGCGTGTGCTTCGCCTGGCGCGCTTTCTGGCACGTTTTCTCGATTTTTCAGTGGCCGAGGAAACCATGGACTTGTGCCGGGAATTGCGGGAAAGCGGCGAGTTGAAGCACCTTGTGGCCGAGCGTGTGTACGCCGAGTTGAACAAAGGCATGGGCGAGGTGAAGCCTTCCCGAATGATCAAATTGATCAGCAAGCTCAATGCCTGGGGTGAGTTGGCACCGAGCTGCCCTGTGCCGTTCTCTGGTTTTGACAAGCCAGAATACGATCGTCTGAACGGTCTTTCCGCCGCTGAAGCGCGCTGGGTTTATTGCCTTGGATTTTTCCTGGATGTTGCACAGATCAAGGCCTTGGCCAAGGCATGGCGTTTGCCGCGCAACACCGAAGATTTGGCGATCGTCACGCGTCAGTGCCTTGATTTCCTGGCGCAGTGCACGACCGATTCCAGTAGTTTTGGCAGGTTTTTCAATCAGGTCGATCTCTACAGAAAGCCAGTCCGTTTGCGGCAGATTAACCAGCTTGTGGCCCAGCTCAGTGGGGAAGGGCCAGTGCATGTTTTTGTCGAAAAGGCTGTGGCGGAATTGGAACAGGGGCATTACAAAACTTTTGTTGGTGATAAAATTGCGAATGCCCAGCCAAGCGAACAGGTGGCCCAAGTGGCCTCGGAAGCGCGACAGGCTTGGGTCAGTGAATTACATTCCAGATACTTTTGATTCTTGAAGTGAGGACGACCTCACCGCTCAACCTTCGATCGGGGACGGCCCCATTTGCTTGATGGGAGTTGTCATGTCCTGGTTAATTTTGTTTGTAGCGGGTCTCTTTGAAATCGTATGGGCCATTGGCCTGAAGTACACCGACGGCTTCACCCGCCTGCTTCCCTCTGCCATCACCTTGATTGCCGCCGCAATCAGCTTCGGGCTGTTGGGGTTGGCCATGAAAACCCTGCCGGTGGGCACCGCGTACAGCGTTTGGGTCGGTATCGGTGCGGCTGGTACGGTGCTCATGGGTATTGTCTTGTTTAACGAGCCTGTCAATGCACTGCGCATTGGCAGCGTGGTGCTGATTGTGTTGGGTGTATTGGGCTTGAAGCTGTCATGAAAAATATTTGTGTGTACTGTGGCTCCAGTGCGGGCAACCGGGTCGAATACACCGAAGGTGCCAAGGCCTTGGCCCGTGCATTGGTCGACAACAATTTCGGCTTGGTTTACGGCGGATCTAATTTGGGCTTGATGGGTGTGGTGGCCGAAGAGGTATTGGCTTTGGGCGGCAATGTCATTGGCATCATTCCCGAATCGCTGGTGACCAAAGAACTGGCGCACCCTGCCTTGACCGAGTTGATCGTGACCCGCAACATGCACGAGCGCAAAGCCATGATGGCCGAGCGCTCCGATGGCTTTGTCGCATTACCCGGTGGTTTGGGAACTTTCGAAGAACTCTTTGAAATCCTGACCTGGGCGCAACTCAGTTTTCATCACAAGCCTGTGGGTGTGTTGAATGTAAATGGCTACTACGACGGCCTGCTCTCGTTTCTGGATCATGCTCACCAGGAGGCATTCATTCGGCCCCAGCACCGCAATATGTTGATGGCCAATACCTGTGCATTCTCGCTGCTCGAAGCTTTCAAAACGTACAGCGCGCCCGCGGTCGTAAAGTGGGTTTAACCGGCCATGCAATTCGCCATACGTCCAGCTTTTCAGATTCGGGATGCCACCCTGGCCGACATGCCTGCTGTGCAGGCTTTGTATGCGCATTATGTGCTTCATGAGCTGGCCACGTTTGAGCTGATACCACCGACTTTGGAGGAAATGTGTTCCCGACGGCAAGCCATACACGAGTCTGGTCTGCCTTATCTGGTTGCACAAATCGGTCATGAGGTTGTTGGGTATGCCTATGCAGCCAGTTACAGGCCCAGGCCCGCTTACCGCTACACCGTTGAAGATTCAGTGTATTTGTCGCCAAACCACAAAGGCATGGGCCTGGGTGCGGCTTTGCTTGGAGAGGTCATTCGCAGGTGCGAGCAAGGTCCCTGGCGGCAAATGGTGGCGGTGATCACCCAGGGAGGCACAGCAGGTTCGGCCGAGTTGCATCAAAAACTGGGCTTTCTGGAAGTTGGGCGCATGCCGAATGTTGGTTACAAATTCAATCGTTGGGTGGGCACGCTCATCATGCAACGTGCTTTGGGAGAGGGTGGCAATTCTTCACCCGAACCCTTTTGAGGAAATGACTCTGGAAATTAACGACTACACCCTGATCGTCGGCTTGGCATTTTTGGTAGCAGGTTTCGTCAAAGGCGTCACAGGCATGGGCCTGCCCCCGATCGCAATTGGTTTGATGGCGGTGGTGGTTGCACCAGTGCAGGCGGCCGCGCTCATTGTTGTTCCCTCCATGGTCAGCAATGTGTGGCAAATGCTGATCGGCCCAGGCTTCTTGATTGCCGCGCGCCGTTTCGCCGGTTTACTTGTCATGGTTTGCATTGGCGCTGCATTCGGTGTGGGCGTATTAACCGGTAGCACGCCTGCCTACGCTACCTTGGCTTTGGGTCTGGTGTTGTTTGTGTACGCCGTGTTGGGTCTGTTCAAGTTCAACATGCATGTGAACGCAAGCCAGGAACGCTGGGCTTCGCCCCTGGTGGGTGGGCTTACCGGTTTTTTGGCAGGTGCAACCGGTGTTTCATCGGTGCCTTCCGCACCGTACATGAATTCTTTGGGCATGGGCAAAGACGAGTTGTTGCAGGCTTTGGGTTTGGTATTCACCGTGGGCACTTTTGCGCTCGCCGTGGGCCTGTACCTCAAGGGGCGGTTTGAATTGGCTGCAGCCTGGGAATCTACTTTGTGCCTGATACCCACCATGGCCGGGGTGCTGGCGGGGCAAAAATGCCGAGCCCTGTTGAGCGCAGAGACTTTCAAAACCGTGTTTTTTCTGGGCTTGCTGCTACTGGGCAGCTACATGATTGCCCGTGTGCTTTGGCTGTAGGCTGATATACACTGAAAGCTCAAACTCCTTGGAGGAAAAACATGCGTCGCATGTGGGTTGCCGTGTGCATGCTGATTGGGTTTGCTGGTGTGCTCAATCCTGGTCTGGTTCAGGCCGTACCTATCACAGTCGAGAAAGCACATGCCCGTTTGAATCAGGAAGTGCAGGTTCAAATGAAGGTCCGTTCCAGCAAGTTGCGCACCGAACGCGATGAAGTCGACTTGAACTCACACACCAGTTTTCGGGATCCAGCCAATCTGGCTGTAGTCATTGATGGTCGCGTGGCGGCTTGGTATTCCTATCAAGGTATTCACGACTTGCCAAAATTCTTTTTTGGGAAAAACATTGTGGTGTCGGGTGTGGTTGAGCAATTTGGCGATCAAACCCGAATCCTTGTCGTCGACCCAGCCCAAATTCAAATCGTGAAGTAGGCCCATGTATTTGCCCAAGCAGTTTGAGGAAACCTCGATTCCAGTGTTGTTGAGTTTGATCAAGGCTCACCCCTTGGCCACAGTCATTACGCTGTCAACCTCGGGGCTAAACGCCAACCATATACCCATGGTAGTGGCGGAAAATGCGGATGCAACAATGGTGTTGCGCGGCCATGTGGCAAGGGCCAACCCAATGCTGGCTGATTTGGCGGTGTCCGCGCAAACCTTGTTGGTGTTTCAAGGGGCTGAGCATTACATCACACCCTCCTGGTATGCCACCAAAAAAGAAACCGAGAAAGTAGTTCCCACCTGGAATTACGCGGTGGTGCATGTGAAAGGTCAAATGCGCGTAGTGGATGACGCCGAGTGGTTACACCAGCAACTGGAAGACTTGACCGCGCAACAGGAAAGCAGGCTGAACACGCCGTGGTCGGTGAATGACGCACCTGCAGAATTTCTGAATCAAATCAAGCAGGCCATTGTGGGTTTTGAAGTCCAAATCGAGAGCATGGTTGGCAAATGGAAAGTCAGCCAGAACCAGCCGTCCAAAAACAGGGTCACTGTGGTGCAGGGGCTGGAAGAGGAGGGCACCGAAAAAGCCCTTTACATGCGTGATTTGGTGAAAAAACACCTTTAGTCCGATTCTTGAACCATGCCTTCGTCCCGGTTAAAAAGCGGTCAGTGTTTGTGTTGTGGGCGTTTTACTGCGCTAACCTTTCATCACCTCATTCCCAAAAAATTACATCGACGTGCTTTCTATCGAAAAAAGTTTGACAGGGAAACTTTGAACCGGGGTGTCAATATTTGCAGACTTTGTCATGATGGCATTCACGATTTGTACGATGAAATGCAATTGGCCAAGCAATTTTCGAGCGCCGAAACACTGCTGGCCGATGAGGCCTTGCAAAGGCATTTTGCCTGGGTAGCCAAAAAGAAATAACCGAAAGAGTTAAGGGGTAATCGCTATGAATGAGAACTGGTTGTTTTACCTGAACAGAATTCGAGAAAAGCTCTGGGTCAAGCCTTTGGTGATGTGTTTGCTGTCGATTGCTGCTGCCTTTCTAGCAACCTTGGCCGATCGGCCAGGCGTGGGCGAGTGGTTACCCACCGTTAGCAAGGAGTCTGTGGAAACCCTGTTGGAGTTGGTGGCCTCGACTATGTTGGTGATTGCCATGTTTTCCGTAGGCTCTATGGTGTCTGCTTACGCCTCAGCCAGCAGCTCGGCCACGCCCAGGTCGTTTCCGCTGGTGGTTGCTGATGACACCTCACAAAATGCCTTGTCCACGTTCATTGGCGTATTCATTTTCAGTGTGGTGGCCCTGATCGCGCTGAAAAATGATTTCTATGAAAAGGCGGGGGTCTTTGCCCTGTTTGTGTTCACTGTTTTTGTATTTGCAATCGTAATTCTTGCGTTCATTCGCTGGGTGGACAGCATCGCAAGGCTCGGGCGCTTGGGCAATACCATCGACAAGGTCGAAGCAGCTACTTCGAATGCGTTTGAGCAACGACTTGGCATGCCCTATCTTGGAGGGCAAAAAGCCGATGAAAAGGTTTCGAAAGGAGTGCCTGTTGTTGGTTCCTCAATTGCTTACCTGCAGCGAATCGACATGGTCAAATTGCAATCATTGGCTGAAAAATTTGATCTGAAGATCCATGTTCAATCTCTGCCCGGTACCTTTTGTACGCCCAACCGTGCGATCGCTTTGGTGGAGCAGACCTCGCGAACTGAGGAGTTGGCCGAGGAATGTTTTCAGTCCATTACCGAATGTTTCGTGTTGTCGGATACGCGTACCTTCGATCAGGATCCACGGTTCGGTTTGGTGGTGTTGTGTGAAATTGCCAGTCGCGCGCTATCCCCTGCAGTTAACGATCCTGGAACAGCAATTGGCGTCATTAGCACACTCGTTCGTCTTTTTCATCAGTGGGCCAGGGGTACACAGGACATGAAGCCTGAGGTGCAATACGATCGAATTTTCGTGCCGTGTTTGGCTGAGCAGGATATGTTCGATGATGCATTTACCGGCATTGCCCGAGACGGCGCGGGTGCGGTTGAGGTGGCGATTCGCTTGCAAAAAGCGTTTGACAGCCTCTCAGCGCTTAAGTATCAACCCGTCTCTGAAGCGGCCATCAATCATTCCCGATTGGCGCTGGCCCGCAACGAGCTCGCAATGACTTTGCAGCAAGACATTGAGGCGGTCAGAAGCGCTGCCAGGTTCTAGTATGGGAATACTTGGTACAATCAGAGGCTTAGCTCAAACCTGCCTGAACTGTCCCCATGCTTGCCCAACAACGAAATACGCTGATCGCCGCATTTGAAGCGGCCGCTGCCGCTGCCCTGAACCAGCCTTTTGAGGGTGTGGTTACGCTGGAAAAACCCAAAGATGCCAGCCATGGCGATGTGGCCTGTAACCTGGCCATGCAATTGGCCAAGCCTGCCCGGCGCAACCCCCGTGAGCTGGCCCAGCTACTTGCCGACCATGTCAAAGCCAACGCCGACTGCGCGAATTTGGTCGATGCCGTTGAAATTGCAGGCCCGGGCTTTATCAACATTCGTTTGAGCCAAAAGGCCCGTGTTGCGGTGGTGGCGCAAGTGCTGGAGCAAGGCGCTGAGTTTGGAAAGTCTCAAGCCCGTTCGGGCGACACTGTCTTGATCGAGTTCGTGTCGGCCAACCCCACGGGGCCCTTGCATGTGGGGCATGGTCGGCAAGCTGCGCTGGGCGATGCAATGGCTGCTGTCATGCAAACCCAGGGCTGGAAAGTTCACAAAGAGTTTTATTACAACGACGCAGGCGTGCAAATTCAAACTTTGGCCACGTCCGTTCAGGCCCGCGCCAAAGGGCTTAAGCCAGGTGACACTGAATGGCCCGAAAGTGCCTACAACGGCGATTACATTGCCGACATCGCAGCCGACTTTCTGGCTGGCAAAGAAGTGAAGGCCGCCGACGGTGAACCCGTCAAAGGCAGTGGCAACGTGAACGACTTTGAATCCATTCGTGCTTTCGCTGTGGCTTACTTGCGTGCAGAGCAAGATCTTGATTTAAAAGCCTTTGGTGTCAATTTTGATCAGTTTTACCTGGAAAGCTCCCTGTATTCCGAGGGCAAGGTCGAGCAGGCCGTTGCCCTCATGGTTGCGTCTGGTAAAACTTTTGAGGAGGGCGGAGCCCTTTGGCTGCGCTCAACCGATTACGGCGATGACAAAGACCGCGTCATGCGCAAATCTGAAGGTGGTTACACCTACTTTGTGCCCGATGTGGCCTATCACATCCAGAAATTCAAGCGTGGCTTTGGCAAGGTCATCAACATTCAGGGCACCGACCACCACGGCACCATTGCGCGTGTTCGGGCGGGTTTACAGGCCTGCAATGTTGGCATTCCGCAGGGTTACCCCGATTATGTGTTGCACAAAATGGTCACGGTGATGAAAGGCGGGCAGGAAGTCAAAATTTCCAAGCGTGCCGGCAGTTACGTGACTGTGCGCGACCTGATTTGCTGGTCGGGCGGTGTGGATGAAAGCCAGCCCATGCTAAGCCAGCCTGAAGCCTTGACCAAAGGCCGTGACGCTGTACGCTTCTTCCTGGTCAGCCGCAAGGCGGACACTGAATTCGTGTTTGATGTGGATTTGGCCCTGGCCCAGTCCGATGAAAACCCGGTGTATTACGTCCAGTATGCGCACGCCCGCATTCATTCCATTCTGGATCAGGCTGAAATCGACCTGACAGGCTTGAACAATGCAGATTTGAGCCTGTTGGGCGCACCTTCCGAGCTGGCTTTGCTCAGAACGTTGGTTTCTTACCCGGACATTTTGTCCAAGGCAGCTGAAGAGTTGGCGCCACACCACATCGCGTTTTACCTGCGTGAACTGGCTGGTGCGTTTCATACTTTTTACAATGCCGAGCGCGTCCGTATCGACGACATAGCCCTTAAAACCGCCCGTGTGGCCTTGCTGGTGGCTGTGGCTACTGTGTTGGCCAATGGCTTGGCAGTGTTGGGTGTTTCTGCGCCCAAACGAATGTAAAAAAGCCGCAGTCAAAAGCTGTCAAAACCCTTGTCGTGTAAGGGTTTTGAACGGAAGTTGAGGAGTCGCCACTCTAGGCGCATGTGCCCTGTTTTTGGTACCATGACAAGCTAAGCAGTCAAAAGGTTTTACATGAACGCACCCGTCGAATTGAATACATTGAAACCCTCAGCCGGCGAAACCGCGCGGCTGCGGGAAATTCCATACAACTACACCTCGTTTTCGGACCGTGAAATCGTGATCCGCCTGCTGGGTGAGTCGGCCTGGAACATTCTTCAAGAGCTTCGCCAGGAAAGAAAAACCGGCCGATCCGCCCGCATGTTGTTCGAAGTATTGGGCGATATTTGGGTGGTTCGCCGCAATCCTTATTTGCAAGACGACTTGCTGGACAACCCCAAGCGCCTGACCGCGCTGATCGAGGCTTTGTTTCACCGCTTGAGTGAAATTGATGCCCGCCGGGTTGAGGTGAAAGACGCTGCTGTAGAAACCGACTCTGAGGACCGCAGCGCCAAGGTACGCGAATTGTTGACCGTGGCTGAAAAGGCCGTGTTCGAGTTTCAGCGCGAGCTGGAAGCCATGGCAATTTTGCGGGGTCATGCCCGCAAAGCACTGGGTGAGCACACCGCAAAAGACAACATCAAATACGATGGTTTGTCCCGTGTTTCACATGTAACCGATGCAACCGACTGGCGCGTTGAATACCCCTTCGTGGTGCTCACCCCCGATCGAGAATCTGAAATTCCCGGTTTGGTGAAAGCCTGTATCGATTTGGGGCTCACCATCATTCCACGTGGGGGCGGCACGGGTTACACCGGTGGCGCAGTGCCACTCACGGCCATGTCAGCCATTATCAATACCGAAAAGCTGGAGGAACTCGGCCAGGTAAAAATGGAAGTGCTGCCCGGCTTAAGCGAAGAATACGCCACCGTATTCTCTGGCGCAGGCGTGGTTACCAAGCGTGTGTCCGAGGCGGCAGAACATGCAGGCCGTGTGTTTGCAGTAGACCCTACGTCGGCTGAGGCCAGCTGTATCGGCGGCAATATCGCCATGAATGCGGGCGGCAAGAAAGCCGTGTTGTGGGGCACCGCGCTAGACAACCTGGCCTGGTGGAGAATGGTTGACCCGCAGGGTGACTGGCTTGAAGTGACCCGCGTGAACCACAACCTGGGCAAAATTCACGACGCACCTTACGCCGAGTTCGACCTGGTGTGGTCCGATGGTCGCCAGGCCCCGAACGCCAAAATTCTGAAGACCGAACGTTTGACTGTTGAGGGAGCGCGATTCCGCAAAGTGGGGTTGGGCAAAGACGTCACCGACAAGTTTCTGGCCGGTTTGCCTGGCATTCAGAAAGAAGGTTGCGACGGGCTGATTACATCCGCCAAATGGATTTTGCACCGCATGCCCAAGCACACCCGCACGGTGTGTCTGGAGTTTTACGGTCAAGCCCGCGATGCAGTGCCCTCGATTGTTGAAATCAAAAATTACCTCGACGGTGAAGGCAAAGCCATGGGCGCCATTCTGGCGGGCCTTGAGCATCTCGACGAGCGCTATTTGCGTGCGGTGAAATACAGCCCCAAATCCAAGCGTGGTGCCTTCCCGAAAATGGTCTTGTTTGGTGACATCGTGGGCGACGATGAAAACGCAGTGGCCCAAGCGGCCTCTGAAGTGGTCCGCTTGTCCAACGGTCGCGCTGGTGAAGGTTTTGTGGCAGTCAGCCCTGAAGCCCGCAAGAAGTTCTGGCTCGACCGCGCACGCACAGCGGCCATTGCGCGCCACACCAATGCCTTCAAGATCAACGAAGACGTGGTCATCCCCTTGCCGCGCATGGGTGAATACACCGACGAAATTGAACGCATCAACATTGAACTGTCAATTCGCAACAAGCTGAAGCTGGTTGCGGCATTGCGCTCGTTCTTTGAGAAGCCGCTCACCTTGGGCAAGACCGACGAAGTCGATTCAACCAAGTTGTCTGTTGAAGACTTGGTTGGTGATCGTGTGGGTCGCGCTGTTGAATTGCTTGAATCGGTACACGAGCGCTGGAGCTGGTTGCTGGGCAATATGAACATGCCTTTGGCACAAGCCAACCCGGTGATGAAAACCATTGGCTTGGGGCACCTGGATGCTGCACTTGAAAAGCGCCTGGCTGAACAGCCCGAGGCCACGGTGTTTGATGTGCTGCAAGACCGCACCATCCGTGTCAGCTGGAAAACCGAGCTGCGCCACAACCTGAATCGCATTTTCGAGGGTGGTGTGTTTGTCCCTGTGATGGAAGAATGCAAGGCCATTCACAAGCAAGTGTTGCGTGGCCGCCTGTTCGTAGCACTGCACATGCACGCTGGGGATGGCAATGTGCACACCAACATTCCGGTGAATTCTGACGACTATGAAATGCTGCATGAAGCGGAACACACTGTGGACCGAATCATGCAAATTGCCCGCAATCTCGATGGTGTTATTTCCGGCGAACATGGCATTGGTATTACCAAATACCAATACCTGACGAAGGAAGAGTTGCAGCCTTTCCAGGACTACAAGCAGCGCATCGACCCGGAAGGTCGATTCAACAAGGGCAAGTTGCTGCCAGGCGGCGATTTGACCAACGCTTACACGCCCAGCTTTAACCTGATGGGCCATGAAAGCCTGATCATGAGCCAAAGCGACATTGGCTCCATTGCCACTTCAGTGAAAGACTGTCTGCGTTGCGGCAAGTGCAAGCCTGTGTGTTCTACCCATGTGCCGCGCGCCAACTTGTTGTACAGCCCACGCAATAAAATCTTGGCCACCTCATTGTTGGTTGAGGCCTTCCTGTATGAAGAGCAAACCCGCCGTGGTGTGTCTATCAAGCATTGGGAAGAATTTGAAGATGTGGCTGACCACTGCACCGTGTGCCACAAGTGCTTGACGCCTTGCCCGGTCGACATTGACTTTGGCGATGTGTCCATGAACATGCGCGCCTTGTTGCGCAAGATGGACAAGAAAAGCTTTAACCCGGGCACAGCCTTGGCCATGACTTTCCTGAATGCGAAAGACCCGGCCACCATCAAGGCCATGCGTGTGGGCATGACCGGTATTGGTTACAAGCTGCAACGCGGCGCATACAAGGTGGCCAAATCGCTGGGCATGTTGAACAAGCAAACTGCCAAGCCACCAGCTACCGTCGGCAAGGCACCGATTCGTGAGCAGGTGATTCACTTCATCAACAAACCCATGCCCGGTGGTTTGCCCAAGAAAACGGCACGTGCGCTGCTTGACATCGAGAACAGCGATTACGTACCGGTTATTCGCAACCCGAAAACCACACAGGCTGACACCGAAGCGGTGTTCTACTTCCCTGGTTGCGGCTCGGAGCGCTTGTATAGCCAAGTGGGTTTGGCCACGCAAGCCATGTTGTGGAATGTAGGCGTGCAAACCGTGTTGCCACCCGGTTACCTGTGTTGCGGCTACCCGCAGCGCGGGGCTGGGCAGTACGACAAAGCCGAGAAAATGATTACCGATAACCGTGTGCTGTTCCACCGCGTGGCCAATACACTGAACTACCTCGATATCAAAACCGTGGTGGTCAGTTGTGGCACGTGTTACGACCAGTTGCAGGGTTATGAATTCGAGAAAATCTTCCCGGGCTGCCGCATCATCGACATTCATGAATTCCTGATGGAAAAAGGCGTGAAGCTGGACAACGTGACGGGTACGCAATACATGTACCACGACCCTTGCCACACGCCCATGAAAACCTATGATCCGCTGAAGGTCGTGAACCAGTTAATGAACAGCGAATTGCAAGGTCAAAACATCACGAAAAATGACCGTTGCTGTGGCGAGTCAGGCACCTTCGGTGTGTCACGTCCCGATGTGGCCACGCAGGTTCGATTCCGCAAGGAAGAGGAAATGCGCAAGGGGGCTGACAAGCTGCGCGAGAAAGCGCCTCAGGCGGATGTCAAAATTCTGACCAGTTGCCCGTCTTGCTTGCAAGGTTTGAGCCGCTACAGCGACGACGCCAATGTGGATGCCGATTATATTGTGGTTGAAATTGCCAAGAATGTACTGGGCAAGGAATGGCTGCAAAACTACGTGAAAGAAGCCAATGACGGCGGTATCGAGCGCATCCTTGTCTGATTCCGTTTCACAAAATCCCAATTGCCCCCTGTGTGCCACACCGGGCGGTGATTGGGTGTTCAATTGCAGCAAATTCCGTGTTATCGAGGCCGTCGATGCGGACTACCCGGGCTTTCTTCGCCTGGTCTGGAACGACCATGTGCGGGAGTTTTCCGATTTAAACCGTGAAGATCGCATGCTGTGTATGGATGCGGTGGTGTTGCTTGAACAATTCGTGCTTCGCGTATTTAAAGCCGACAAAGCGAATATTGCAACGCTGGGTAACGTGGTGCCGCATTTGCACTGGCACGTCATTCCCCGTTTTACAGACGACAAACACTTTCCTGCGCCCGTGTGGGCTGCAGCCAAACCGGGGGTGTCGCTGTCGCCCCGCCAGCAGTGGGTGCTTGATTCAAAGCCCAAATGGATGTTGGCGCTGCGTGCTGAATTGCTGGCTGCGTTTCCGGGCTGAGGTCGCTCAAATCGAGCATTGCACTCAATGTCTCACCGAACGCTACGCTCAAACAACCGTCGCTTCAGCAAGCGCAGGCTTGGAAGCCGCGCCAGCCTTCGCCAGCGGCATCAGAATGGTGAAGGTACTGCCTGCATTCGGCCTGCTTTGAATGTCCAGTTCACCATCGTGGCGTTGCACCACATGTTTCACAATGGCCAAGCCCAAACCTGTACCGCCGCTTTCGCGTGAACGGCTGCGGTCTACACGGTAAAACCGCTCGGTCAACCGCGGAATATGTTCTGCTGAAATACCAATGCCTGTGTCGCGCACCACGAAAGCAGCGCAGGCCTTGCCAATTTCGTTTTCCGCCCGCCTTAGCGTGATCGTAATGTTTCCCTTCTCGGGGGTGTAGCGCACCGCATTGGTCACGATATTCGAGAACGCGCTGAAAATTTCGGCCGAATTGCCAAACCCCATCAGGCCTTTTTCCACATCCACGGAAATATTGTGTTTGCCGGCCGACAGCTGTTGTGCTTCATCGCCTGTTTTTTGTGCAATTCCGCTTAAGTCAACTGGCTCGCCACCTTCGCCTGCGTTGGGCGAGGATTCCAGCGCTGACAAGGCCAACAGGTCCTCCACCAGGTTCTGCATGCGGTTGGCCTGGGTGTACATCAAATTCAGGTATTCGAGTTGCTGTTCTTTGCTCAAAGGCAGGTCGCGGAAGGTTTCCAGAAAACCGCTCAGTACAGTCAACGGTGTTTTCAGTTCATGCGACACGTTGGCGATGAAGTCTCGGCGCATGCGTTCCAGTTTTTCTACCTGGGTTACATCGCGTGAAAGCACCAGCATTTGCTTGTCTCCGTAGCTCACCAACTGCACCGACAAAACCTTGCTGCGGCTGCGCGGCGCGGTCATGATCAAGGGTTGCTCCCAGGAGCGGCTACGAATGTACTTGGAGAAGTTCGGGTTACGGACCAGATTAATCAAAGGCTGCCCAATGTCACTGCCCAGCTTTAAGCCAAGGTGGTCTTGCGCAGTGTCGTTGCACCAGGAAATGTGGCCTTCTGAATCAAGCGTGACTACGCCGTCGGGCAGGGCTTGGGCAGCCGTACGAAATGACACCAAGGCATTGGTGAGTGCCTGTTGTTGGCGCTGATGTAAACGAAGGTAACGAAACAGCTTCGCGGCCAGGTCGTCCCACCAGCCCGAGACATCGGGCACATTTTCAACCTTGAAGTTGTCCAGCCATTCAATAATTCGCAGACCCGAACGCACATGCAGGGCATATATGAAAAGCGAGGCCAAGATAGACCCTGCCACTGCGCCCTTGTGGCCAGCGACCATTTGACCCACGATGGCGGCTGCACCTAGCACCATGGCCAACAGTATCAATCGAAAAAAGATGAACGCCATAGGTGCGTATTCTAGGGGAATATCCCTTCCAGGGGAGCCCTTAGTTTAGTGCACCTTCATTTTGCGTTGCAGTAAAACGGTAGCCGGCACCGCGAACTGTTTCAATCAGGCGGTCATGGCCAGAAATGGTCAAAGCCTGGCGCAAACGTCGAATGTGTACGTCTACAGTGCGCTCTTCAACAAACACATGGTCCCCCCAAACTTGGTCCAGCAACTGGGTGCGGCTGTGCACGCGCTCTGGGTGGGTCATGAAGAAGTGCAGCAGGCGGAATTCTGTGGGGCCCATGTCGATGATCTTGTCATGGCCCATGATGCGGTGCGTCACCGGGTCCAGTTTCAGACCGTGTACTTCAACAATGTCGTCGGTCAACTGGGGCGCACGGCGGCGCAGCACGGCTTTGATCCGAGCCAGCAATTCCTTGGGCGAGAAGGGCTTGGTGATGTAATCGTCTGCTCCAGCTTCCAGGCCATCTACCTTGTCTTGTTCCTCGGTGCGGGCAGTCAGCATGATCACCGGCACATGGCGCGTGCGCTCGTGGCCACGCAGTTCATGCGCGAACTGAATGCCGGTTTTGCCGGGTAACATCCAGTCCAGCAGCACCAAATCAGGCAATTCCGCGGTAATCAATGTTTTTGCCTGGTCCGCATCAGCGGCTCGCAGCACTTTGTGCCCGGCAAAACTCAAGTTGACAGCAATCAGTTCTGCAATCGCGGGTTCATCTTCGACAACTAGGATGGTGCTGGACATCTCGTTTTTCCTCTTCTCTGGCATATTTGTTGTGTGCAATGCCACCTAAAGTAGTGGATTTCCATGACAGTAATATGACACTTGAATGAATCGTCATCAAATTAATCCCGCGCCGTGGTGTAAACCGCTGTTGGCCTTGATGAGATACACTTGAGGATTACGCATTCCAAAGACCCCAAGCAGCATGGAAACCACCAATATCCCCACCCCGACACGCATTGTTGTGCATCAAAAGTCCAAGGTACTCGAGATCGAGTTCGACACCGGTGCCTGTTTCAACCTGCCATTCGAACTGTTGCGGGTGTATTCGCCTTCTGCAGAAGTTCGTGGTCATGGCCCCGGACAGGAAACCCTGCAGGTGGGTAAAAAAGAAGTAACCATCAACAATCTTGAGCCTGTGGGCATGTATGCCATCAAGCCGTTTTTCTCGGATGGTCATGATTCAGGCCTTTTTAGCTGGCAATACCTGCTGTGGATGGGCGAGAACCAGGAAGGTTTGTGGGAAGACTACCTGGAACGCATGAAGGCTGCTGGCGCAAGCCGCGAACCGAATGCGCCTGAAAACATTCCTTTTGAACAGAAGAAGGGCGGCGCCTGCGCAAGCCATTAATCAACGCCACACATCAACATGAACGATAAAATTACCGATTTCGGCTTTGAGAAGGTTCCCGAGGACCAAAAAGCCAAGAAAGTAGCCGAGGTGTTCGACTCGGTGGCGGCGAAATACGACATCATGAACGACCTGATGTCGGGTGGTATGCACCGCCTTTGGAAGGCCAGCACAGTGCGTGCGGCGGGTGTTCGCCCCGGCATGAAGGTGCTCGATATTGCGGGTGGTACGGGCGATTTGAGCAAGGCCTTTCTGGACAAAGTGGGCCCAAGCGGCGAAGTGTGGCTGACGGACATCAATGAGAGCATGTTGCGTGTGGGCCGGAATCGCATGATCGATCATGGGTATTTGCCAAAAATGACCCTGTGCGACGCTGAAAAGCTGCCATTTCCCGACAATTACTTTGATGTGGTGACCGTGGCGTTTGGTTTGCGCAACATGACCCACAAGGATGTGGCCTTGGGCGAAATGCGCCGGGTAATCAAGCCGGGTGGCAAAGTGCTGGTGCTTGAATTCTCAAAGGTAAACCCCTTGTTGGCCCCGGCCTATGATCTGTATTCATTTCAGGTGTTGCCAAAAATTGGTCAAATTGTGGCGCAGGACAGTGCCAGCTACCAGTATTTGGCTGAGAGCATTCGCATGCACCCGGATCAGGAAACCCTGAAAAGCATCATGCTTGAAAGTGGGTTCGATCAGGTGAAGTACACCAACTTCACTGCGGGTGTGGTCGCGTTGCACCAAGGAACCAAATTCGCCTGAGTTTGTCTATTGGCTACACGCGAAAAATTAATATTCTGGAGGCTTTTGCTGTGAAAACCCGTGTTTGGTCTGTTCGATTGTCTGTCTTGGCTGTAGTAGCAGCCTTTCTGAGTTTGGGTGCTCTGCCTACCGATGCCGAGGCCAAGCGCCTGGGTGGCGGTGGCAGTTTTGGCCGCTCTGCGCCTTCCCAATTCCAGAAGTCTCCAACCACTGCGCCTTCTGGCACCACTTCCACTGCGCCCAGCAAGCAGCAGGCCACTAACCCTGCCGGTGCTACCGCAGGTACGGCAGCCGCGCCCCGCAACCGTTTCCTGGGCCCCTTGGGTGGCCTGGCAGCCGGTTTGGGCCTGGCGGCTTTGTTTGGTTATCTTGGCTTCGGCGCGGGCATGGCTGAATTCCTGGGCACCATGTTGATGATTGCTGCAGCGGTGTTTGCTGTCATGTTCCTGGTGCGCATGCTGCGCGGTCAGCAAGCGGCCAAACAGCGCCCCGCATACAGCGCACCTGGTGCAGCAAGTTCACCCAACAACAGCTATCGCGAAGCGCCGCAAACGCCGCGTTACAGCTCGCCCTCGAATCCCGTTAACGACCCCGTCCCTGGCATGGGCGCACCACGCAACGATCAAGGTTTCGGCCAGTTTGGCAACGCATCGGCTTTTGATGCACCCATGCCAGCGGCAACACCCGTGAAAGACCTGCCAGCCGGGTTCGATGAAGCGAATTTTGTGAACAGCGCCAAGAAGTTTTTCGTGACCATGCAGGGTGTGTTTGACCAGGGCGATATTGCTGGCCTGCGCGAATACTGCAGTGATGAAGTGGTTGACCACCTGCGTGCTGAAATTGAAGCCCGTGGCAACGCGGTCAACCGCACCGATGTGGTTACCTTGGATGCCCAGCTGATCGGCTTTGAAACCGATGTGGATGAGCAAATTGCTACAGTTGCATTCACTGGCATGTTGCGGGAAGAGCAAGACGCGGCTGCTGAAGAAATAAATGAGTTGTGGATTATGAGCCGCCCAGTGGCAGGCGGTGGCTGGGTGCTTTCAGGCATTCACAATCTGTAATTTTTGAACTTACCCGCCGGGCTTGGCCTGCCCGGCTGGGTTACACTCAAACAAATTTTCGATTGTTGGAAGTGTGCCTTGGCCAGTCCCCCCGTATTGTTTTTTCAGTTTGCCTCCAAACTGCTCTCCTCTGGTTCATCCAAAGGTGCAGCGGGTCATTTGTTCTCTGCCCCCTTGAATTTGATGTCAGCCACTGTTACTCAGACCGTGTGCCTGGTGCTAAACCATTTGCTGGATCAGCAGCGCAGCAGTAAAACAAAATTGCAGAAGGAAGCCGGCAAGGTGCTGGTGCTGGGCATTGCTCCCATGCAGCTTCAGTTGCGTGTGAACGACCAGGGATATTTTCAGGCCAGTGTACCCAGCAATGGTGTGGCGGCACCGGCCGATACCACCATTTCCATGCAATGGGCCGATTTGATTGGTTCGGTGAGCAACCCCAACAGCATGTCGAGAAAAGCGGCCATTGAAGGCGACATGGATTTCGCGCAAACCGTGTCTACCGTGATCAACGACTTGAGCTGGGACCCCGAGCGCGATTTGGCCCGTGTGGTGGGCGATGCACAGGCTGTTTGGGTCATGAACACTTTGTCTGCTTTGGGCACCAATGCACGTGATGTGGTACAGCGTTTCAAAAGCAACCTGCGCGAATACGTTGTGCATGAAAAAGCGATGGCACCTACCGCATCCGAGTTCGATGCGTTTCGCGATGAAGTCAACCAACTGCGTGATGAGCTTGCCCGTATTGAGAAACGTTTCGCCAAGTTGGGTGCGCCCAAATGAAGCTTCGCCGTTTGGCACGTATTGCGTTGGTGGCCCGAAAGTATGGCCTGTTCCTGATTGCCGCCGACTCAATCAACAATGGCTTGGCCAAGTGGTTTCTCACGCTGATTTCTTCCCGCTCGCATGTGCAGGCCCCGCGCGGCGAACGCATGCGCCGTGCACTGGAAGACCTGGGCCCGTTGTTTGTGAAGTTCGGGCAATTGCTGTCAACCCGGCGCGATTTGTTGCCCGAAGACGTGGCCGACGAGTTGGCCAAATTGCAAGACCAAGTGCCCGCGTTTTCCTCCGAGAAAGCCCGTGAATTGATTGAAGCCAGCCTGGGCCGCCAAATTGACGACATGTTTCTGGATTTCCAGAACATCCCAGTGGCCAGCGCCTCGATTGCCCAGGTTCACTTTGCGATAATCAGGGCTGGCGAGCACGAAGGCAAGAAGGTGGCGGTGAAGGTATTGCGCCCCGGCATGATCGAGGTCATCGACAAAGACCTGGCCTTGATGAAAACCGCTGCGCGCTGGATTGAAAAAATTTCATCCGATGGCAAGCGCTTAAAGCCCCGGGAAGTGGTGGCCGAGTTCAACAAATACTTGCACGATGAACTGGATTTAATGCGCGAAGCGGCCAATGCCTCGCAGTTGCGTCGTAATTTCTCGTCCACTTCGGGTAGCGGGCACCTGCTTCGTGTGCCTGAAATGTATTGGGACTATTGCTGCAGCACCGTGATTACCATGGAGCGCATGCACGGCATTCCGATTTCCCAAATCGAGCGGCTTCGCGAGAACAACATTGATTTGAAAAAACTGTCCCGCGAAGGTGTAGAAATTTTTTTCACCCAGGTGTTTCGCGATGGTTTTTTCCATGCAGACATGCATCCCGGCAATATCTATGTGGGTGATCAGCCTGAAGATTTTGGTCGATACATTGCACTTGATTTCGGTATTGTTGGCACCCTCAGCGATGTGGACAAGCAATACCTGGCGCAAAACTTCCTCGCATTCTTCCGGCAAGACTACAAGCGTGTGGCTGAGCTGCATGTGCAATCGGGTTGGGTGCCCAAGGGCACGCGTATTGATGAGCTTGAATCCGCCATTCGAGCCTGCATTGAACCTTTCTTTGGCAAGCCATTGAAGGAAATTTCGCTGGGACAGGCCTTGATGCGTTTGTTTCAAACCTCCCGCCGCTTCAATGTTGAAATTCAGCCACAGCTGGTGCTGCTGCAAAAAACCCTGCTGAACGTGGAGGGTCTTGGCCGCCAGCTTGATCCTGACCTGGATCTTTGGAAAACCGCAAAGCCGTATCTGGAAAACTGGATGCACCAGCAAATCGGTTTGAAGGGTTTTCAGTCCAGCCTGCAATGGGAGGCCGCCCAGTGGTCACAAATTTTGCCGGCCTTACCGCGACTATTGCACCAAACCCTGACGCATTCGAATGGGCGGGTTGACGATCAAATCGAACAATTGGTGAAACAGCAAAAGCGCCTGAACCGGGCTTTGTTCTGGATGGTATTGATGCTCGCTGTGCTTTTTGGTGTGGTTGCACTTGATTTGTTGTGGCCCTTTTTAATTGGCTATTCAGGCCCCAAAGGTCTGTTCTAGCCCTGCGCATGTTTCTTGCCTATAATCCGAAATCATTTTTTCTCTCTGGTGGGTTTTCAAGATGTTGCTTGCCTCCGTTGTAGCGTATTTGCTGGTTTCTGTACTCATTGGCCTGTATGTGGCCAGAAATGTAAGTAGTGCGGCGGATTACGCCGTGGCTGGCCGGCATCTTTCCCTGCCCATTGTGACTGCCACGGTTTTTGCCACCTGGTTTGGCTCGGAAACCGTGCTGGGTATTTCTTCCACCTTTGTGGAAGAGGGTTTGAGCGGCATTGTGGCGGATCCGTTTGGCGCATCCATGTGCCTGATTCTGGCTGGTTTGTTCATCGCACCGAAAATTTATCGCCTGAATTTGCTCACCTTGGGCGACTATTACCGCGTACGTTACAACCGGGTAGTTGAAATTTTTTGCAGCGCCTGCATTGTGGTGTCTTACCTGGGTTGGGTGGCGGCGCAAATCAGTGCACTGGGATTGATCTTCAACGTGCTCACCGATGGTGCAGTTTCCCAAGAATGGGGCATGGTCATTGGCGCCAGTGTGGTGCTGATCTACACGCTTTTTGGTGGCATGTTGTCAGTGGCTATTCTCGATTTCATCCAGATGGTGGTGATTGCAGCGGGCTTGGTTTACATCATGTGGATCGTGGCTGATTTGGCTGGTGGTGTGGGCACTGTGGTTGACCATGCTGAAGCCGCCGGCAAGTTGCAGTTTTTCCCGGAGGAATTCAGCTACGTGCTGTGGGTACCTTTTGTAGGTGCCTTTCTGACCATGGCTTTTGGTTCAATTCCACAGCAGGATATTTTCCAGCGCATCAGTTCTGCCAAAGACGAGAAAACCGCCGTGCGGGGTGCTGTGCTGGGTGGTTCCATGTACTTTTTCTTCGCGTTCATCCCGGTGTTTTTGGCCTACGGCGCTATTCTGATTGACCCTGCAACCTTCACGGCGATGGTGTCGGAGGATTCGCAGATGGTGTTGCCCAACCTGGTGTTGATGCACACCCCCGTATTTGCACAAATCGTGTTTTTTGGTGCACTCATTTCTGCAATCATGAGCACGTCCAGCGCAACCTTGTTGGCACCCTCCGTGTCGTTTGCAGAAAACATTGTCAAGAACATCTATCCAAAAATGGATGACAAGGCCTTGTTGTTGACCATGCGCATTTCAGTGTTCGTGTTCACCATCATTGTGGTGGCCTTTGCCATCAACAGTGAATCTTCAATTTTCGAGATGGTGGAAAGCGCCTACGAAATTACCCTGGCTGCTGCATTTGTTCCGCTGGTGTTTGGCTTGTATTGGTCAAAAGCAACCTCGCAGGGTGCAGTTGCATCAATTGTAGTGGGTGTCAGCAGTTGGTTGATCGCCAAAAACTTTTTCCCCAGTGAAGTTTGGCCACCCCAGTTGTTGGGCATGGTGCTGGGTTTATTCACCATGATCATTGCTTCGCTTCTGCCTCAGTGGATCGAACACAGGCCAGCGCTGCGTGACGGTGTTGTGCACCTACATTAAGCTAAAATAGCCGGATTACCTTTGTTGAAAGTGATCCGGCTGTGAAATACCTCACCATTGAAGATACCATTGGCAACACCCCACTGGTGCAGTTGCAACGTTTGCCTGGCAAGGCCAATGCCGACCGTGGCAATGTGATTCTGGGCAAACTGGAGGGCAACAACCCAGCCGGTTCAGTCAAAGACCGCCCAGCCATTTCCATGATCAAGCGTGCCGAAGCTCGCGGCACAATCAAGCCGGGCGATACGCTGATTGAGGCCACTTCAGGCAACACCGGTATTGCCTTGGCCATGGCGGCCGCCATTCGCGGTTACCGCATGGTGCTGATCATGCCCGAGCACCTCAGCATTGAACGTCGCCAAACCATGCGTGCCTTTGGCGCAGAAATCATTTTGACCCCGCAAAAAGGGGGCATGGAATATGCGCGTGACCTGGCCGAGCAAATGCGTGACCAGGGCAAGGGCGTAATTCTTGACCAGTTCGCCAACGAAGACAACCCACTTGCCCACTTTGAAACCACTGGCCCTGAAATTTGGCGCGACACCGCTGGCCAAGTGACTCACTTTGTGAGCGCCATGGGCACCACGGGGTCGATCATGGGTGTGTCTCGTTACCTAAAGGGCCAAAACCCGGATGTACAAATTATCGGTGCTGAACCCAGCGAGGGTTCGCAAATTCCGGGCATTCGCAAATGGCCGAAAGAATACTTGCCCAAAATTTACAAACCCGCCGGTGTAGACCGCGTGGTGCAGGTGACCCAGCTTGAGGCCGAGGAAATGGCCCGAAAGATGGCAGCTGAAGAAGGTATTTTCTGTGGTATTTCAGCAGCAGGTGCGGCGCACATTGCCCTGAAAATTGCGGAAGAAGTTGAAAACGCAACCATTGTTTTTATTGTATGCGACCGTGGTGATCGCTACTTGTCCACGGGTGTGTTTCCTGCCTGACAAAGCACTCAATTCAGCATCTCCCTTCTAAGTTTCAACGCTTCGCTGAGTTCCAGCACCGCGTTGGCATAGAAGGAGCTGCGGTTGTAACGGGTTACCACGTAAAAGTTATGCCCACCAGCCACAAAGGCAGGCTCGCCGTCTCCACGCACCAGTTCAATCAGCGCCAGTTTTTCATCAGGCTGTGTTTCGCCATTTAACTTCACGCCTTTTTGTTGCATCGCCGCCGGGGTGAAGGTGGGCACAATGTCGGGTGCCAGCAGTTCCTGCAAATTGTCGGCATGTTCTATGTCCACCAACACACGAGTGGCTTTGCCAGTTTCCCACCCGTGTACTTTCAGAAAATTGGCCACGCTGAAAATTGCATCGCGGCGGCTGTGAAACAAATCCACGATGCCGTCGGCGTCGCCGTCCACGGCAAATGCAGTCCATGAGCTGGGCATGAATTGGCCCAGCCCGATAGCCCCCGCATACGAGCCTTTCACCTCAAGCGCATCCAGGTGAGTTCTATTGCACAACGCAATAAACGCCTCGAGTTCGCTTAAAAAGAATTCAGAGCGGTCACGTTGGCCTTCAGGGTAGGCAAAGGCCAGTGTGGCCAGGGAGTCGAGCACCCGGTAGTTGCCAATGTGTTGCCCGTAAATGGTTTCCACGCCGATGATGGCCACAATTACCTCTTGCGGAATGCCGTATTTGGCTTCCGCCTCTTTCAAAGTGTCCAGGTTTGCATCCCAGAACTCCACGCCTTTACGAATGCGGTAAGGTTCTACAAAGTTGTTTCGGTATTTGTCCCAGTTTCGAACACTCTTGGTTTTTGCTGGCTTTACTGCCTTCACCACCTGTGGCAAGAGCTCAGCCTGCTTCAACAGTTCCAGCGTCATCGCCGCAGGTATTCCTTCTTTGGTTTGCAGGCGCTCTGCCAAGGCAGCAGCATTCTTGTGCTCGGCAAAGTTTACCTTCTGGGCGTCTTGGGCGTGCACAGCTTGAGTGCACAGGGCTGTGCTGATTAGAATGGAGGCAAAGCTTGTTAAGATTCGTTGAGCAGTCACAAAAGGAGTCAGCATGTCCGGTATCGGTGTAGTCAAAAGAAGTAGTGGTCGACCCGGCGCATGTTTGCTTGAATTGGCAGGTCCGTTGTTCACTATAACCCAGCA
The DNA here is from genome assembly GCF_002473065.1 of Limnobacter sp. UBA7229. Taxonomy (NCBI): domain Bacteria; kingdom Pseudomonadati; phylum Pseudomonadota; class Betaproteobacteria; order Burkholderiales; family Burkholderiaceae; genus Limnobacter; species Limnobacter sp. UBA7229. Next base: position 262,032 of record NZ_DKTN01000010.1, on the reverse strand, counting down.
TTCCCGTGCTGTTTGGGCCTAAGCCATGACCACAGCCTATATTTCCCATTCTGATTGCGCCCTGCACAACCCTGGTCTGGGCCACCCCGAGAGCATGGCTCGTTTGCGGGTGATTCGTGAAAAATTGCAGGCCTCCGATTTGTGGCCGCGCCTGGTTCATTGCGAGGCGCCCGAGGTGCCATGGTCGGCTGTGACGGCAGTACATACGCCCGCATATGTAGAAAGCATCAAAGCCCGTTTCCCCTTGAAGCGGAATATTGACATCGATGGCGATACCACTTTGTCAGAATTTTCGTTGGATGCAGCACGTCGCGCTGCGGGTGCCTGTGTGCATGCAGTCGATTTGGTCATGGCCCATGCTGTGAACAATGCTTTTTGTGCCGTTCGCCCGCCCGGGCACCACGCGTGTGTGGACCGTGCCATGGGCTTTTGCGTGTTCAACAACGTCGCAATTGCTGCGCAGCATGCCATTGATGCCTATCGGCTTGAGAGAGTGCTTATCGTGGACTTTGATGTACACCACGGCAATGGCACCGAGCATGCATTTGCCAACAACCCCAAGGTGCTGATGTGCAGTACTTTTCAATCGCCTTTGTATCCTTTCAGTGGCGGGCTTGATGGAGCGCGCAACATGGTGAATTGTCCCATTCAACCCGGTGGTGGTCGCGAAGAAATCAAACACGCCATTCAAACCCACTGGGTAGATGCGATTGATCGCTTCAAGCCACAGTTGGTGTTGGTCTCAGCCGGGTTTGACGCCCATGAAAGCGACCCATTGGCTGACATGACCCTTAGCACTGAGGACTATGGCTGGATCACCCAATTCCTCAAGCGTGTCGCTGAAGAATATTGCGATGGCAAACTGGTCAGTACGCTGGAAGGGGGTTATGAACTGGAGGCTTTGGCCGATTCTGTATATGCCCACGTGGAGGCGCTTGCATCGTGATTTTTTCAACCCCCGCGCCGTATTCCGAAAATCGATTGAGTGAAATGTTGGCGCGCAATGCGCAATGGGCTGGGCAAATTACAGCGCAAGATCCCGATTACTTCAAGCGGCTTTCTGCTGGGCAAAGCCCGGCCTTTACCGTGATCAGTTGTTGCGATAGTCGAGCCGATCCCAATACCCTGCTGCAAAGCAATCTGGGTGAATTGTTCGTATACAAAAATGTGGCCAATCAGGCTGGTTTGAACGATCTGAGTTTGCAAACTGCAATCCAGTTTTCCATTGACAGCTTGAAAGTGAAACATATCCTGGTGTTTGGGCACCACAATTGCGGTGGCGTTCGTATTGCCTTGGGTTTGCATGCGGGCGGTGCACCTGGCGATTGGCTGGAAGGTGTGCGTGAGCTGGCCCACGATCATCAGTTGTTCAACCCGGCCTCGCCTGAGCAAGCCAACCGGAATGTCGACAAACTGTGTGAGCTCAATGTGATTCAGCAGGTGAGACTGGCTGCGTTGAGCCCAGCGGTGAATGCCGCCTGGGGTCGGGGCGAACCGGTGGCTGTGGGTGGCTTGGTGTACAGCCTGTCAACCGGGCGGGTCATTGATCTGGATTGCACGATTCGAAGCCGGGCCGAGATCGATGAGCGCTGCTTTTCAGCCATGAAAGCGATCTGCGCACGCTACCAATAACCTCGACAAACCCCCCCTTAGAGTGTAGACTCTATGAAAAATCGAACGATCGTGCGTTTTTTCTGAAAACGCTTCGTATAATCACATTCACACATTATCAATTTCAATTATGGGATGGCTTGCATGAAGATCCTGGTACCCGTTAAACGCGTAGTCGACTACAACGTAAAAGTGCGCTGCAAAAGCGACGGTTCTGGCGTGGATATCGCCAACGTTAAAATGTCGATGAACCCCTTCGACGAAATCGCCGTTGAAGAAGCCACGCGCCTGAAAGAAGCTGGCGTGGCCACTGAAGTGATTGCCGTAAGCTGTGGCGTGGCCCAATGTGTTGAAACTTTGCGCACCGCTGCTGCCATTGGCGCTGACCGTGGCATTCTGGTTGAAACCGATGTTGAGCTGCAGCCTCTGGCCGTTGCAAAAATCCTCAAAGCGATTGTTGAGAAAGAAGGCATTGACCTGGTCATCATGGGTAAGCAAGCCATTGACGACGATTGCAACCAGACCGGCCAGATGCTGGCTGCCCTGGCAGACATGCCACAGGGCACCTTCGCATCCAAAGTGGTTGTTGAAGGTGGCAAAGTGAATGTAACCCGTGAAGTGGATGGCGGCCTGGAAACGGTTAGCCTGAGCCTGCCAGCGGTTGTAACCACTGACCTGCGCCTGAACGAGCCACGCTATGTGACTTTGCCCAACATCATGAAGGCCAAGAAAAAACAGATCGACACCATCAAGCCCGCTGACTTGGGCGTGAATGTTGATCCACGCATCAAAACCCTGAAAGTGAGCGACCCGCCCACTCGTTCAGCCGGTATCACCGTGCCCGATGTGGCCACGCTGGTCGACAAGCTGAAGAATGAAGCGAAAGTGATCTAACACAGGGAATACAGGAGCACAAATCATGTCAGTACTCGTAATTGCAGAACACGACAATCAAAGTATCAAGCCCGCTACGCTGAACACCATTGCTGCGGCCCAGAAAATTGGTGGCGACATTCACGTGTTGGTCTCTGGCAAGGGATGTGGTGCTGCCGCTGAGCAGGCTGCCAAGGCTGCCGGTGTAGCCAAGGTATTGCTTGCAGATTCTGATTCACTGGGTGACCAGTTGGCAGAAAATCTGGCTGCGCAAATTCTGGCCGTGGCCGGTAACTATGGTCACATTTTGGCACCCTCAACCAGCGTGGGTAAAAACGTGTTGCCGCGCGTTGCTGCCAAGCTGGATGTTGCACAAATTTCCGACATCATCAGCGTTGAAAGCGCAGACACCTTCACACGCCCAATTTATGCTGGCAACGTGATCGCCACGGTTCAGTCTTCTGACGCGACCAAAGTAATCACCGTGCGCACCACCGCATTCGATCCAGTTGCAGCCGTTGGTGGTTCTGCTGCCATTGAAACCTTGAGCGCTGCTGCCGATTCTGGCAAGTCCACATTTGTAAGCCGCGAAGTGGCCAAGAGCGACCGCCCTGAACTGACCGCCGCCAGCACCATTATTTCCGGTGGTCGTGGTATGGGTTCGGCTGAAAATTTCAGCGTGCTGAATCCCTTGGCCGACAAACTGAACGCTGCCATTGGCGCTTCACGCGCAGCAGTGGATGCAGGTTATGCACCCAACGACTGGCAGGTTGGCCAAACCGGCAAAATCGTGGCGCCGCAGTTGTACATGGCTTTTGGTATTTCCGGTGCCATTCAGCACCTGGCTGGCATGAAAGACAGCAAGGTGATCGTGGCCGTGAACAAAGATCCCGAAGCACCAATTTTCGGCGTGGCCGATTACGGTTTGGTGGGTGATTTGTTCGACGTGGTGCCTCAACTGACCGAGAAGTTGTAATCAAGAAACTGTAAACAACGTAAAACGCAAAGCTGTATCAGGAGACGACAATGAGTTACAACGCCCCAGTCAAAGACATGATGTTTGTCTTGAAAGAATTGGCCGGCTTGGATCAAGTATCCCAGTTGCCCGGTTGTGAAGATGCGACCGAGGAAACCGTGGATGCGGTTCTGAATGAAAATGCGAAGTTCACCAGCGAAGTGGTAGCCCCATTGAACTGGTCGGGCGACGTAGAGGCCGCCAACTGGAAAGACGGCGTTGTAACCACAGCCAAAGGCTTCAAAGAGGCATTCAAAGCCTTCGGCGAGCAAGGCTGGCAGGGCCTTCAGCACCCCGCTGAATTTGGCGGCCAAGGTCTGCCCAAGCTGGTGGCAACACCTTGCATGGAAATGGTCAACGGCGCCAACCTCAGCTTTGCGTTGTGCCCCTTGCTGACCGATGGCGCAATTGAAGCGTTGTTGGTGGCAGGCAGCCAGCAACTGAAAGAAACGTATATCCCCAAAATGATTTCCGGCGAATGGACCGGCACCATGAACCTGACCGAGCCACAGGCCGGTTCAGACCTGGCGTTGGTGCGTTCCAAAGCCGTGCCGCAAGGCGATGGCACCTATCGTATTTCTGGCCAGAAAATCTACATCACCTACGGTGAACACGACATGGCGGGCAACATTGTGCACTTGGTGCTTGCCCGTACCCCCGATGCGCCCGAAGGCGTGAAAGGCATCAGTCTGTTCGTAGTGCCCAAGTTTTTGGTGAACGAAGACGGTTCTTTGGGCAAACGCAACGATGTGTACTGCGCATCCATCGAACACAAGCTGGGCATCAAGGCCTCGCCAACCGCGGTGCTGCTGTATGGCGACAACAAGGGCGAAGTGGGCCAGGGCGCGATTGGTTACCTGGTGGGTGAAGAGAACAAGGGTTTGCAGTACATGTTTGTGATGATGAACGCCGCCCGTTTCCAGGTGGGTGTTCAGGGCATTGGTTTGGCCGAGCGTGCTTATCAAAAAGCCGTGCAGTACGCCAACGACCGCGTGCAGTCTCGCCCGGTTGATGGCTCTGCCAACGAAGCCGTTGCCATTATTCACCACCCCGATGTGAAGCGCATGTTGATGAGCATGCGTTCGCAGGTTGAAGCTGCGCGCGCCATGGCTTGCGTGGCCGGTGCTGCATACGATGCCGCCCATTTCCACGCCGATGAAGCCACACGCAAGCAAAACATGGCTGTGTATGAATTCATGGTGCCGCTGGTTAAAGGCTGGTCGACTGAAATGAGTATCGATGTGACATCCACCGGTGTGCAGGTACACGGCGGCATGGGCTTCATTGAAGAAACAGGTGCAGCGCAGTACTACCGCGATGCAAAAATCCTGACCATCTACGAAGGCACAACCGCCATTCAGGCCAACGACCTGGTGGGCCGCAAAACCTCGCGTGACGGTGGCGCCATGGTCAAAGCCCTGTGTGCGGAAATTGCACGCACAGTGGTTCAGTTGAATGAATCCGGTTCTGCACACGCCAAGGCAGTGGCAGCGCGTCTGGATGCGGCCCGCGCCTCATTCCTGGATGCGGCACAGTTTGTAGTCGACAACATGAAGAGTAATCCAAACGCAGTGTTTGCAGGTTCAGTGCCTTATTTGAAATTGGCTGGCACCACTGTGGCTGGTTGGCAAATGGCGCGTGCGCTGTTGGCTGCAGAAGCGAAAATCAAGGCTGGCGAAACAGACAGTTTCTACAGCGACAAGATTTTGACCTCGCGTTTCTTCGCCGACCATGTATTGAACACCGTGCCTGGCCTGCGCGACAGTATTGTGAACGGTTATCAGGGTGTCACAGAAATGGCAGTTGCAAATTTCTGATTGACCCTGGTTGTTCAGTCATTAAAAAGCCCCTCACATCGAGGGGCTTTTTGTTTATGCTGCCTGCATGAACTATTCACATTTTGCTGACTTGGTGCTCTTGATCCACTTTGCCATTGTGCTATTCGTGGTGGGTGGCTTGCTGCTGATCGTATTGGGCAATTTCTTGCGTTGGTCTTGGGTCAACCACTGGTGGTTCAGGGCCATGCACTTACTCGCAATTTCAGTGGTTGTTCTTGAAAGCTGGCTGGGCATTGAATGCCCGCTTACCACACTTGAAAACTGGTTGCGCCTGCAGGCAGGGCAGGGTGTTTATCAGGGCAGCTTCATTCAACACTGGGTTCACGGGGTCATGTTCTATCAGGCCCCAGGCTGGGTGTTTGCCTTGGCTTACACCCTGTTTGGCCTTGCGGTTGTGACGGCTTGGTGGCGCTGGCCGCCGCAGCGAATTTGCAGTTAATACTTTGTTTTTGGTTCATGCATTGCCTTGGCAATCGCTTGAATCACCACATCATGGTGTGTGGTTTGTTGGGCAATTTCCGTTGTCTTGGTGGCCTTGGCTTTCTCGCATTCGGTCATCGGTTGATTCACCGGGTTGTTTGCCAAAGCAAGGGTGGATGCTGTGCTTATGGCGATTGCAAAGCAAGTTTGTGCGAATGTTTTCATGGCGGTCTCCAGTGGTTGAAGATTCGGCACGACCTCGTACCGAATCCAGTTCCACTGTGCGACCTTTCGAATGACAAACTTCCCACTGCATGATTACAGTTGTGTCATTCTGGTCTTACCAACCCCCAATGCTGGCACCTGCTGCGTCAAATCCGCCAATTGCACCGTCAGAAAACCAGCCGGAAAAGTTCAGCCATTCCGTGGTTTCGGTCACCAGCACGGTGGGCAGCTCAGTGGTCAGATTCGTGGCTTGGGCCAGGCCAATGCCAGCCAAAACAATCAGCAAAATTAATGTTGTCCTGAGTGCCTTGTTTGCGGTTTCAAACAGGTTCCAGTTCAGGTCCAGGCCAGTGAGGTTTTCGGGCCATTCGTTCATGATTCACACTCCTTTTGAGATGGTGTGAAGTCATGGTATTGATGTACATTGTGCAAATAAACTACCGGTATCGAATTACACCATTGCGCCATGAGCAACAATTTCAATGAACTTCAAGCGGCTGAAACCTTCCTGATGGTGGTGAACACTGGCAGTTTTGCGGCTGCGGCCAAGCTGAAAGGCGAGAACCCGTCCAGTATCAGCCGGGCCATTGCGCAGCTCGAGGCCCATTTGAATATCCGTCTGCTTAACCGCACCACGCGGCAGGTCAAAATTACCGAGGCGGGCGAAATTTATAAACTGTATGCGCAGCGCATGCTGGAAAGTCAGCAAGAGGCGCGTGATGCGATTACACAACTGCAAAGCGGGCAACCGCACGGAACCGTTCGTATCAGCCTTCCAGTGATCGTGGGTGAAAAAATACTCGCACCCCGCCTGCCTGAATTTCATGCCAAGTACCCCGATGTGCAACTGCAAGTGGACCTCTCCAACCGCAACGCAATGATTGTAGAGGAGGGCTTTGATATTGCTTTGCGCGTCGGCCTACTGCAAGACTCCACCTTGCGGGCTCGCAAAGTGGCCACCATTTGGCGAAAGCTGTACGCCGCACCCGCTTACCTTGAAAAGCATGGCGTGCCTCAAACCCCTGCCGATTTGGTGCACCATCAATGCATTGCATTTTCTCAGCGCGGAGACCAAAAGGAATGGGAGTTCTGGCCCAAGAACGGCGCGCAGCCCAGTCAAAAGCACCGGGTGATTTCATGGCTTACCTGTTCCAGTCCTATGATGGTGGTTCGGGCCATTCAGTCGGGTCTGGGTTTGGGCCGAAGTGCGGACTGGATGTTGCAGGGTGCTTTGGCACGTGGCGAATTGCTTGAAATTCTTTCAGACTGGTATTGCGACAACCCGGCTACAGGCGGTTTGCCCATGTATTTGGTGTTTCCACCCGGTTTAAGCAGCCAGTTGTCCTTGAAAACCCGTGTGGTTGCCGACTTTCTGGAGCAAATTGTTCGCACAGAATTCAAAAAGGCGGATTAAACGTCAATTTGCTGACAGCGAAACAGCCAGCCTTGGGCTACATTAGCTGAACAACAAAAAATACCCCATGGAGACACAATGCTCGGCAACACCTACATCACGATTGGTTTACCCGTTTCCCTTTTCATCATCATGATTGGCATGGGTTTAAGCCTGACTGTCGAAGATTTCCGGCGTGTCAAAGAACAGCCCAAAGGCGTTGTGGTCGGTACAGTATTGCAGCTGGTGGGCGTGCCTTTGCTGGGGTTCGCCATCGGTGGCATTTTCGGTGGCGGTGTCATGGCGGCTGGTCTGGTGCTGAGTGCAGCCATGCCCGGCGGTACTACTTCGAACGTGCTCACTTACCTGGCCAAAGCCAACCTGGCTTTGTCAATTACGCTCACCGTGCTGGCCAGCCTGCTTACCGTGGTGACCATTCCGTTCTACATGGCCTACGCTTTGCCCATGTTTGTAGGCGAGGGCACGCAGCTTGAACTTCCATTTCTGAAAACCCTGCTTACCATGATGGTGATCGTGATTATCCCAGTGTGTATTGGCATGTTTATTCGTGCCAAGAAGCCGGAGTTGTCACAAAAGTTTGAACCGGCAATCAATAAATTCGCGGTGTTTGTGCTGGTTGCAATTATTGTGTTGATCGCAATCAGCGAGTCTGAAAACATGCCTGGCTGGTTTGCCGAGGCCTGGATGCCCGTGATGGCGCTAAATTTTGCTGCCGTTGCCCTAGGTTTGCTGGGCGGAAAAATTAGCGGCTTGAATGCCCGAGACAGTTTGACTGTGTCAATTGAAATGTGTGTGAAAAACTCGACACTGGGTTTGACCATTGCGCTGTCATTGCTGGGCAATGCTGAAATAGCGGTTCCGGTTGTTGTTTATGGCTTGTTGATGTACGCCACGGTGGCGGTGTTGTGTTGGTATGGTCGACGCATCGCGGCCTCAAGCCCTGCTTAATTCCCCGAAAGTTCTCCAAAGTTCTCGATAGGCCACACTTCGGTGTGGCCGAACCCGGCTGTTCCGGGTATAATTCTCGGCTAGCTGAATGATTCTTAGGCAAAAAGCCTGCGCGGGTGTTATTTGTCCCCGGGTGTTTTGTCGCATCTATTGGAGTTTCCCTTGTCGAAATTAGTCGCAAGCGCCCACCCGCGCGCCTTGCTCGCGCTCGCAGACGGCACAGTATTCGAGGGCATTTCTTTTGGCGCCCCCACCACGCAAGTGGGTGAAGTGGTGTTCAATACATCGCTCACGGGTTATCAAGAAATCGCCACCGACCCATCCTACTGCCGCCAAATTGTCACCCTCACTTACCCTCACATCGGCAACGTTGGCACCAACCCTCAGGACGAAGAATCCGCCGGGTTGCATTTGTCTGGCCTGGTCATCAAAGACCTGCCTGAACTGGTGTCCAACTTCCGTTCAACAATGCCCTTGGCTGATTACCTGAAAAAGCATGGTGTGCCTGGCATTGCTGGTATTGATACCCGCAAGCTGACCCGTATTCTTCGTGAAAAGGGCGCCCAGAATGGCTGCCTTTTGACTGAAGGCAGTGGCGAAACCTTGAGCGCTGAGCGCGCCATTGAACTGGCCAAAGGCTTCCCTGGCCTGGCTGGTATGGACTTGGCCAAGGTGGTTTCCTGTACAGAAGCCCATGAGTGGGTTGAAGGCGAATGGGCTTTGGGTGTGGCTGCTGAAGAGCCCCATTTCCAGACTGGCGAGCGCCCACATCATGTGGTGGCATTCGACTATGGTGCCAAGCGCAATATTTTGCGCATGCTGGCCCAGCGTGGCTGCCGCGTAACAGTGGTGCCGGCTCAAACCCCGGTGGAGAAAGTACTGGCCCTGAACCCCGATGGCGTGTTCTTGAGCAATGGCCCAGGCGACCCCGAGCCCTGCGACTACGCCATTTCTGCCATCAAGCATATTCTGGACAACACCAAACTGCCCGTGTTTGGCATTTGTTTGGGCCACCAGCTTATGGCTTTGGCCAGCGGTGCCAAAACCATGAAAATGAAGTTTGGCCACCATGGGGCAAACCACCCGGTACAAGACCTGAAAACCAAGCGTGTGGCCATTACCAGCCAAAACCATGGTTTTGCTGTAGATGCCGATTCATTGCCTGCCAACCTGCGCGTTACGCATGTGTCCTTGTTCGACGGGTCTATCCAGGGCCTGGAGCGAACTGACCGTGCAGCCTTTTGCTTCCAGGGCCACCCGGAAGCCAGCCCAGGTCCGCACGATTTGGCAGAACTGTTCGACCGTTTTATTTCAGACATCAAGGCAGCCAAAGCGTAATACGCCCTTGTGCAAACCTGTTTGAACCGTATTGAAATTTTTAAAATTAAAGGGAAGTTATGCCAAAGCGTAACGATCTAAAAACAATCCTGATCATCGGCGCCGGCCCCATTGTGATTGGTCAGGCCTGCGAATTCGACTACTCAGGTGCTCAAGCCTGTAAAGCGCTTCGCGAAGAAGGCTATAAAGTGGTGCTGGTCAACAGCAACCCTGCCACCATCATGACTGACCCGGAAATGGCCGATGTTACTTACATCGAACCCATCACCTGGCAGGTTGTTGAGCGCATTATCGAGAAAGAACGCCCCGATGCCGTGTTGCCCACAATGGGTGGTCAAACTGCCTTGAACTGCGCGTTGGACTTGGCCAAGCACGGTGTGCTGGCCAAATACAATGTCGAGTTGATTGGCGCGAAAGAAGAAGCCATTGAAAAAGCTGAAGACCGCTTGAAGTTCAAGAACGCCATGACCAGCATCGGCCTGGATTCTGCGAAGAGCGGTGTGGCACATTCCATGGAAGAAGCGCTTGAAGTGCAGGCCAGCATCGCCAAGCAGGTTGGCAGCAACGGTTTTCCGGTCATTATTCGCCCCAGTTTTACTTTGGGCGGAACCGGTGGTGGCATTGCCTACAATGCTGAAGAATTCGAAACCATTTGCCGTCGTGGTCTGGAAGCATCGCCCACCAACGAACTGTTGATCGAAGAAAGCCTGATTGGCTGGAAAGAATACGAAATGGAAGTGGTGCGCGACAGTGCAGACAACTGCATTATCGTGTGTTCCATCGAAAACCTGGACCCCATGGGCGTGCACACCGGCGACAGCATTACCGTGGCGCCTGCACAAACCCTGACTGACCGCGAATACCAGTTGATGCGCAATGCTTCCATTGCCATTCTGCGTGAAATTGGCGTGGATACCGGTGGTTCTAACGTTCAGTTCTCGATCAACCCAGCCAATGGCCGCATGATCGTGATCGAAATGAACCCGCGTGTATCGCGTTCATCGGCTTTGGCATCCAAAGCCACGGGCTTCCCGATTGCCAAAGTGGCAGCCAAGCTGTCTGTGGGTTACACCCTTGATGAATTGAAAAACGACATCACCGGCGGCTTGACCCCTGCGTCGTTCGAGCCTTCCATCGACTACGTGGTCACCAAGATCCCACGTTTCGCATTCGAAAAATTCCCCACAGCCGACGACCGCCTGACCACACAGATGAAGAGTGTGGGCGAAGTGATGGCCATGGGCCGCACCTTTCAGGAAAGCTTCCAGAAAGCCCTGCGTGGCCTGGAAGTTGGCGTGGATGGTTTGAATCAGAAAACAACCGATCGCGAAGTGATCGAACGTGAATTGGGTGAACCCGGCCCCGAGCGAATTTTTTATGTGGGCGATGCGTTTGCCCAAGGCTTTAGCCTGGAAGAAGTACACCAGTTGACCAAAATTGATCGTTGGTTCCTGATTCAAATTCAAGACATCGTGGACACGGAACTAGAGCTGGAAACCAAAACGCTGGCGGATCTTTCCGAGCCAGTGTTGCGTTTGCTCAAACGCAAGGGCTTCTCTGATCGTCGCTTGGCTTATTTGCTGGATGTGTCGGAAGCTGAAATCCGCAAGCTTCGCCACCAGCACAATGTTCGCCCTGTGTACAAGCGCGTAGACACTTGCGCAGCCGAATTCAAGACCGGCACCGCTTACATGTACTCCACTTACGAAGAGGAATGCGAAGCTGCGCCCACTGACAAGAAAAAGATCATGGTGCTGGGCGGTGGCCCCAACCGAATTGGTCAGGGCATTGAATTCGATTACTGCTGTGTGCATGCCGCCATGGCTTTGCGTGAAGACGGCTATGAAACCATCATGGTCAACTGCAACCCTGAAACGGTTTCTACCGATTACGACACTTCCGATCGCCTGTACTTCGAGCCATTGACGCTTGAAGACGTGCTTGAAATTGTTGCCATTGAAAAGCCGGTCGGCGTGATTGTTCAGTACGGTGGTCAAACCCCACTGAAACTGGCCAAATCACTGGAAGCCAACGGTGTGCCTATCATCGGTACCAGCCCGGAAAGCATCGACATAGCCGAAGACCGCGAGCGCTTCCAGAAGCTGCTGACCAAGCTGAACCTGCGCCAGCCGCCTAACCGCACTGCACGCACTGAAGCCGAGGCCATTGCACATGCCCAGGAAATTGGTTACCCACTGGTGGTGCGCCCAAGCTACGTGCTGGGTGGCCGCGCCATGGAAATTGTGCATGAGCAGAAAGACCTTGAACGCTACATGCGCGAGGCCGTGAAAGTGAGCAACGACAGCCCTGTGCTGCTCGACCGCTTCCTGAACGATGCGATTGAGGTGGACGTAGACGCCTTGTGCGATGGCCAAACCGTGATGATCGGCGGCGTGATGGAGCACATTGAGCAAGCGGGCGTGCACAGTGGCGACTCAGCCTGTTGCCTGCCCCCCTACAGCTTGTCTGCTGATATGGTCAATGAATTGAAGCGTCAATCCGAACTCATGGCCAAAGCCTTGAACGTGATCGGTTTGATGAACGTGCAGTTCGCGATTCAAAACGACACTGTGTATGTGCTGGAAGTGAACCCACGCGCCTCGCGCACTGTGCCTTATGTGTCCAAGGCCACTGGCAAGCAGTTGGCCAAGATTGCCGCGCGCTGTATGGCCGGCCAAACCTTCGCGGCCCAGGGCGTGACGGAAATTCCCGTACCGAAGTATTTCTCAGTAAAAGAAGCCGTGTTTCCCTTTGTGAAATTCCCCGGGGTTGACACTATTTTGGGCCCAGAAATGAAGTCCACGGGCGAGGTCATGGGCGTTGGCCGCACTTTCGGTGAGGCGTTTGTGAAGTCGCAGCTGGCCGCGTCGGTCAAGTTGCCTGAAGGTGGCACCGCTTTCATCAGCGTGAAAACCGAAGACAAGAAGCACACCGTGAAACTGGCCAAAGGCCTGGTTGATCTGGGCTTCAAGATTATTGCAACGCGAGGCACGGCAGCGGCCATTGCTGAAGGTGGCATTGAATGCACCGTGGTGAACAAGGTGCTTGAAGGCCGCCCGAACATTGTCGACATGCTGAAAAACGGAGAAGTGCAGTTGGTGGTGAACACGGTTGAAGAGCGCCGAAGCGCGATTAACGACAGCCGTTACATTAGAACCACTTCACTGAGTTCTCGTGTTACGATCTTTACAACCATGGCAGGTGCACTGGCTTCAGTCGAGGGCATGAAACACCTCGGCGCAATGGACGTTTACAGCGTTCAAAGCCTGCATGCGGAACTCTCCGCTTAATCTGCCTGTCTGAACCTTTAAGCCGTCTCATAGCAATGTTTGCTATCAGGCGGCTTTCCATTTGCAGGAACAACTGAATTTATGGCCACTATCCCATTGACCGTCAAGGGTGCTGAAAAGCTGAAACAAGAATTGCATCGCCTGAAAACCATTGATCGCCCAGCGGTGATCAATGCCATTTCCGAGGCGCGCGCGCAGGGCGATTTGTCGGAGAATGCCGAATACGATGCAGCCAAGGAAAAGCAGGGTTTTATCGAAGGGCGTATCAAGGAAATTGAAGGCAAGATGAGCAATGCACAGATCATCGACCCCACGAACGTGGATGCGGAAGGCCGCGTGGTGTTTGGCGCGACTGTGAAGCTGGAGGACATTGAAGCCGGCGCCACAGTTGAATACCAAATTGTGGGCGACGATGAGGCCGACATCAAAGCTGGCCTGATTTCCATTTCCAGCCCGATTGCGCGTGCCTTGATTGGCAAGTATGAAGGTGATGTGGCCCATGTTCAGGCACCAGGCGGTTTGCGCGAATATGAAGTGCTGGAAGTAAAATACATTTGATGGTTTTTGTTAAAGGGGTGCAATAACAATGACTTGGCGCGGTTTTCGGGGTGCGGAACTGGCGTTCTGGGCAATTTGGCTCGGGGCTTTGTGGTTCATGGCCATTCTGGTTGCGCCGGGCTTGTTCAAATGGTTGCCACGCCCCGAAGCGGGTTTGGTGGCAGGCCGATTGTTTTACATGTTGGCTTTGTATTCCCTGGTGAGCAGCGCTGTGTTGTTAACCTTGTCAAATTTTGCTGGCGAATTGCGCGCAAGTTTGCGGCTGAATGCCTTGATGGCCGTTATTTTGGGGGTCAGCGTGGTTGAGCTTGCCTGGCTTCAGCCCCACATGAATACCTTGCGTGAAGCCATGGCGGGTTTGCAAGGAGACGAGCTTGCGGCCATGCGTAGCCAGTTCGGCAACATGCACGCCATTTCAAGCGTGCTGTATTCCGTCAAGATGATTGGTGCGCTGGTGTGGGGCTTGAACCGGTTTGGTGTCACAAAGGACAATAAGCCAGCCTCGATTCCAAAGGCTTGAGTTAGTCTTTGGAAACAAACTGACGCTTGGTTTGGCGTGGACCTTTGGGTTTTGGTCGGCTTTTTGCCTTGGTTTTTTCGGAGTCTTCTGCTTTGGGGCGGAACAACACCAGCAACTTGCCAATGTGTTGAACCAAGGCTGCGCCAGTTTCATCGCAAATGGCTTGCGCATATTCAAGGCGGGCTTCCCGGTCGTCGCCAGCCACGCGTACCTTGATCAGACCATGTGCATTCAGGTTCATGTCGATTTCTTTGACCACATTGGGTGTTAAGCCCTTGTCGCCAATCAAAACTACCGGATCCAATGCATGGGCCTGGGCTTTAAGCGCCTTTTTCTCGGCGGGTGTCAGGGTTACAGCTGCGGTGTCCGTCATATTAATTTTTCACTCGGTTGGGTAATCGGTGGCTAAAAAGAAGAAACTCAATAAAAACTGGTTGCATGACCACATCAACGACCCTTACGTGAAAATGGCCACGAATGCGGGTTATCGCGCCCGTGCCGCCTTCAAACTGAAGGAAATCGCCGAGCCGGAAGGGTTGTTGAAGCCAGGCATCAAGGTGGTCGACCTGGGCAGCGCGCCGGGAAGTTGGTCGCAGGTGCTTCGGGAAGCCTTGGTTGGGCCTGGGGGTGTCATCAATGGCCGTATTATCGCACTGGATCTGCTTCCAATGGAACCAATTGCGGGTGTTGAGTTCATTCAAGGGGATTTTCGCGACGAAGCCGTGCTCGAAGACCTGAACCAGCGCTTGGGTGGCGAAAAGCTGGATCTGGTGGTTTCCGACATGGCGCCCAATCTTTCCGGTGTTGCTGCAGCCGATTCAGCCCGAATTGAGCATGTGTGCGAGCTGGCCATTGATTTTGCATTGAATCACCTAAAGCCCAATGGGGCGCTGATCGTGAAGATTTTTCATGGGTCTTCCTACAGCAACATTGTGCACCAGATGAAGCAGGTGTTTAAAAGCGTGTCGCCGCGCAAACCCAAGGCCTCACGAGACCGTTCTCGTGAAACCTTTTTGCTTTGCAAGGGTCTTAAATAGGTATTTTGCAGCATCATGATCCAGGCGATTGCGATTGTTAATGCACACCATGAAATAGTGTGATGGCGTATTTCATTCGCTTGGGTTTAAAATGGACAACCTGCCCCCATTTCCCTAGGGTGGTGGCAGAGTCCTCGAGGAGAAGTGGCATTGAATAATTCGTTTTCCAAAGCAGCAGTCTGGTTGGTTGTAGCGCTGGTGCTCTTTACTGTGTTCAAACAGTTTGAAGGGCAACAAACACGCTCCAACGAAATGACCTATTCCGAGTTCATGCAGGATGCGCAAAATGGACGCATCAAGAGCGTGATCGTTGAAGGGCGTGTGGTTCGCGCCCTGACTACCGATGACCGTGAGCGAGTGGTTTATTCGCCTGGCGACATCTGGATGGTCGGTGACCTGCTGAAGTACGGTGTGCAGGTGCGCGCCAAGCCCGAAGAAGAGCCATCGCTGTTGATGAGCCTTTTCGTGAGCTGGTTCCCCATGTTGCTGCTGATTGGTGTGTGGATCTTCTTCATGCGTCAAATGCAGGGCGGTGGCAAGGGTGGTGCATTCAGCTTTGGTAAAAGCCGCGCCAAATTGCTCGATGAGAATACCAACCCTGTTACCTTTGCGGACGTTGCAGGTTGCGACGAAGCCAAAGAAGACGTCCATGAGCTGGTTGAATTCCTGAAAGATCCCACCAAGTTCCAGAAGCTGGGTGGCCGAATTCCCCGTGGTGTGTTGATGGTGGGTTCACCAGGTACGGGTAAAACCTTGCTGGCCAAAGCCATTGCAGGTGAAGCCAAGGTGCCTTTCTTCGCAATCTCTGGTTCCGACTTCGTTGAAATGTTCGTGGGTGTGGGCGCGGCTCGTGTTCGCGACATGTTCGAGCAAGCCAAAAAGCAAGCTCCCTGTATTATTTTCATTGACGAAATTGATGCGGTGGGTCGCCAGCGTGGTGCAGGTTTGGGTGGCGGTAACGACGAACGCGAACAAACCCTGAACCAGATGCTGGTTGAAATGGACGGTTTCGATACCAACCAGGGCATTATCGTGATTGCTGCGACCAACCGCCCCGATGTACTCGACCCAGCCTTGCTGCGTCCAGGCCGTTTTGACCGCCAAGTGGTTGTTAGCCTGCCCGATATCCGTGGCCGTGAACAAATTCTGAAAGTGCACATGCGCAAAATTCCAATGTCGCCAGACGTGGATGCATCTGTACTGGCCCGTGGTTGCCCCGGTTTCTCGGGTGCTGATTTGGCCAACCTGGTGAATGAAGCCGCTTTGTTTGCCGCACGCCGCAATGGCCGTGTGGTTGAAATGAACGACTTTGAAAAAGCCAAAGACAAGATCATCATGGGTGCCGAGCGCCGCAGCATGGTGATGCCCGAAGAGGAGCGCCGCAACACGGCCTACCACGAGTCGGGCCACGCTGTGGTTGCCAAATTGATGACAAAAACCGACCCGGTGCACAAGGTAACGATCATTCCGCGTGGCCGTGCCTTGGGCGTGACCATGCAGTTGCCGGAAGGCGACCGTTACAGCATGGACAAAGAACGCATGCTGTGTACCATCGCCGTGTTGTTTGGTGGTCGTATTGCTGAAGAAATTTTCATGAACCAGATGACCACGGGTGCATCGAATGACTTTGAGCGCGCAACAGCCATTGCCCGCGATATGGTGACCCGTTACGGCATGACCGAGGCTCTTGGCCCCATGGTGTATGCAGAGAACGAAGGTGAGGTGTTCCTGGGCCGTTCAGTGACCAAGACCACGCACATGAGCGAGCAGACCATGCAAATGGTGGATGCTGAAATTCGCAAGATCATTGATTCCCAGTATAAAGTGGCTTGGGATATTCTGGATCAGAACCGTGACAAGGTTCACACCATGGCCAAGGCTTTGCTGGAGTGGGAAACCATTGATGCGGATCAGATTAACGACATTATGGATGGCAAAGACCCGCGTCCACCCTCAACTGGCGGTAGCACACCACCCACGGGTGGTAGCCCAAGCTCCAGTGGTGGCGGTGGCGAGAAGGTTGCTCCTGCGCCTCAGCCTGCACCTGCTGCGATGAGTGTGAAAGCAGATTAAACCCTGCTGGGTTTGTTAAAACTTGAAAGCCGTTGGTTTCGCGACCAGCGGCTTTTTTGTTGACTTCTCGCGAGGCTTGGGTGCTACGTCACCAAGCCTTAAGCAAGTCTTCTGATTGTGGCGCGGCGTTGGTGTGGTCGAGGCTTGGGCGCTGTGCCACCTTGCCTAAGCAATGCTTCTGATCCGGCTTGATGCTTCTGGCTTGGGGCATGCGAAACGCTTAAGCGTCTTCGCATCGGTTCCTAGCGGAACCGCCCCGCGCTACGAAGCCGCCGGGAAGCCTTGCAAAGCCGGCAAGGCGGCACAGTACCCAAGCCTGCCCACCCCGCACCCCGCACCCCGAGGGTCGCCGGCGTTGTCGGCCTCACGCTCAGGTGGCGATACCCTCGCAGCGCAGATCAAGAAAACCTGCCCTTGGTGTTGATTCACCGTCCGCTCGGCGAGGCCGAAAGCGCAGCCCGCCCGCTGTTTAGCGGGTGCGCTTAGGACGGTGAACCAATAACAAGGGGGTATTCAGGTTTTCTGGCGAAAGAGGGTATGCACCTGAGCAAGCTAAGCGGAACAGGTTTTCACCTTTGCCGTAAAATACCAGCACAGCAACTCGCAAGGCAGCACATGGTTCGCACTTGGAAAGCAGGTCGTTTCGAGCTTACCTACACGCACGGCAAGCCTTTGATTATGGGCATCGTGAATGTCACGCCCGATTCATTTTCGGACGGTGGCAAGCACCATAAAACCAGCCTGGCAATTGAGCATGCCCGCAAGCTAGTGGAGCAGGGTGCACAAATTCTGGACATTGGCGGGGAGTCTACCCGGCCGGGTGCTCTGGGTGTTGATGCTGACGAAGAATGGGCACGCGTCGCAGACGTTCTGAAAGAGTTGATGAACTGGAATGTGCCGTTGTCGATTGACACCATGAAAGCCGACGTGATGGCGCGTGCGGTAAATTTGGGTGTGGACATTCTGAATGATGTAAATGGTTTTCGGGATGCTGGTGCGGAAGCTGTGCTTGCGCAATCGAACGCGGGTGCGGTAGTGATGCACATGCAAGGTGAGCCGCGCACCATGCAAAACTCGCCCCAGTACAACCATGTGGTCAACGATGTTGAGGCATTTCTGAACCAACGCATGCTGGCGCTTGAGCAAATGGGTGTGCAGGCAAGCCGTATTCTTGTGGACCCTGGCTTTGGTTTTGGCAAAACACTGCAACACAATATTGATTTGCTGAGGGCAACGCCCCTGTTTTCTACTTTGGGAGCTGGGGTGTTGGTGGGAGTGTCGCGCAAGCGCATGATAGCCGAGCTTACAGGGCAAGCTGACCCTGCTTTGCGCACGGCCGGCTCGGTGGCTGCGGCAACCTACGCGGCGCAACACGGGGCGGCTGTGTTGCGCGTGCATGATGTGCGTGAAACGGTGGAGGCCTTGAAAGTGGCCTTCGCCTTGAATCAATGATGCAGGCGGCCAGCGTGCCCAAGTTGCCCACGATTTACGTGAGCGTTGCGGCATACCGCGAGCCCCACCTTTATTTGACCATTCATCAACTGTTTGCCAAAGCCGCTCACCCACAGCGAATTCATGTGGGTTTGGTGGATCAGTCCGAGCAGTTGAACCCTGCGTGGTTAGGCCAGTTTCCCGCGCGCAAAAACATCAACTATGTGGGCTTGTCGCCCGTGGATTCTCGCGGTGTTAGCTGGGCGCGGTCCATCGCTTTTTCGCTGTACAACGACCAGGATTATTTGCTGCAAATTGATTCTCACACTTTGTTTGATCAAGGCTGGGATGAGTTGTTGATTCAACAACTGCTGCGGCTTCAAGCGACTCACCCCAAGCCTTTGATTAGCACCTACCCGCCAGGTTTCCGGTTTGATGGGCAGGGCAGGGCGGTGGCGGATGAACCTGCAAAATCTGACGAGATATTTTTCATTGAACGCGACCCTGGCAGTGTGTTGACCGCCGAGCGCGCTGTGTTGCAGTTCCGGGTGGTGCGAAAGCGGGCTGAGCAGCCTGACACGACCCACCTGCCGGGTTTTCATGTGGGGGCGTGTTTTTTGTTCACCACGGGCGATTTTACCCAGCAGGTGCCGTACGACCCCTATCTGTATTTTCGGGGAGAGGAACAAAGCCTTTCCTTGCGCGCGCATGCCAAGGGCTATCAGGTGTTTCACCCTCGGCACAATCTGATTCCGCTGTATCACTTGTACAAAGAGGTGGGCAAAGTGGTTGAGGGGCAGCATTGGCACCCCGACATGGAGGCCAAGCGCCACACAGCTTTTGGTTGGTTGCAACAACGGTCCAACGAGCGTACCCATGCCTTGTTCACGCCAGGCGCTGATTTGGGGGTGTATGGGATAGACAACCCGGCGCACCTTGAAAGCTTTTGTAAATTAAGCGGGATTGATTACCTTGGGCGCACTGCAGTTCCCGTAAAATCAGATCAATAAACACCATTCACCTATTGCAGATATTCCATGAGCAGACAATATTTCGGTACCGATGGCATTCGCGGCACAGTGGGGCAAAGCCCCATGGTTCCCGACTTTGTGTTGCGTTTGGGGCAAGCCGCTGGCACGGTGCTGGCCAAACACGAAGGTGATGGAAGGCGCCCACAGGTACTAATTGGCAAGGACACCCGAGTGAGTGGCTATTTGCTGGAAAGCTGCCTTGAAGCGGGCTTTACTTCGGTGGGTGTGGATGTGGTGATGGTGGGGCCGATGCCTACAGCAGGCGTGGCCTACTTGGCACGTGCCTTGAACATGTCGGCAGGCGTGGTGATTAGTGCCTCCCACAACCCTTACCAAGACAACGGCATCAAGTTTTTCTCGGGGGAGGGCACCAAATTGCCCGATGCCTGGGAGATGGAAATTGAAGCGCAACTCGCGTTGAATGCGCCTTGCAAATCATCTGAAGAGTTGGGTAAGGCCAAACGCTTGAATGACGCGGCGGGCCGTTACATTGAATTTTGTAAAGGCACTTTTCCCCGCGACAAACACCTGCGCGGGCTAAAAATTGTGGTGGATTGTGCCAACGGCGCTGCCTACCAAATTGCCCCCGCGGTTTTCCGTGAACTGGGTGCCGATGTGGTGGTGTTGGCTGATCAGCCCGATGGTTTGAACATTAACCGAGGTGTGGGTGCCACTTACCCCGACTTTGTAGCCAGGGCTGTGTTTGAACACAAGGCTGATTATGGTTTTGCGCTGGATGGCGACGCCGACCGATTGATTTGCGTGGACGGCAGCGGCCGAATTTACAACGGCGATGAGTTGTTGTTTGCTCTCGTAGCCGAGCGCTTGCACATGCAAGGCAAGGTGGATGGCGTGGTGGGCACCTTGATGAGTAACCTGGGGCTTGAGCTGGCCTTGAAGCAACTGAAGGTGGGCTTTGAGCGCGCCAAGGTGGGCGACCGCTATGTGTTTGAAAAACTGCAGACCAACGGCTGGCAGTTGGGGGGTGAAAGTTCAGGGCATTTGTTGGTTCTTGACCGCCATTCTACGGGTGACGGCATTGTGAGTGCACTTCAGGTGCTGCGCGCTGTGCGCAACCTTGGCATGCCTTTGGCCGATATTTTAAAGTCAGTGGCCATGCTGCCACAGGTGCTTAAAAACGCTCGCTTGCCCATGGGCTACGACTGGGCGAACGATGTGAAAGTGCAGGGCGTGTGCGAAGCTGTGAAGGCGGAGTTGGGCAGCAATGGTCGTTTGTTGATTCGCCCCTCCGGTACCGAGCCCGTGCTGCGCGTGATGGTGGAGACAGCGGACAAATCCACGGCCAATCGTTTGGTCGATTCCATTTTGGCGGCTTTGCCCAAGGCCTGAGTGTCGCAGCTATGGTGAGGTTTCGGGAAGTCTCATCCAGCTTTGCACCTTCAGGTCTTTGACAGAGTGGTGCAAATAACGGCCTTGCCGAACCTCGTATCGACCATATTGAAAGGTGACGCCGGCGGCCTGCAATTGGTTGGCATATTTCAACGCTGAATCCAGATTGTTCTCGTGCGGCAGGTTAAGCGGGGAGTAGTTTTTCGGGTAACCCTCCAGGTAGTATCCCTTCGCGGTTTGAATTGATCCGCGCTCACCTTTCAGCCGGTTTAGGTTCAAGCGAAGGTGAGTGTCGCTGGCACCGCCGCCTGTTTCGCAAGCCACAATGTCGTAGCCCATCAAAATCAGCTTTGCGATCAGCCTGTGAATCGTCTCGCTGTCTGACAATTTATTCGATTCAAATATGATTTGATGAGGCCATTGCTCGGGTGTTGCGTCACTGAAAAAGTCGTTCAGTATCACCGCGTCATGTCCCTCAGTGTCTACTTTCAGCATGAATACGCCCTGAACATCCTGTTGACGCAGCACTGTTTGAAGCCGGTGACAGGGCACCGGTTGACGCATTAGAACCAATTCAGGGGCGATGCCCATTTTGTCCAGCTGCCTGGCGACCGTGGGGTGAGGGGCACCAATCGAATTGCAACCCCTGAGCCAATTGGGCAGACGATGCTTCGCAATCACTTGGGGCGGGATGAAGTAAACCTCCACCGTACCCTCAAAATTGGAAATGGCAGCGTTAATTTTTTTGCAGCCCGGGCGATTCGGAAGCCGATCAAGGTAAAGTGAGATGGGATCAATCGATAGGCCGTGTGCAGCAGGGCCGGCAGCCTGAATCAGGGTGTTGAAGTCGGAGGTGCCAATTTCGATAAAGTCCAGGAACATGGTGTTTTCAGTCAGGTTTTAATTAAAAAATCATGCAAATAAATGGTAATGGTCGATATCTGCCGGGCCAGGTTTTCAGTGTAATCAAGCTGGAACCGCTTGTGTATTTGTTGCTCGGATTGTCTGTTCTTTTAATCCCTGGGGTGTCCGCATGGGCCAGGCCTCATCCCAAAGCACTTTATACCCACAGCGTGGCCGAGGGTGTATTCAGGGTGTTTTATACCACCGAGGGCAAGCATGCTGTTCCAGCAGATGACGTGGACGGCAACGCGGTTCCAGATCGGGTGGACGATATTCTTGTGCAGCTAAAGGCAGCGGATTGGTTTTATCAAACCCAGCTGGGTTTGGTTCCGCCGTTGAAGCATTCAAGGTACACCCAAAGCGACGGAATCGAAGTGCATGTTCAGCACTTTGATCAGGGCACAGGACTTGCGTTTGATGAACCTACCAAGCCCAACTGGTTTGAGGGTCAGTCCTCTACGGCACCCACGCTCAAAATCAAGATTGGTTCGCAGGTAGACCCTCGCTTGAGCACCACACCTGCACATGAACTGTTTCATGTGTATCAATACGCGTATTCGCCCTTCAAAACCAAGTGGTTCACCGAGGGTATGGCCAGGTGGCTGGAGGAGCCTTTTTCCCGACAGGCTCAGTTCGCAGTGCCTCCATCGCCATCCTCTTGTCGGGAGTTGACAGGCATGGCTTACAACGCAAATGGTTTTTTCGCCCGGCTGGCAGAGCGACAGTTCAAGGGCTTTGATCAGGCAGCCATTTCAGATGAATATCGGCAGTTTGTGTATTCAGATGGCAGCCCAGTGATCAGAATTCAATCGGTTTACAAGTTTCGACCTGTTAAAACATGGCTGGAACGTGCGGCTGAATTGGGAGCGAGGGAATCGCGCAGGCTCGGCGTTGTTGAGGGCAAATGGCCAGAGACACTACAACGCAGCGCCCAATTCGATCTAACGCTGTGCGAGGCCTTGACGAAACCTTGAAATCGACATAGAATTCCGCTTCTTTGTCGGGGCATAGCGCAGTCTGGTAGCGCATCTGGTTTGGGACCAGAGGGTCGAGGGTTCGAATCCTTCTGCCCCGACCACCGAATTAAAGGATGTTCTATCCTTGTCCAGTGGGTGCTTTCTACCCATTCGCGTGTGCGAGTTACAATGCAAATTCTGCCCGTAGCTCAGTTGGATAGAGCATCGGCCTTCTAAGCCGAGGGTCGGGGGTTCGAACCCCTCCGGGCAGGCCAAGAATTTAGTACCGGTTTACGGTGGCGGTGTTAGCTCAGTTGGTAGAGCAATGGATTGTGATTCCATGGGTCGTGGGTTCGAGCCCCATACATCGCCCCAAATAAAATCAAGGACTTAGCGTGAGTGATCCGCTAGGTCCTTTTTGTTTTGGCGACTTCATTCTCGATTAAGACACATTTTCACTGGTCGTAAATTTCGTAAGCTCCCCTCGAGTCCCCAGCTTCGATCAAGCGGCTGTGACAAGTCTGTGACAAATTCTGTGACAAATTTTTTGTCACAGGCAATTTGTGAGTATCGACCTGTCTTTGGCACATTTCATTTGTCACATGTAGAGATATCAAACTTGGAGGCAGTGTTTAGCCACAAATTGCCTCTGCAAAAAAGCTTCCACTAATCGGCCTTTGCGGACGTTGGGACTAAAAGTCAAAAAATCTGGATAATTTGCGAAAGCAGACTTCGAGACTTTGTCGATTGACCGCAATGACGCGGAGCTCGAGAATCGAGCTCCAGGCTTACCATTTGCGGGCGAATAACAAGAGTTTATTTTTCATCCAGTTCATGCGGTAATACCCCCTGAATTACGATATCGCGGTATGTAGATTCTTTTTTTACAGCCTCGTAAGGCGTCACAAATTTATTTGGTGCTGCGCCTACGTGTTTAAACTTAAATCTTTCAAGGACAACTAATGCTGGGAAATTTTTACTTCGTATTGACAATGGCGGATCACGGCCTAATTCCAATAGAGCGCAAACAACACAGTAGAGATGTCCCCAGGTATTTGAATGCAGACGGTCGTTGGGCGGCGAGCGGCAAGAGGGTTCCCCTTCTCGTTTGGACGGATCAAGATGCAGCCAAGAATGCCGCATCGATAGCGACGGCAGCAAGAAAAAAGGCAGTAACCGTTACATCGGTGTCAGGTTCAGAGTTCAAGATCGGAAAATCAATACATGTGTTCACCCCATTGGATCATGACGCGCTGAGCGGCTATTTGGATCGTTCGTAGCTACACCTTGGAATCGATCAAAGCTTACTAAATAGTCCTCATGCAAATAGCACCGGAAGTGACGCTGAGTCTTTGGCTCGAGCGGGCACCCACCTTCCAGCGAGTTTTTTCGTCAGTCGTCGCGAGCAGCTCAAACGTTATTCAAATCCGGCTTAATGCCGCTATGAAGACTTTGAAAACAATTATTATCCAACTGCTCTAGCCGAATACCAAATGGTCAATACTTTCGGTCTAATACTCGGCCGAAGCAGATATTGGGACTGACGGCCGGAAAGTCTGAGTTACAGACGAAAGTAGACGTCGAAACTCAGGCGGTAGACGATGATGATGCTAATTTTAGAATTTGAGTCCCAGGATCCCCATTGGGGGCAAATAACCAGGGTTTATTTCTAATCCCGTTCATGCGATGCTTGGCAACCATTTGAAATAGTTAAGTCAAAGAAATAATTCGCGATGTTCAAATAAATTGACATCGCCGTGATTGATCGATAGATCAAGTTAGGCCGCACGAATAGCGCCGCATCCAAAAGTTGCAATTAATAGGTGCTCAAATGACAGATCCGATGGAAGCATTGCGCCACTTGCAATTTGCCCTTACCGCAAGAGAAGTGGAACTACAGCCATGCGAGCTATACCCCGAAATTAAGGTGCTTCTTGACCATCCAAACGACATAGCTCGATTCACATACGCATTGTTAGATGGGTCGAAAGTTCAAGCAGTAGCCTTATTCGCCATGGCAGCACCCATTGAAGGATTGACCTGCTTCAATATTGGCTACGCCGTCGCTGAACAACTTCGAGGCAAAGGTATTGCATCCAGCCTGCTTGAGCGTGCCATTAAAGAAATGGCTCATGGCTTCAGCAGAACGCCAATGAAGGCATTCTATATTGAGGCAATCGTTTCCACTCTCAACGAGCCGTCGAATAGGATTGCAGGAAAACTTGTTTCAGCTACACGAGAAGAAGGAACAGATGCCTTCTCAGGCGAGCCCATCTATCAGTATGTGCGCAAGGTTGAATGTGCAGCCTAACCCTTTGATCAACACCGGCCTTGCGCGAAAAATCGCGCAAGGCCGATTACCTCTACGTTGGACATCATGAGTAACTCGGAAGAAAACGTTACCTACACACTCTATGCTTGGACTGGGCAGCGACGTCGTAATATTCCCTTCGCACGGGAGCAGTTTGATGCAGTTCAAGTCGCGCGTGAACGCTTGGTATTCGGCTTGGTTTTTGAGCAGCGGATCGACATAGCGTTGGAGAATTTCGCAGAACTGGAGAAATGTATTCTGGATATGGCGTTGCGAAATGCGTTGTTTCGAGGAGAAAGTGACGAGCGTCTTCGGCAAGGACGGCACGTTGTTAATCGCTATCTTGCGAACTTCATGTCCAGTGGCAAGCTCTACGTTGACCAAACAAGCCACGCGCTTAGTGGTTTTTTTGGAGAAAAATCGATCGAACGTTCAGATTTTCTAATATCAACAAATACCGAGTACGATAACTGCTTTGGATACCGCGTCTTCGAAGCGCTGAGGAACTATTCCCAGCACCGAGGGCTCCCGACGCACAGTCTTGCTTTCTCCGCCAAACGTGAAGAGGAGGAAGGGAGTGCAACTCGAATTTGCAACGTGGTTTCGTTCGGACTGAAGCCTAAGAGCCTAAGAGAAGATGGTAAGTTCAAGAGAGCGATTTTAGATGAGTTGGATGCGAAAGTAGATAAGAACGGTGTTGTGGCGCTCATGCCGCTGGCACGTGACTATATAAGCGGCTTGGCACGGATTCATGAAACCTGTCGGGAACGTATCAAGGGATGGATTTCGGAGGCGGATCAAACAGTTTTCGACACTGTTAATATGGCCAAGGACGAAAATGGCGAGCCAGCATGGTTGTTGCAAGCAGCCAAGAATCTACCAGATCGCTCCCAGGTTACAGAATACGTCAATTTGAAGCCAGTTGAAGAACGCAAACGGTATGAGCAAAAGAACAGATCGGCTGCCCACATTTCCAGTCAGTACGTTGTTTCGTAAGGTACAAATGCCGCTCAAAAATTGTTGCAGGTGATATTTAACCCGCCGCCCATTTTTGTTGTCGCAAAAATGGGCGTTGTTTCAAACGGACTTGAACTCGGGCGTTATGCGGCGAAGTCGAGTTTTGATCTGGTCGATCCGGAAGAGCGAATCTCGTTTAACAAAGCTGAACAAAGGAGATAGGTAAACCATGAAGCTAATCAAAGTTCGCGTCCAGAACTATCGTTCCGTCGAAGACAGCGGGGAATTCGAGATCGGCGACCTGACTTGCCTTGTCGGCAAGAACGAGGCAGGCAAAACGGCGCTGCTGAGCGCCATGCGTGGGCTTAAGCCATCGCAGACGTTTGAATTCGATGAGCCCATCGACTACCCCCGACGCTTCTCGACTCGATTCGATGACCGTCATGAGGACGGAACGGCAGAGGTAATTCGAACATGGTGGCGACTAGGAGCTGCGGACTTGGCCGCTGTTGAAAATCGATTTGGCGCTGGGGTCTTGAAGGGCGACACGTTCCAGGCCCATTTTGGATTCCGATACCAGGACGGCAGCCGTATTTGGGTGATTGATGTTGATAGTGCCAAGGTGCTGGATAACTTGCTGACCAAGCACTCCCTAGACGCGACTGAGCGGAACGTCCTGCACGGCGTGGCGGATGGACCAGCGGCAGACAAGGCTTTATCGGGTTTGGCTGAGAGGACGCCGAAACAGGAGGCACTCTTGCAGGACATCAAGAAATGCAAGGGGTCGAGCTTCTCCAAGGGCGTGATCGATGTTTTGTCGGCCAGGCAACCCAAGTTCTTTTTCACTTCCCACTTCGAGCGCATGTCAGGCATGGTCTCGATTCAGAAGCTCCAACAAGACAAGCAGAACAAGACGGTTTCAGTGGGCGATCAGATTTTTCTCGCTTTCTTAGAATACGCGGGGACGACGCTTGAAGAACTGCTGGAGACGGATCGCCGGGAGACTTTGAAAGCCACTTGCGAGGCCGCCAGCAACGAGATCACTGAGGAAATCTTCCAGTTCTGGAGCCAGAACAACGCATTGGAAGTGGTCATTGATATTGACAGCGGCAAGGCCAAGGACCCCGCGCCGTTCAACACGGGAACCGTGGCGGAAATTCGGATCAAGAACAATAATCACAAAGCGACGCTGCCTTTGTCCGAGCGCAGCGCGGGCTTCGTTTGGTTTTTCTCTTTCCTCGCTCAGTTCAAGCAGTTGAGGAAGACCCCGGGCAACGGCAATGCCATCATCTTGTTGGACGAACCAGGCCTGACCCTGCACGGAAAGGCGCAGGGCGATTTGCTGCGATACATCGTCGAGCGGCTTCTGCCGGACCACCAAGTCATCTTCACCACCCACTCGCCCTTCATGGTGCCAATGAACCGCCTTGCTGATGTGCGTATTGTGGAGGACGTGATCATCGAGAAGCCGGGCAAGCGGCCCGAGGTCAAAGGCACGAAGGTTCGATCCGACGTGTTGGAGGTCAACGACGACACGCTCTTCCCGCTTCAAGGGGCCTTGGGCTATGAGGTCACCCAGTCGCTTTTCGTCGGCGCGAACACATTGCTAGTCGAAGGCCCGTCGGACATCCTCTATTTGCAGACTGTGTCGCAAGCGCTGACCAAGCGTCGCCGCGTTGGGCTGGACCCGAAGTGGACGCTATGCCCATCGGGTGGCATCGACAAGATTGCCCCGTTCGTGCGGCTGTTCGGCGGCAACAGGATCAATGTGGCGGTGCTCTCTGACATCGCCAATGGCGACAAGAACAAGATCGAGAACTTGAAAAAGGCCGACATCCTCAAGGCAGGGCATTTCTATACCTGTGCGGACTTCACGAACCAGGCTGAATCGGATGTCGAGGACTTATTTGTTGCCGAGCTGTTCGTTGTGATGCTCAATGGGGCCTACAAGCCGCCTGTGGCGAATGAGGTGACGAAGGATGCACTGATGGCGGCGGCGCCAACCCCACGCATGGTTAAGAAGGCTGAGGCTCTTTTCAAGCTAATGCCCTCGACTGTCGCCGAGTTCGACCACTTTGGTGCATCGCGTTGGCTATTGGAGAACCCTTCTGTTCTAGATGCCGATACGCCCGAAGTTAACGGAACCCTCGATCGTTTCGAAGCGGTCTTCAAGGCCTTTAATGCACTTGTGGCCAATTAGAGAAGGCTGTTATGGAGCCTTTTTCTACACCCTACCTGGCATAGTCAGAATCACTCAGCAGACTACCGGACGCTGTGCGACCAAGCCACGCAGCCCCGGTGACCTCTACGTTATCCAAATTCGGTTAATGACCACATTGGAGACTTTTGAAATAACAAGCTTCATGTCCGCTATGGCCGAAGAGCAGAACGGTAAGAGTGAGGATCCGTTATTCGGCCGAAGCCGTCATTGCGCGATGATCTGCTGAATGTCTGTTTTGAGGAGAAAAACGGATAACTCAAAGCCTTGTCTCTTTTGCTTTTTAGGCGGTAAGCGCACCATGAACTTTCCTTCAACCAAGTAGGGGAAAGCTATGGAACAAGCGCATCAGCAACCTTGGAACAAAGGTCGACTAATTGGGCAAAAGCCACCGCTTAAGCTAAAAGACATCTGGACCATCCGCATTCATCTACAAAATGCAAATGCAGTCCGAGATTTGGCTCTTTTCAACCTCGCCATCGATAGTAAGTTGCGAGGTTGTGATTTGATCAGTCTTCGAGTACGTGATGTCGCACACGGCAATCAGATTTTGAAAAGAACCATGGTGATTCAACGCAAGACGCAAAGACCTGTTCAATTTGAGCTAACTGAGACCACCAGAACAGCAGTCGCTAGATGGCTAGAAGTATCTCAACTAAAAAGTGAGCATTTCCTGTTTGCCAGTCGCATATCTACATCCGAGCATCTGTCTACAAGGCAGTACGCCCGAATAGTCCATGGATGGGCAGAAAAAGCGGGGCTCGATCCAACCGTGTACGGTACGCATTCAATGCGCAGAACAAAAGCCACATTGATTTATAAAAGAACTAAAAACTTGCGTGCAGTTCAGTTATTGCTTGGTCATTCAAAGTTGGAAAGCACCGTTCGATACCTTGGAATTGAAGTGGATGATGCCCTGGAAATTTCAGAACAAACTGAAATTTGAAGCGAACATCTGTTGCCTTTTAGATGAGATAGGCGAAACTCCGTAAGCTTGTTACTTGCCGATTTCTAGAAGCGCTTCCAGGTGGGTATCCGCAGCTTCAAGCTGCGGTTACTCACCTCGGGGGGGGGGCGGCGGCCCCGATCCCAATCCTGCACTCAAAGGGGTAAGGTTTCTTTCAAAAAGTCCAATTGGGGCTTGAGGGAATCCGGGAAGTAAGGTTCGAAGTACGGATCGAAATGATCGGCGTCGATCTGCTTCACCTGCAGGTGCGGATTCGCCACGCGCTGGACCTTGTCCGCTACAAAAGGGGCAACCGTGTCCCGTGTCGCGCCGATGATCAACATCGGAATCTGCACCTTTTTCAGACGTGTCCAAGGGCGATAAAAGCCCATTGTCAGCAATGAACGCGCTGTCACACGGTTGTCGTACTTCTTGTTCTCGTGAGCTGCAAGTCCAAGCTGTAGTGCATCCCAGGCATGGTCGCGGTCCATGGAGCCAAACTCACCCTTGTGGGATACCGTCGGAATATGGAGTGGGGTGCCCGGCTTCAATAGATCCGCAACTCCGTAGGCAACCATCTGTGCCATGCGGGGCAACGGTACGGCTCGTACGGCAGCGACACCATCGAGCATCGGCACGTGAAGGATGGCACCATGCAGGTCAGGATGCTGTGTCGCGAGGTCGACGACATGGCCCCCACCAAATGACGTTCCCCACAGCACGATGCGATGTGCATCCACCTGCTGCTGGCTTTTCAGGTGGGCCAGCGCGGCATTCGCTGCCCTCACGCGCCGCCAGGGGTTAATGTCCTGACGCGGCCAGCCACCGCTTAGGCCCCAGCATGGGAAGTCGAACTCCATGACAGCGTAACCCGCTGCCACAAAGCGGTTCACGAAAGAATGCGTCAGCGCATACTGCACGCTGCCCCAGCCGCCCACCATGAGGATGGCTGGCACTGGCTTGGCGCTTGCGGATTCAGGGAGATGCAGCGTCGCTGAACACGTATCGCCATCTGCAACAAAAACAGACTTGATGGCACTGGCCTTGACATCCAAAAGGTCGGGATTTTGACGGGCTACCATTAACTTCTCCTGAGTATTCTTTCTTGCGGTTGATGTTGTTTCTCCAGGCACGGAGCGGGCCGCGACAAGCAGCCCTTGGTGTGGTCCACTCAGCCTTCCTTGAAGGGATTCAAGCGATTGCCCAGTTGGTACTGCAGACTCACTGGCAACGGCCTCATGCTGCCAGCCAGGATCTTGTTGACAGTGCCAGGCACGCACACGGGCTTGCCCTTCATCACCGCCTTCCAGCCTTCACGCACAACATCGTCTGCCTCCTGCCAGAGCATGCCCGGCAGCTTGTCCGCCGCATCACGCGTGCCCATGGTGTCGTGGAACTCGCTGCGCGTGAAACCCGGACACAGGGCCGTTACATGAATGCCCTGCGGCTTGAGTTCCATGTCCAGCGATTGCGACATGCCCAGCACATAACTCTTGATGCCGGTGTACAACAGGCTCGCCCCCGGTGGTGAGAACGCTGCCAAAGAAGAAAGATTGATGATCCGGCCCCAGCCACGTTCCCGCATTCCGGGTAACACGCGGTGGCAAAGCTCGGTCAGGGCGGTGATCATGAGCTGAATCTCGGCAGCCAGCTTTGGCCAGGGGGTATCTGCAAAAGCTGCCTTCCCGGAAAGGCCTGCATTGTTGACAAGCACATCGATGACAATGCCCTGCTGCTGGGCGAAAGCCATGATTTCGGCCGGTGCAGCCGGGTCGTTGAGATCCGCGGCAAATACATCGCAGCGCACGCCATGCTTGGCGGAGAGCTCCTCAGCGAGGCCTTTGAGGCGATCAACGCGACGTGCGACAAGCAACAATGCGTAGCCCTCTGAGGCCAAATGACGGGCAAAAGCGGCGCCAATGCCTGCGGAGGCACCTGTAACCAGTGCAGTACGATGGGTTGTATTCATGGTGTTCATGCTCCTGACAATGCGGGCAATTCCCGCGATCCGATGACAAAATTCTTGCGTATCCGGCCGATGTCGCAGAGATAGGGTGCGACTGGGCCTTCGAGTAAAAAAGGAAGGGGGATATGACGTTGCCCCTTGCTAAAACCCCAGGTACCAATACCGAGGTAAAGTCCAGGCACTACCCTGCGTACTTCGTCCACCATGTTCACGTCGCCGCACAAGGATTCAAAATGCCGGTATACAAGCTGGTAAGCCGGCTGCCCATCAAAGCGGGAGGGTGCCAGCAGGGTCAACATGGGGTAGTGCTGCACAACCTGCTCGCCTTGCAAAAAGGTGTTGTAACCGCGGCCAGTTTCGCCTTCCACTGGCCGAAAGGCTTTGCATTGCCAGCGTCTGAAGGGGTTGGCCACAGCCATCCAGCCTAGGGCCTTGGCCAGCAAGTTTGGTTGCGTTAGTAGGGTTGCCCTGTACTCACCCTGCATTTCCCGCATGTCCGGGGCTTGCAGTGTTGAAAACAGCTGAAGCAGCTCGACCGTGGCGAGCCGATGCAAATCCTCTTTTGAAAGCGTTTTAGCCATTTTTTCATCCTTGCAGGCTTCTGTTGAATATCATTCAACAGGATACTATCTGATTGTTGAATGATATTCAACACCTGTTACAATATCGTCAGCATTGTTGGCGGGCGCAAGGCCCATGAGAGAAGCAAGCAGGAGCCCAATATGGCAAAAACCAAGCGTGATCAAGACCGGGAGGCCAAGCACAAGGAAATTGTTGCAGCAGCGCGGGCATTGTTCATTGACGAGGGTTACGAGGCAACATCAATGAGTCGCTTAGCTGCGACCGCAGGGGTGGCACCCAACACCATATATTGGTATTTCAAGGACAAGGATGAAGTGCTGGTCGCTGTGCTTGATGCCGAGTTCTCGGCGAGCGTGGAGGGCTATGTATTGCTATCGGCATCAGACCCCACAGAACGCATGCTTTGGGTCGCCAGCCAGCTTGAACGGGTCAGCCGCTTGGTCAGCACCGTGCACAGTAGGCTGGAGAAGTCTGCGACCATCAGTGCCTGGCACGATCAGTTTCATTTGCTAAGTGAAGAGATGCTGCGTTTTGAGTTACAGCAAGCTGGAGTGGCGCCAGAGATGATTGAAGCCAGAGTCAAAATCAGCGTATTCACCATTGAGGGGTTACTGGCGCATCCTCTTCCAGAAGCAGAAAAGCGCGCCATTTGTTCCGCGCTTCTTGGTGCATCCTGAATATGGAAGGGTTTTCACCGTAGGGCGTTATTGATTGATATTGCGCAGTCCTCATCCTTAATATCGATCCAGCCAACATGTCGACTTTGGGTCGATAGCTGACTTACAACAGTGATACCTTGAACTTCCGCTCCGGCCGAATTTCGGCCATAGCGGACTTCTGTCCCGGCCAACTAAGCGACCACTTACAAGTTCGAGGTAAGAGTCTGATTTACCAGTCTTGTTACCAAAATAAAAATACAATAATTGTGTGAAAGATCCTCCGTTTCGGTCTTGATATCTGCCTGAACGACGTGGCCTTTAGCGATATGACTAAGCACGCGAATCAGTCATTCTGTATGGCGTTTCAGTTTGAAGTATCTCAGTTGTCTTTATCTGGCTCGTCCGACATTATGCGAAGTGCGTACGGGATAGATCGAGGTCGAGTGACGCCAGCAAACATAACGAGCAACCGCTGTACCTCTTGACGGGCAAACCCCTCTGGTGGCGCGTATAGCTCCAGACGTGCGGGGAACAAAGTATTGTCGGATGCTCGCCTCCACATCTTCTCCACCTTACCTCGCGCTTGGCGTATTTGTGAGGCTAACTTGATTTGATAAGCTCCGTCAGTAGACGCAGAGGCTAACTTAGCCAGCCGCAGCAGTAGCGACGATACCGGAGGCCGGTCCCCATTATCGATTCGTTCCGCAACTCTTTGCCCATTAAGGTCCACCGGAAACCTGATCTCGTTGAGGGCTTGGCGCACGGGCTCCCATATTGACTGCGACGAGGTATGCCCTAGTTGAGCATGATTTATAAGTTGCGCCCAGTGTGCTTCGGTATCGCAATGAATAATCGAACCGGTCAACGACGCCAAATATAATGACGCTTCTAAATTAAGTCCTTTGAGGATCTGGAACTGCGCACCTTCCATGCCAACGGGAAGCGGTTGCAGAAGTGTGTAGGGATCGATTTCAGCTTGGCGCTTGAAATATGCAATTATGCCGTCTGTTTTTACTGTGTCTGCATTTGGCATAAATTCATAGATGTACTGCCGCTGAGATGCTTCCGGCAGCATCCAGATGATGCGTTGTGTATCCTCTTCTGCGAGTTTCATAAAGCGACGCAGATCACTACCCTCAGGACGCTCCCATTCATTAATACGCTGCGTGAGCACTTCCCTCACATGATGTCCGAGAGGAGCATTAACTTCACCGGGTTCTGGTACCAAGTGAACCACTCCAGCGCGGATAAATGGCTCTAGTTTCAAAAGTAGTATGACGTTCTTAAGCGTTTGCATCTTGTGACCAGTAGGCGACTCGATGGGGCTAAACTCCGGCTTCATGCGCGTGCTTAAGAAGAATGGATTTACCAGCACAATCTCTTCGATAAACGGTAGCCAGCCTAGGACTGTTGCCTCTACGGTACGTGGATCGCTAATTCCCATATAAACCGAGCGCAGCACTTTTGGATTGGGCCGCGGA
This sequence comes from Limnobacter sp. UBA7229, assembly GCF_002473065.1. Classification (NCBI taxonomy): domain Bacteria; kingdom Pseudomonadati; phylum Pseudomonadota; class Betaproteobacteria; order Burkholderiales; family Burkholderiaceae; genus Limnobacter; species Limnobacter sp. UBA7229. Next base: position 228,081 of record NZ_DKTN01000010.1, on the reverse strand, counting down.
ATTAAGGAAGCTAGATCAGTATCTTCGGGCCAAAGGCTCGCAAACGTCAAATGTATGTGTTTGACTTGCTCGTCGCTCAGATTGCGGCGTACATCCTCCCATGAACCGCCATCGGATAACCCCAAGATACCTTTAACTGCTTTACAGAACATTAGGTTTCGCTCGCGAATTCCGTAGGTCTTCCACGAGGGACGCTCTGCTAAGGGCAATCGTTGACAGCAATCTTTGAAGGCGTAAGCGCTGCCGCAGCCGCAGAAATCGCCGGCACTGATGTTCTTGCGGCGGGTCTTGCGGGTAAGAATCTCATGCGCCTTAGAAGTGCGTCCATGCTCGTCCCAATAACCAGAAGTACCATCTTTATAGCCGACGTAGATCTCCCCACCAAACCGCCACAGATCAGCCTTGGGTAACAGTACCTCGGCAATTTGTGCCCAAGACCCGTTGAACTCCCTCTCCGGATAAAGCCAATTTTCATCAGTTGCTGCTATATAACGCTTGGCCCGCGACTTAAGTAAATGATTAATCGCGATCACATCGTCACGGCTAAGTCTTCGATCTCTGAGGAAGTTATCGGTACGCGTCATGCTTGCACCCACGTGCCTAGAGTTCGTGCGTAATCTTGTCAGGTCTGTTTCTTTTGGGCTCTTTGCATACTCCAAGTGAGTTAGGATCAGGCAGTGATCGGCATTCAGCGCAAATACGGTCTGAGATCCAGTGGATGCAACAAGTGGATCCTGAGGGTACTCACACTGCTTGGAGGAGGGCTCCAGCGCGGCGTTATAGATCGTTACTGGATGGTCTGTCAAGATGAACTTTACGTCTGAATCTCTCGCCGATACGATTTCCCGCACACCCTCGGCCCACATGGTGCAATGCATTCGGCGTAGAGCTTGCATCTCAACCATCAGACCGACTTGATCGAGAGTGCCGTAGCACGAGCGAATCCAGTCAAGGCCCTTAATGGTACGCAGTTTTTGTACTGCGATGTATTCGAAAAAATCTTGGAACGACTCATGCATTTCGGTTCGATTTTCACCTGTGAAGGCACGTAGCGCCTTTGCTCCTGAGTCGTCAATTACACCAAAGAGATATTTTTCAACCTCATCATTAATGATCGGACCAAAATGTGTGGTGTAAAGGTCGTACTCAACAAAACAGTTCTTCGTGCCCCATTTATGAAGCGCCTTCCGCGGCATTTGTTGGCCGTCGGGTAGAACAATGTGATCTGGGGCTAAATTGAGGTAGAAGAGTTGAGACTGACCAGGCCGTAGAAAGCCGCGTTGGTACCACTGTGGAACGTAATGATTATTCCTTGTGTGCTGGTCGCTCATTGGCTCAATCAATTTTGGTTTGTAGGAATTATCACTTACGAGCCAGAGGCTTGAAAGAGGTCGTGACTTGCAGCCATCATATGAATCTTAAGCAACGAATCTTGATGACTTATAAGTACTCATAGCAGCGGGCCTAACTCATCAGATCGGCCGTACATTGTGCGGCACTACAACTCGCGCATGAGTAGCTCGGATATATCTAAGTCTGTTATTGCCTATACTTTGTCTGCAGCCTTGGCCGCCTTCTTTACAAGCTTTTTTTCCTTGGCTTCCTTTAACACTTTTTGCCTCGCAAACTCACGTACGCCATTAGCCACGACCTTTGGGATGTGAACATATTTAATCACTTCATCGATGATCTCGGGGTGTAGGAAGAACGGTGAGTTACCTGCTTCCCAGCCTGATGTCATCTTCAAGCTCTTACGTCGTGATGGACCAAAAAAAAGATTATTCCAAATTAGGGGCTCGCGTGCGGGGTGGTCCTTTCCCTCGATTATCTTTTCCAAGGTGCCACCCATGACGCATGTCCCCTTCTCGTTTTTAGCCTTGGCCCGATGAATTCGTTGAAGTTCAAGCGTTAGCAAGTTTACGGTTTTGCCGCTTAAATCACGGATGTCGTAGTCCAGTGGTTGACAGTACCTGCGTAGCTCCCAAACCGCGCGGTCGAGTCGAATAATGTCGAATGGCTGACTGTCATAAGAAACCTCATAATATCTATACTCTGCCCCATAGTCTTCGAGTTTCTTAATGAACCTGACAGTATCGGGACTCAGATCGAGTTCGAACTTGCCGTGTTGCCTCATCCTATCAATTCCGGGTAAAACGCTGTGCCCCTTATGAGCCTTTACTCGATTTAGTACAAGTATACCTTTGACGTATTTTTCTAGGCAGTGCAGGGCTGCCCACAGAAACGGCTGAAAAAGCCGCGCTCGATAGGCCATCCTTGCAGCAATGTAGTCCTTGTCGGCTGTTTCACGGAAGCTTCTGATCGCAAAGTCGTTGACCAAAACATGCATCGGGATCGACATAGTCATTCTCGAAAGTGGTGATTGATGATCTTATCAACAAGTGCTCAAAGCACCAAAAGCATCGTCAAATAAGATGTCCGTAAGTGATACGTGATGCAATTCGAAGAATTCGATAGTGCCGTGTTAAAGGCGATCTCATCAGATTACGCCCCTGCAAAACGAAAATCATTGATCTGCTTCTATTGGCCGATTGTTGACAAAATATCTTAAAGCTTGAAATGTCTGCTCCGGCCGAATAGTCGCTATTCATCTATTCGGATAGCGTTGGATCCCGTGGCTCTATCAGTGCCTTGGAGTCGACTCTATTCCTTCCGGCTCCACTCACGCCAAATCCTACAGCGTGAAAGTTCACTGCATCATCACTCAAAACAAATTGCCTTAGCAAAGTCAAATCCTGATTTTTTGGATCTAACCACTCAGCCCAATCCCCTTTAGGAATCATTACTGGCATACGGTCATGAACCTGCTTCAGCTTCTCGCATGGTTCGGTGGTGATAATCGCAGTGCTCATGACAAGCTCACCACTCATCTTATCGATCCAGTGATCACACACGCCAGCCATTGCGAAGTAGGGTGTTTCATTTGGATAAATGTAAAAGGGCTGTTTACGCCTACCGCTACCCTCTGGTGGTGTTTGCCATTCGTAGTAGCCGCTTGCTGGAATTAAGCAACGGAATTTTCTGAAAGCTGCTCGAAATGATGGTTTTTCATGAACAGTTTCTCCGCGAGCGTTGTTCAACTTCGCGCTAACGGTTTTGTCTTTCGACCAGTGGGGTATTAATCCCCAAACATGATTCAGAATCACACGTTCGCCTTCGCGATTAATTCTTACTACAGGCACCTGTGTGGTGGGAGCAATGTTGTAGCTGTTCTTGAAAAGACTCTCGTCTTTGGTATAGCGCGCATCGAAGTATGTAGTCAATCGCGATACTGGCCCTTCAAGGACATATCGGCCGCACATTCGATTAGTCCTTTGTCCTTTCTAGTAGAACATCCACCTCGCAATCGAAGTAGTCGCACAACTGCTGTAGCACCTCAAGATCAATTCTCTCGGCGGTCTCGTGATACAGCCTGGTCAACGTGCCTCTGTTGATACCAGTGTCCCTTGCTACATCCGTAATTTTCTTTTTGTGCTCGCCTAAAAGTCGCGCGAAATGTATGCGCATGATGCTCCTTGAATACAAAATGATCTACAGAAGATCAAAAAGACTTGCAAAAGATCATAATTCATGCATAATGATCTACAGGAGATCAAAATAATCTTTAGAAGGTCTAAATGGTCTCCTATTTTAACCACTAAAGGAGCAATCATGGCAACTTATTTGACGACGGAAGAGCTATCGGCTCGCATCAAGTACGACATTCGAACCATCCGCGATCGCTTGAAGGATTCGGTTTTGATCGAGGGGCGTCATTATTTTCGACCCTTCGGAGGGAGGAAGATTTTGTTCATCTGGGAGCAGATTGAGCAAGATATGTTTTCAGCAGCCTCCTTGGCTTCGGCAATTCCGATGACCGCTTCTAGGAGCATGTGATGTCACATATTCGAGTACGGCCCGAGACTGGACTTCTTTACTTCGACTTTCAGTACTTGAAAGTGCGCTGTCGTGAGCAGTCCAATTTGAGAGACACACCGGAGAATCGCAAGCTCATGGAGCGGGTAATGGCAGGTATCGCTGCTGAGATCAAGAAAGGTACTTTCTGGTATAGATCAGCCTTTCCGTCCAGCAGGAATTTGAAAAAAATCGAAGCCCTCGAAGCTCAGCAATTCCAACCTGCATCACAGATGGTTTCCATTCCCATGGCTAACCAACCGGCGCGGCAGACGGTGGAAAACATCTCCTCGGCAGGTCATCCAACCTTTGCTGAATTCGCAGAAAAGTTCATCACGGAAAACGAGTCGCTGTGGAAGCGTTCGAACATTCGCACCAAGCGAGATATCTTGGAGAAGTGGTTGATCCCGCAATTTGGGAAGAGGGTGATCAGCAGTATCACCAAACAGGACCTTCTGGAATTTCGCTCAGTTCTCGCCAAAGCCCCGGGCAAAAAACCAGGAACAACAATGTCAGCCTCACGGATCAATCATGTGATGACGTCTGTGAAGCAGGTCTTAGATGAAGCCGCTGATCGATTTAACTTTACCACTCCGTACCAGAATATCAAACGGATGCGGATCAAAAAGACCGACGTCACACCCTTCACGATCGAAGAGGTGGAGATGATCATCAAGTATTGCCGCGAGGATTTTCGGGATTACTTCACGGTGAAGTTCTTCACGGGCATGCGTCCAGGAGAAATCCACGGCCTGAAGTGGAAGTACATCGATTTCGAGAAACGGTTGATCACCATTCGCGAAACAATTGTGGATGACTATGAGGAAACGCCAAAAACGGCCGATTCCAACCGGGACATTCAAATGGCCCCGCAAGTGTATGAGGCCTTAAAAACCCAGTGGGAAGTCACGGGTAAAAAATCGCCTTATGTGTTTGCCAACGGCAATGGTGGGGCACTGACCAACCGCAACATGAGCAATCGCGTGTGGTATCCCATGCTTCGGTCCTTGGGGCTGAAACTTCGAACCCCGTATCAAACCCGGCACACCTTCGCCACGCTGATGCTGGCAGCAGGGGAGTCCCCTGAGTGGATCGCATTTCAGATGGGGCATTCCTCCACCGAAATGCTGTTCAAGGTGTACTCACGGTATGTGCCCAACTTGACCCGCCGAGATGGGTCTGCCTTTGAGCGCATGTTGGCGGCGAACTTGGGGCCAAGTGCAGTGCCTGCAGTAAATGAAGCGGTGACGCAGCCGCTCATCAATGCCCCAAGCAAGATCTCATCAAAGCTCTCAGAGAAGTCTTCAACTAAGCACCCACTGGCGGTGGCTCATGAGACACCAGCGTCAGTGGAGGCTCAGAGGGGTGGGGTACCGAAAGCGCCAGCACCAGTAGCCACACCTGTAATCGATCCAGATCAAGCTTCAAAGCCAGCCATTCAAAACCCGTGGCTGCAGATGTTTGAAAGCTACCAAAGCAATAACACACAAGGAGAATAACAATGAAAATCCAAAAACTTGTACCCAATCACGATAACCACAGCACCCAGGCACGAATCTACAGTGCACACCGTGCCCTTGGCTCTTGGATGCATGATGTGGCCATGCCTGAGACTATCTATGTCCGTCGCAATGAGGGATCGCCTTTCAAAGGCGCATTGGAAGAGTTAAACGAGCCGCAGTTTGCCACGCTTGGGACCAGTATCAGCTTGTCCAAATATGGCCTTATTACCGAGAACAACTACGACGACGGTGTGGGCTACGCTCAGGTGGCTGTGCCGGTGTATTGCGCCTTGCGAAAGAGCTACAAAGGCATGTTGATTTTGAGCTTGGCACATCGGGGAGCTGACACGCTTAAGCATTGCAGCACGCTTGAAATTGACCCCCGCGAATTGGAATGCTCAATGAAGCATGGGGATTACTACTGGGTGAGCAAGTTGACCCCATCACACGATGATCAGCAATGTAATCCCTTTGACTACGCCCAAGCTTTACTTCCCGCCATATTGAAGCAAGCGGGTGGTGAAGAATTAATTGATACCGCAAGCCTGTGTGGATTCTTAAGCGAAATCTATCGATTCCTCAATTCGGAGGATCGGGCGTTGTATTTCGAAATCATGGATCAGGGCAAGCGTTTTTCTAAATTCCTGAAATATGCGGCATCGACCAGAAGCCATCACAACAAAGACCATGGGCTTTTGCTGCACACCGCAGAAACTGTGGCCAATGTGTTACTCAAAGCTTTGGCCACAAAGCCAGAGGAACGGAACTCAAAAAAACCTCCATTTGATTTGAGCCTCACCCTTCTTGCGGCACTGTTGCACGATGCAGCCAAAGTGGATGAGTACTACCGCTTGGCCCCAGATGTGTATTCAAGCAACTTGAATTGCGAGTTGCTGGGCCATGAACAAACCATGCTCAAGTGGATTGCGGTGGCATGTGCGGTATCTGGTGCCTATCCCGTTGAGCGTGAATTGAAGCTCGAACACGCCATTTGTGCAGTGAAAAAACAGCACGATCAATCCGGTGCACGAAAACGAAAAACGCCAGAAAGCTTTGTGCTTCATGACGCGGATTGCGCCAGTGCCCGAGCCTATGACCAGGGTGAGATCAGTGTCTTAATTGCCCACCAATTCGTACAAGGAGAAGCAGCATGAGCAGAACACACCTTAAGGATCGGTCTGAGAAAGGTGCTCGCTTGTTGAGCGAAACGGTAGCCTCAAAAATTTTCCGCGATCAAGAAAAAGATCCAATTTGGAATGAGTACACGTATGCAGGCTCGGCTCATATTCTTGTTCCCCGAGAACAGGAAGTCGAGCTTGTGAACAAACTGCGCCAGATGGAGCGTGAGCGTTTTGTCACACATCTCTCACACGCCGCGTTTCAGCAAGATCTTTGGGACTTTCTCGACTCGGAAGAGTTTGTGTACTTGAAATCTAAGTGGCTGGAAAATTCAGGGAAGAACTCCAACCGCGCCTTCGAGAAAGAGGACGACGATGAGGACGAGGTTCAGGTATTGAAAGCCTTGAAAAATGTTGAGGATCTCAAAACTCCGCACTCTTCCAAAGATTTCATTTCCCAGGTTGAGAGTTGTATGAGCGACATCGCCGATTACGGTGCCATGTATGAGGGGATGGTTCGATTGTTCACTGCGAAATCAGTTATGGATTTTGTAGAAGAAATCGGCGAGGACAGCGATCGCATGGCTCGGGCTTGGCGCATGTTTGTCTTCATGGCCAAGTTCAATGGCTACAGGAAAATCATCAAACAAAGCACAGCGCTTGAAGAAAGGCTGAAGTTACTTCGCGAACAGTTCCCGAATTTCTCCCATGTGGTTGATCACATTATTGGACAACTGCGCGTGTGGGCTTTAAAGAAAGAAGGTGAACGGCGGATCAAGCCGATCAACTTAAACGGCCCTAAAGGCACTGGTAAAACCGCGTTTGCCAATGCCTTGGCTGAGGCACTTGAAACCCGCTTTGATTACGTTAATATTGCATCCACCTCGATGGCCGGGGTGCTGACGGGCATCAGTAACAAATGGGGCAATGGCCAACCAGGGATCATTTTTGCCTCGCTGGCCAGAAGCGAGACCGCATCGCCTGTCATTTTGCTGGATGAAATTGAGAAGGCGGAAGGGGGGAAACAGTACCCAGTGGAAGGCGCATTGCTGGCCCTGCTTGAGCCCCAGACATCACGTGAGCTTCGAGATGAATTTGGAAACCTTCAGTTCGATGCGTCGCGGATCATCTACGTGGCTACAAGCAATGATGCAAGCTTGATTTCCGCCCCTCTGAAATCTCGGTTTGACACTTTCGAGATTGGTTACCCAAACCGACGCCAACGTGAAGTGATCATCGGCAACATGTTGAAGAAGTCTTACCTGAATACTCGGTTCTCGCCAGCAGCGTTGAGATTGATGGCCTGCCAGGACGTGGACCTTCGCAACTTGCAGAGCCTGCTGGACAAAGTGGTTCGACAACACGTTGACACCGTCTTGAATCAAATGGGGGCAGGTGGTACCCATGAACTCGACGGTATCCAGAGCGAGAACAAGGGGCAGCCGATCAATGAGGAGATTGTACCCTCCTTACTCGGTGAGCAGGTAATCGAAGAACTGACGGTTCGGATTTGCCTTCAGGATTTGGGTTGCAAGACAAAGACCCACTTCGGATTCGTGGAGGTATAAGCCATGACACTCATCAAATACTGTGAAGAGGGCATTCGACGTGTGGACTATTGGTCGGTGCTTAAAGAAATCAAAGATGGTGAAGTGACCTATCGCCTGCTGGCCTTGATCGATGATGATTTCTATGATGGGTGGCGATTGAACTCTGGGATTGTGAGCTTCACCATCCAGCATGGCGTGGTGGACTTTCATGGATATTCAGGCTCAGTGTACCGCTGCAGGCTTGAGGACGAGGTGCTCAATCCGATCATGGCCAGCCTGCTTGCCCAGTGGCAAACCCGATTTGAAAACACCAGTTATTCAATTAGAGCAATCAGATTCGAACATTTTCTAATTGAATGGCAAACCTACAAACCGAAGTGGAATTAATAAGAGTTAGCAAGATGAGCACACAACAAGAAGAAATAACATCGATTCCACAGGCCAAAGTGTTAGTGATTGATTTGGAGGCGACCTGTTCGAACGATGAGAGTATCAAGGGCTCAAACATGGAAATCATCGAGATTGGGGCGTGTTGGGTGAACCCGGGAGGGGAGATTCTCGACACCTTTCAAACCTTCGTGAGGCCGGTGGTCAATAGAATACTGACACCCTTTTGCACGGATCTGACCACGATCACGCAGGATCAGGTTGATGGTGCTCCCACGTTCGATCAGATTGCCCCCTTGCTTCAAGAATTTGCTCTTAAGCAACTTGAAGAAAACTCGATTTGGGCAAGTTGGGGAGCTTACGATCGAAATCAATTTGAACATGATGCGGCTCGACACCGTGTGGAAAACCCAGTGGCCCATCTTCCGCATGCCAATTTGAAAAAGCTCTTCGCCAAAAAACGAAAGATTAAACGGGTGGGCATGATGGGTGCGCTTCAAATCGCTGGGATTGAGCACACGGGAGCGCATCACCGAGCATTGGATGATGCGATCAATATTTCGAAATTGTTGAGGGAGTTGTTTTGATAGTGACCAAGCAAAGTTACCGGTTTGTAACGCTGTTTAGCTGTAGTGGTTCTGATCTGATCTGACAGTCTCCGTTTTTCTGAAGGCGCGGCTGTCAGGTTAGTTCAAAGCTTTCACTTTCTCATTGTAGGCCTCCTTTCCATCCATCATAGTTTGCATCGGTGTTCGTCCGCAACAGACCTTGCCCTGGTGTGTTCGATCGTGGTTGTAATAGTGAATCCAGCCATCCAGATCGGCCTGTAATTCCTCCAGCGTGGTGTACAGCTTGCGCCTGAACGTGACTCTGTAAAACTCATCCAGAATTGTTTTGTGAAACCGTTCACAGATACCATTTGTTTGTGGGTGAAACGCCTTGGTTTTGGTGTGCTCAATGTCGTTGAGTGCCAGGTACAACTGGTAATCATGCGTCTCTGGTTTGCCGCAGTACTCCGTGCCCCGATCGGTGAGGATTCGAATGACCGACATACCTTGTTCGGCAAATGCAGGCAGCACCTTGTCATTAAGCAAATCCGCGCCTGTAATTGGGGTCTTGGTGGTGTACAGCTTGGCTGCTGCCCACTTGGAATAGGTGTCCACAAAGGTCTGTTGGTAAATACGACCAACACCTTTGAGGGTACCCACATAAAAAGTGTCCTGAGAGCCGAGATAGCCTGGATGGTGAGTTTCTATTTCACCGTGAACAATGTCGTCCTCTTTCTTCTTCTCCAAGGCAGCCAACTGGGCTTCGGTGAGCAATATGCCTTCCTCGGCCACCTTGGCTTCCAGTGCTTTTAATCGCTTTTTGAAGCTTTCCAAATCGTGACGTATCCAAACACAACGAACACCGGCTGGCGAAATGAAAAGGCCTTCTTTGCGAAGTTCGTTAGAAACCCGCGTTTGGCCAAACGCGGGTTGATCCAATGCCATCTTGCAAACCGCGTCCTCTATGTGTTGTTCAACACGATTGCGAACATTGGGTTTGCGTCGATTGGCTTCAAACAAAGCCTCCACGCCACCTTCTTCCTTGGCATTTTGGTAACGGTAAAAGGTGTCTCGCGAAAAGCCCATCATCTTGCAGGCTTTGGAGACGTTGCCCAACTCTTGGGCCAGATTCAGCAATCCGATCTTGTGTTTGATTGCACTTTGATTCACAGTGTTCATGGGGTTACTCCTTTGGCGATTACTCGCCGTTCTTGATTAAGATTCGCACCTCAATCAAAACGGAGAACCCCACCTTTTGGCAAGGCTTTTGTCAGATCAAATCAAAACTACTGCAGTTTAGCGATTAAACACCTTTTTGGTAACTTTAGTTCGCATGGTAATTCCACAGTTTGGTCGAGTTCTCGAACGGTACTAGATTTGTTTCAGAAATCGATCAATTGCCAGCAGTTTTTGCTCTTCGGTTAAGGTGAGTGATTTCGATCCACCTTCAACATAGATTTTTTCAACTTCGATTTTGTTCAAATACCAAGCGCTTGATTTGCGAATAAGCACAATTTTAGTAGCCTGACGTCGGAACTCATAGCTATTCGAAACCTTTCCTCCTGACACTACTACGGCTTTGGCACCAGCACGGTACCTCAATGGCAAAAATGCATTTTCCAACCTTTGTTCGAACTGAGCGGCGAGTGCTTCGACCTTGTCGAAGGTAGTAATCGTATATGCCCTTGCACCGCCATTTGTCTTTAGTAAAGCGTCTTCAATCTTCTGGGCATTCTTTGGGCAAACTTTAATCATTCTTTGATCCTTTTTTGAGACTTTATGGAACTCAAATTGGATCATATTCGATTTTTCTTATCGCTGTAAGTGATTGTTTAATAATTAAAAAATTTAAATTATATGCATTTTTACTCATAATGTATTTATAAAAAAATATGTATGTAATTACCTGAATATTGTTTGGCTTTTGACTCAAATCTCACACCATATAACTTCCCTGGTCGAAGACTTGTTTTACCCGATTCGAGCTGGTCTTTTTGTCTGACGCGAGCGATTAATACATTTATAGCGGATGAGGGTTGTCGGCCTTGGTTTCTGTTTTGGCTGTTCTGTTTAGAGACTCTTTTCCTAAAGCCAACACCGCCAATAAATTGCGCATCTGAGAAATTTCAACTCCCTGCTCGTATTGCATGCCCATGGCTATTTCTTTGACTATATTCGTTTCGGCATGGGCAGCAGCGTATTGCAGCATGGGTAAGCCACCTTCGTGATGACGAATCATCAAAGCGAGAAACATCATTTCCATTTCATGGCCATTTAATTCTCTTAGCTTGTTAATTTCTGCTTGTGAAGCCATGCCCGGCATGCCGCCCTGGCTTGCTCGACATATTTCCACGTACTCAGGATCATATGAATTTGTTTTAGGAGTCATCCAATCCATGGAAGTACCTGGGGGAAGAATAGATTGCTCCCACAAACGCAGCCACCCCTTCATTTGCCCGATCTCGTACATTTGATTGGTCAAGATTGAAAGAGCAAGCGAGTCGATTAGTTTCGAGCCCTTGCCGATTACAATTGAAGCAAGAGTGGTGGCTTGGTCATGATGAATGGACATATGCTGAATGAAGCCAACATCAATAGGCCCTGGCAAATGGGAGTTTTTTTCCTGATTTGCGCCAAGGTAATGTCCAGTCAAATAGGCCAGCGCCGCAAAGATTATTGCGGCTGCCAACCTCATGTAGGCTGATTGAGTAATTTTCATCAGTTCAATGGGTATGCACCATTTGTAAATTTCAAAGCCAGTACTCCATTGTCTTGACAGGTTACCCACAATTCATCGCGACCAACAAACTTTGGTGGTGAGCTGCAATAGTCCGCGGTAAGGTTGGCCCCTATGGTTGGATTACTTAAGGATCTAGCCAAAATCGGAGCCAATGAGTCGCCAGTTAAGTTTCCTGCTTCGGATCCCGGAACGCCCCCAATGTTGTTGACCAGCAATGAGGTGTGCTCAGATCCTTTCAAAAGTGCTTGTTTGCCAACTTGAGCTGGAGGATTAAAGTACGCAATCTCTTTAAATTGTTCCGGGTCTCTAATATCAAAAACGCGAACACCTGATTGTAAAAATCCGCAAGCCATTGCTGTAGGTTCATCCTTGTTGTCCACGGTACAGTAATGTGCCTCATATCCAAAAAGACCATTTCCAGTTGTATCTTCAAGACGAGTGGTTGCATGCTGAGGCAATTGAATTTCCAATTGCAGGCGGCTTACTATCTTGGGGTTTAGCTCATCAGAAATATCGATGAATTTTATCGACTCACTTGCAAATTCATCCACTGCAATCAAATGCTTTTTCTGATTAAAGGTAACCGGAATGGTGTGTTGAGACGCACCTGCTGTATTCCAGAAAACACTCCCCAATTGCCTAATTGAAGGTAAAGGTTTGCGACTTTGCACTTCACTAATGTCCAGGATGATTAGACCTGCCGGAAATGCAGTGGACAAATACATTCGGTTTCCATCTTCACTGATTTCAAATCCGTGATTTGTAATTACCGAGGTGCCAGTGAATACTATTTTTGGTGATTTCGTATCGGTCACATCTATTGCAGTGAGTGAACCACCCGCCAAGCCTGTAGCCCAATAGGTCAAGCCATCTGGAGCCCAGTTACCTTCATGTCCTAAGACATTTGCTGGTAGCGTCAGATTTCCTGAAAATGAATTCGCCAAAGTCGGATTTGCGCAATCACCATTTAAATCATATACGTCAAAAAATGCACCAGCAATTACTGGTCCAACGGCTACTCCACCAAGGAGGCCTCGTGCCTCATTCACTTTAAGGGATTCCCAGGTACCCGCAAACATCGCGGGACTCGTTAGATTGGTGGACAACTTTGGGTTTTTGGGGTCTGACATATCAACTACCTGAACACCCTGCGACTTTTTGCCCAAGATGCCCCCAAATGATGTTGCCATGAAAGCGCAGTTTTTGTAGAACGGGTTAACCCAGGAAGCACCTTCCCACTGGTATTGACCAACAAGTTCCATGTTGCAACTATAGCCCTGTTGGCTTCGACCACTGTCTCTGTCGGCTGCAGGGACTTGCCCTTGTAGCCCACTCTCTGGCATTGATCTGGGGCTGCATCTTGCTTTCTCAATCCGCAGAGGTTCCGCTGGTGTGTTGCCGGTGAGGTTGCTTAAAATCCTGGTTCCTGAGGACAAGATTTCTGTGCCTACATTCATGAATGTGTTGGCCAACATGCTGGTCGATGACGCAACATCGCTTGATCCAATTGAACTTTGACCAACATTTTGAGTGGAAGACGAAAGGCTGCCAGTTTCACTGGATTCCGTGCAGGCGGCTAGAGTGATAGTTATGGCAATTGGAGTTAGCAACTTTTTGCAATCAATTGATTTCATTTTTATGTCTCTATTTATATGTTTCTATGTATATGTCTCTATTCCCACATTGAAGAATAGTTTTTATTGAATTGCTCTGCTATCAAGATTAGGCAGCATTTCTGTCATATTTGGGTATTGCTTATATTCGTAATAAATCATTTTGTAAGTAAAGTTAGGGTTTTCAACTGTTGCCTTCTAGCATTACAGTTAGCACCAATACCTGTGTATACCCAGTGGGGGCAGTGTGGAAACAAGTCGTTTACTGAATACCGCATTGATTACCGATTCGCTTGGTAATCCGAGCCAACAGTTTCTTCTCAAGCATTCAACTGACTGGGATGAGGTAGAAGCTCTTACCCGAACTCTCTACACGCCTTGCCGGCTGGACATAGACACCCGATCCCCGCCTTCAACATCCATGTACGCTACAGAAGTGGGTAACTTTGTAATTGGTCGTTTGCAATATGGTGCTCAGATCAAGGCATTGGTTGATCAGTCGAATGAAGGAACAGGGCTGGCACTGACTTTACTGAAAGGCTCGAATAACTACAGTTCCAATTTCAGTAAGAATGTCGAATTGGTATCGGGCGAAACTTTCGTGATTGATACTTCCAGCGCCTTTCTCGATGCTGAAATTTCTCACGATACACAGTCTTTGAATCTTGTGTTTTCCAGACAGCATTTGGCTCGATTGCACCAAGTGCTTTACGGCATTGAAGCCACTGCGTCGATGTGGAGTAGATCTTACAAGCTTGAATCTGGACCCAGGAGTTTGATTCCCTTACTCGAATATATAACGCAATGTTGTGTGAATCGACCGGAAGAAATGAAATCTGGCATCTTGGGTCGACATCTGGATGAAATGATCGCAATACATTTGCTAGAGTCTTGGCGCGAAAGTTCCGGATTTAATCAGACGAGTTCTAATCCATGCGTACACAGTGTGAAATTGGCTGAAGAATATATGCGCGCGCATCTAAAAGACGTTCCTACCCGCGAAGCAATTGCCAAGGCGGCCAATGTAAGTGTGCGCGCGCTCACGGATTCCTTTCAGAAGGCCAAAGGGACTTCCCCAATGGCCTATTTGCGTCAACTAAGGCTTGAGGCAGTGCGGCAAGAATTATTGCTTGTCCGCGGTGCTAGAACTGTCACTGAAGTTGCTGCCGATTGGGGATTTAACCACCCGGGTAACTTTTCTTGTTTGTACTTTAAATATTTTGGTGAGAAGCCTTCGAGCACCGGGAGTCATTGATTGGTTTTTTTGAATAGCCCATCCAATGTGATTTCAATCATTAAGTCCTGAAGTCGAGGATAACCATCGTCATTCTGGCGTTCACTTGTCGTGAAGCAAATACCCCCAAGAGTAAGCATCCAGAGCAGTCGGACAGTGTCTTCTGCTGAGTACTTCAGTAATCCATCTTGTTCAAGTTTCTTAAGATCAGCAGTTACATTCTCCAGGGTTGTTGCGACGAGACTTGGCGGTTGTCCCGCTGCAATTTGATCTATTACCAGCCGACACATCAAAGGCTCTTTGTGTGCAAAATTATGGAATCTGGCCCAGCCCTGTCGAAGGCCGTGTAGTGGCCCCATCGATTTTGTACCTTCCCGATAAGCATCTCCCACTTGCCGGTAGGTTTCGTTAATTGCTGCACTGTGTAGCGATGCCAAATCGCCATAATGGTGGTACATGGTAGGTGCAGTTACCCCAACTTCGGCGCAGATCGCTCGGGTAGTGGCACCTTCTTTTCCCTCGCTGCTGAGCAGTCTCATTGTGGCTTCCAGCAATGCAATTTTCACTTCTTTGTCTACGATCAGACTCTTTTCCTGAGACTGTTTTGTGCGGCTTTTTTTCAAGTAAAAATCCTTCAGCGAATTAGAGATAAGAAATCGTCGGTTCCATTCTATGACTTTTTAAGACGATTTTTTAATCAACTATGATGTTGACAATTAAATATAGCGCCGCTATATTATTTTTGCATTAAACGCTGAAGTAAATCGACTGCAGTACCAAAACTAGGAGACTTGCGATGTCAATGGATACAGGTTTAATTTTTCATCCTTACATGCGCCCAGGGCGCACAGCCAAACAAACCTTCGAATGGGGCGTTCAAAGCGCAGTGGCATGCGACAAGATTGGTTTTTCATCCATCATGATTTCTGAACACGCCTCACAGATTTGGGAGAATATCCCGAGCCCAGAGTTGATTATGGCTGCTGCAGCATTGCAGACAGAGCGAATCAAATTCGCTCCTATGGCCCACATTCTTCCTCACCAACACCCCACAAAACTTGCTCTGACGGTAGGTTGGCTCTCCCAAATTCTGGAAGGGCGTTATTTCATGGGGATTGGCGCTGGTGCGTACCCGCAGGCGTCTTATATGCATGGAATCAAGAATGGCCAAGATACTGCATTCCTGAATGAGATGGTTCGTGAGTCGCTTTTCATTATGGAAAAGATCTGGAAGCGCGAGCCTTTTTTTCACGAAGGAAAATTCTGGAACGCTGGTTATCCTGAGGAGTTGGAATCTCATGATGAAAATGACGAGCAACATAAGCTAGCCAACTACGCACCTTGGGGGGGCGCCTTTCCGGAATTTGCTGTGACTGGTTTCAGTATGAACTCACCATCAATGAAGCTTGCTGGGGAACGTAATTTCAAACCTGTGTCAATTTACTCTGGTCTAGAGGCGCTGAAAAAACATTGGGATATCTATTCCGAGGCAAATATCAAGGCGGGATACACTCCGGATCGCTCAAGGCACGCTGTGTCTCAAACAGTGTTTTGTGCAGACACTGATGCTGAGGCAAAGAAATTGGTAATGGATGGGCCAATTGGATATTGCTTTAACAAGTACCTAATTCCTATTTGGCGTCGATTCGGCATGATGGACGGATTCGCTAAAGATGCGGGAATCAATCCTTCTGATGCCGATCTTGAGTTTCTTGTCGATCATGTATTCGTCGTTGGCTCGCCGGATACTGTTAAGGAAAAAATAAACAATCTGTTCCACAAATGCGGAGGTTGGGGAACTCTTCAAGTCGAATCGCATGACTACTACGACGATCCCTCTGCCTGGTTTTATTCCCTCGAATTGATCGCCAAAGAAGTTGCACCGTCAATCAAGTTGCCCACTGCAGCCACAAATCATTAAATTCAAACCGGGAGATTGAATTGAAGACCAATCAGGCAAAGGAAGCTGTTAAATTTTTTTTCAAGGAGTTTTCATCGGGTGACATCAGTCGAATCATGGCTGCGATGCACGATCAAGGTAGCTGGCAGGTGCCTGGTCGACTTGAGGGGTTGTCGGGTATTTACAAAAAATCTCAGCTCACTTATTTACTTCTTGGGGCGTTCGATCTGTATGAAGGTGGAGCGTTAAAGCTGACACCAGTCAGCATAATTTCAGAGGGAAATCTAGTGGCTGTGGAGGCTGAATCGTTTGCTAAGCTGAAAGACGGTCGCACCTACAATAATTTTTATCATTTTTTGATTGCGGTTGAAGATGGAAAGGTGAAGCACATCAAAGAATATATGGATACCTACCATGCTTGGGAAACTTTCCTGAAACCAAGAGAAAGCTGAACCGGTAATCACTAGTGAATTGGAGTCAATCTATGACTAGACTGAAAGATAAGGTGGCGATTGTTACGGGTGCGTCTCGAGGAATGGGGGCATCCCATGCAAGAAGATTCATTGCTGAAGGTGCTTCGGTAATTTTGACTGATTTAAACGAGTCTGCGGGCAGGACTTTGGCTGATGAGCTGGGCAAAAATGCATCGTTTTGTAAACATGACGTTACAAGGGCTGATGATTGGTCAAAGGTGGTGTCAGTGGCCGAGGAGAAATTTGGTTTCGTAACTGTATTGGTGAATAACGCCGGGATTTTGGGTCCCATGGCAAAAACAGAAGTTCTTCAGGAGTCTGACTACCTTCAAGTTTGTGCTGTGAATCAACACTCAGTATTCCTTGGAATGCGTGCAGTTTTGCCATCGATGCTGCATGCAGGAATGGGATCTATTGTTAACATTTCTTCAATTGCTGGTATTGCGGCAAATTACGGGTTTCCGAGCCTTGCTTATGTAGCAAGCAAGTTTGCAGTTAGGGGTATGACCAAAGCAACGGCAATAGAGTATGGAAGTAAAAATATCCGGGTGAATTCTGTGCATCCAGGATTCATATATACCCCGATGATGGTGGAAGCCACCAATGAGGAAGGGGGGGACGCTACAAGCCTTATTCCATTGGGGCGTATTGCGAGCCCGGAAGAGGTATCGAATCTTGTGCTGTTTTTGGCTTCTGATGAAGCGTCTTACATCACAGGGAGTGAATACCTTGTTGATGCCGGGATGATGGCGCAATGATAGGTGGATTTTATTTCGACAAGTCGATGATTAGCTTGCCATTGATTTGTCGATTTGATATCTCGGCAAGTGCTGTCGGTACCTCTGCCAAAGCATAAATCTTATGAATGTTGGGCTTTATTTTTTTTATTCTCAAAAGTTCAAATATCTCGACAAAATTCGTCTTGTGTTGATTTGAGTTCCTCTTGATTGATTCTCCCCAATACACACCAACCAAGCTGTATCCTTTCAGGAGAGCAAGGTTAGCAGGTAGTGTTGGAATTTGCCCTGATGCAAATCCCACGGTGAGAAGCCGACCGCCCCAAGCCATACACCTGCTTACGGTATTAAATATTTCTCCGCCTACCGGGTCGAGGCATACATCGAGCCCATACCCATTTGTGATTCGATTTATCTCTTGTTTAATGTCTTGAGTCTGATAATCAATCAGGAAATCCGCTCCATTTTCCGAGGCAATTTTAAGTTTTTGCTTTGAGCTTGCCGCTGCGATTACTGTTGCCCCCAACGATTTTCCAATTTGTACTGCAGTCAACCCTACACCCCCAGCCGCGCCGTTGACAAGCAGGAACTCGTGGGGTGATAGGTTAGCTCGATTGTGCAGTGCGTGAAAACTGGTTCCTGCAGCGGTATAGATTGCCACTGCATCAAGGTGATTCACTTCATTTGGTACTGAAATAGCTTCAGATGCATTTACTACGGCCATTTCGGCAAATGCGCCATGACCATTTGCTGCGAGTCCTACTATTTTGTCACCCATTTTGATGGATCGCACGTGGGCGCCGCATTCAATGACCTCACCAACTACTTCAAAACCTGGAGCAAAAGGAAATGGGGGTTTAAGCTGGTATTTTCCTTGAATGATCAATGTGTCGGGAAAATTCACTCCAGCCGCGAGAACTTTTACCAACACCTGATTGTCTTCAGGCGTAGGTGTAGGAAGGTGTGCAACTGTGAGTTCATCAGGGTCGCAATAATTCTCACATATGATGGCTTTCATTCATATTTCCTTTAATGCTCAGTCAATTGATAGAAGACAGGTCACACTCTTTTCGGTAATTGACCTTTCAGGATCATTTCGTACACTGGATCATTCCTATCTCTTGAACCCCAGAGAAACTTGCTTGTGTCGATTGGAAGGTCTGGCTCCGGCCAAGTTTCTACTTTATGCCAGTCAAGGCAGACAACCCGGTGAGATATTTTCCACTGCCCCTGTCTTTTTGAGAATGTGTCCAGATATCGAGCGCCCATTACATCGACCTTTAAAGGCGTGGTGTTTCGGCGCAGTAGCGTAGCCATAATTTGTGACTCCGCCCAAGCTTCATTCCCACTCACTTCAATCATTGTATTGGTGACGCAATGTGTGGTTGTGATGTTTGCATCTTTTAAACGTCTAACCACAAAATCCGCAAAATCATGTGCATTCCCTCTCCAGTACCCGTGATCATCGTGTGCGTCCGAGTGATAGGCTGTTTTCACTATGTCGGGATCACAGCGATCGACGCCTCGGCAGTAGGTGTAGATCACCTCTTGAATTGCATTCTTATCAAGAAGAAATGTAATTTGATCATTCATCTATTTTTCAGCCTCTAAGTTGTTTACTTATCTCTTTGGGGTGCTCATACGGGTGTTGGCGAATGGCTTGTGTTTGGAATTTTGGTACGGTTGCCTTCAAAGCCTTCCACCACTTTATCAATTGATCTTCTTCGTTATAGTTGAAATCTCTTGGCCCTAGTCGCCCGTGTTTTCCATCTATTTGGGGTGGGTTTTCGATCAAGTATTCGCAGGTAGAGTGAATCCAGTTCTTAGCCTCAACGACATCTTGGTAGCCGAGCTCGATTTTGGCTTTTGTGGTGACAGGCACCCTATGACGGATAAGTGAATGCTTATTGTCCTCGGCACTAATCCATGCACTGTCCCCGCTCATGGGCAATGCGCAACTGTCCAAGGGTATCAATTGTGAGGGAATATCCAGAAACTCAAATTTATAATCAAAGTATGAGGAGATGTGTTCAATCCACTCCCGTAAAGTGAGTTGGTCTTCGTCTGCAGCGTGATAGATCTTGCCACCAACTTTCTCTGGCTGATCAATCATTAGACCTATTAAATGGGCTGCATTCGGTGCAGCACATCTTCCAAAGATCTGTAACCCGGATCCTGATAGCGGCCAGAATTTTCGGCGATCAATAATCCTTTTTATGACATGCCATTCGAGTGGTGCAACGGAGTGAGGACCATAGAGATACGGATATCTGACAACCGAGCCTGTGTAGTATCCAGAGGCTGAATCGTTAAGAATCATTTGTTCAGTTTCTATGATCTTGGGTAGGAGCTTTTGAAGACCTGGCGGAGAAAGATTCAAAAGTTGATAGGGATCCGACTCTTTCAATGGAATTCCAATTTTGTCGCCTACAACTGGCAATCCAGAGACGGCGATCAATTGTTTTGTCCTCTCACGCAAGTGCTCTGCCAGAATTCGGATACGTCCATAAGTAAGAACAGTTAAATCCCATTGCTGCTGACCTAGCTTTTCTTCGATAGAAGCTTTGAAATGTGGATCTCCGTGAATGTGCTCATATCTTTGGATTTCCTTTAATTCATGCTGCCCTGTGTGGAAGATGGTCACGTCAAATCCACGCGCTTCCAATTCGCGGGCTATGTGAAGTCCGCTGGCTCCCGATCCTCCTACTAGCAGTGCTTTTTTACTCATGAATGGCCGTCTGTTCGGATCGTAAACAACTTGCTATTAAATAAAAATCAACAAGTTTGTTGATTGATATGACAAAAAATCTCTTTTCGTAGTAATTCAGAGTCGTTGAAAAATAAAACATTTTTTGATGTTTTTCTGAAGAAGTAATCTTGATGAGCTTTTGGTTGTCTGTCAACATTAGCGTTGACTTATATCGTCTTGCCTTGTATATTTTTGCAATGAAAACCTTAAGACTTTGGTAACTACATCCATCAGATCAATATTTGACAAGGGGTTAGAGGATGTTACTTTTGGGTAAGAAAATTATTGTCACCGGTGGTGCCAGAGGCATTGGTGAGTCGCTAGTTCGGGCCTTCGTAAGAGAAGGCGCGCTGGTAGCATCGCTGGATGTTAATGATGAACTTGGCAATAAAGTAATTGCCAGCTTGGCGGAAAAGGATCGCAGTCGGGCCTTTTACATGAATTGCGATGTCAAGAGCAGAAGTCAAGTCAACTCTGTCTTTGATCTCGCCAGCCAGAGAATGAATGGACTGGATGTCTTGGTTAATGTTGCTGGTGTTCAGCGTCACTGTAACCCCGAGAACATTGATGACGACATGTATGACTTTCTATTCGATGTCAATGTGCGTGGAACTATGCATACCAACGGTGCCGCTTATCGAATCATGAAGCCCAGTGGCAGCGGAAATATTATCAACTTTGGTTCCGAA
Organism: Limnobacter sp. UBA7229; assembly: GCF_002473065.1. Taxonomy (NCBI): domain Bacteria; kingdom Pseudomonadati; phylum Pseudomonadota; class Betaproteobacteria; order Burkholderiales; family Burkholderiaceae; genus Limnobacter; species Limnobacter sp. UBA7229. Next base: position 206,929 of record NZ_DKTN01000010.1, on the reverse strand, counting down.
TCTGGTTTGACTGGGGAAATTAATAATGCCCTGTATGCGTCTACCAAAGCTGCTGTGCATTGTTGGACTCGAACGGTGGCTCGTCAATGGGGCCCTGATGGTATTCGGGTCAATGCGGTGCTTCCTTATGTCGCTACACCTTTGTATGACGAATTTAGAGCCTCTTTGAGCCCTGAGATGTTGGCTGCTCATGAAGCGGAAACTCGGCACGCAATTCCTTTGGGGGGCAAGTTTGGAACGCCAGACCGAGACCTCGCACCTGTAGTTGTGTTTCTGGCCAGTGAAGGATCCAGATTCATGACGGGACAGATGATCCCTGTGGACGGTGGATTTATATCCGTTCGATAAATTCGTTTAACGTAATTTCTAGATTAGCCCGACTTATGACCAACTCCACTATTTCCTCTTCATCTGATCTCAATTTGAACAATAAAGTTAGGTTTGTAACAGCGGCTTCGTTATTTGATGGTCATGATGCTTCGATCAATATCATGCGGCGAATACTTATGGCCAATGGTACGGAGGTGATTCACCTTGGGCACAACAGATCCGTTGAGGAAATAGTGACTGCCGCGCTGCAAGAAGATGCGCAGGGCATCGCTGTTTCAAGCTATCAAGGTGGTCATGTTGAGTATTTCAAATACATGATCGACCTTCTAAAGCAGCGTGGCGGTGCGCACATCAAAGTTTTTGGTGGTGGTGGCGGTGTGATCGTTCCGGCTGAGATTGCTGATCTTCATGCATACGGCGTTGAGAGGATTTTCAGTCCTGAGGATGGTCAAAAAATGGGGCTGGTTGGAATGATCCAGCACATGATTAAACGAAGTGATATCGACCTGACTTCGTTCTCTCCTAAGAACCTGGAGTTCACAACCATTTCTGATCGCGAAGTACGATCACGGCAATTGGCTCAATTCCTTACGGCCCTTGAAGTGGGTGCAGTAGCACCCAAAATTGTGGCTCAACTCAAAGATGAAGCCTCAAAAGTAAAGTGTCCTGTATTGGGTATAACTGGTACGGGAGGGGCAGGTAAATCTTCTCTTACCGATGAACTGATTCGTCGAATTCGCCTGGATCAAGAAGACACACTGAATATCGCAGTGATTTCCATTGATCCATCTAGAAGAAAGTCGGGTGGCGCACTATTGGGTGACAGAATCCGAATGAATGCGATTAATCCGTGGAACAGTGGTTCAAGAGTTTTCATGAGATCTTTGGCAACTCGCGAAGCGGGTTCTGAAATTTCTCAATCGCTTCCGGATGTAATTGCTGCATGCAAGCTCAGTGGGTTCGATTTGATTATTGTCGAAACATCAGGAATTGGACAAGGCGATGCCGCGATCGTTCCGCATGTGGATATTTCGATGTATGTGATGACCCCTGAGTTTGGTGCAGCATCACAACTGGAAAAAATTGACATGCTCGATTTCGCCGATTTTGTTGTTATCAACAAGTTTGATCGGAAAGGGGCGTTGGACGCAATTCGTGATGTGTGTAAGCAAGTTCAAAGAAATCGGGAACAGTTTGATGTACCTCCTGAGCAGATGCCAGTTTATGGAACTCAGGCGTCAAGATTTAATGATGATGGTGTCACTGCGCTGTATCAGGGACTTCTACCCAAGTTGATCGAATTCGGATTGAATGCACGCCAGGGCAAGTTGCCTTGGGTGTCTGTACGGAGTTCCTCAGGTAAAAATGCGATAGTTCCAACTTCGAGATCGCGTTATCTTGCTGAGATTGCTGACACTGTCCGGGGCTATCACACATTTGTCAGAAAGCAGTCAGTACTGGCAAGGGAAATCCAACAGATCAGCGAAACAAAACGTATGGCGATGAAGGTAGGCCGGGATCTTGAGGTTGATGATCTAATTGCCGAGCGTAGAACGGAGTTCAATGGGGCTTGTCATCAGCTTCTTGAGGGTTGGTCAAAGGTTAAAGAATCCTATTCTGGGGACGACTACGTCGTGCAGATCAGGAAAGGTGACTCTTTCGTTGAGAGCAAAACCCGACTAATTATTGAATCCCTTTCTGGTACGCGTATTCGGAAAGTGTCCCTTCCGAAATATGAGGATCATGGGGAACTTTTGCGATGGCTGCTTCTTGAGAATGTCCCTGGCTCATTTCCTTACACCGCTGGCGTATTCCCATTTAAACGTGAGGGGGAAGATCCAACCCGTATGTTTGCTGGTGAGGGTGATGCTTACAGGACCAATCGACGGTTTAAGCTTGTTTCCCAGGGGATGGATGCAAAGCGCTTGTCTACCGCCTTTGACTCTGTAACTCTTTACGGCGCCGACCCAGCATTGCGTCCTGATATCTACGGCAAGGTGGGTAACTCTGGGGTATCGATCGCGACGCTCGAGGATATGAAGGTTCTTTATGACGGTTTCGATCTCTGTGATCCGACCACCTCCGTATCAATGACCATCAACGGTCCAGCACCGACAATTCTTGCCATGTTTATGAATACGGCAATTGATCAACGTGTGGAGCTATTCGTCAAAGAGAACGGTCGTTCTCCAACACCCGATGAGTATCAACAACTTAAGGCATGGGTATTAAAAAACGTTCGTGGAACAGTTCAGGCAGATATTTTGAAAGAGGATCAAGGACAAAATACCTGTATCTTCTCAACCGAGTTTTCTTTAAAGGTGATGGGTGATATTCAGCAGTACTTTGTTGAGAATCAGGTTCGTAACTTTTACTCAGTATCAATCTCCGGATATCACATCGCAGAAGCCGGTGCTAATCCCATTTCGCAGCTTGCCTTCACGCTTTCAAATGGCTTCACCTATGTCGAGGCATATTTAGCGCGCGGAATGAGTATTGATGACTTTGCTCCTAATTTGTCCTTCTTTTTCTCCAACGGAATGGATCCAGAGTACACGGTGCTAGGTCGTGTTGCCCGTCGCATTTGGGCGGTGGCGATGAGAGACAAGTATGGTGCAAACGATCGCAGCCAGAAACTTAAATATCACATTCAAACATCTGGGCGTTCTTTGCATGCTCAGGAAATTGACTTCAATGACATTCGTACTACCTTACAGGCGTTGATTGCCATCTATGACAACTGTAATTCCCTACATACGAATGCATACGATGAAGCAATCACCACACCTACAGACGAATCCGTGCGCCGCGCTTTGGCGATCCAATTGATCATCAACAGAGAATGGGGGCTTGCCAAGAATGAGAATCCAAGCCAAGGAAGTTTCATTATTGAGGAACTCACCGATCTGGTAGAAGAGGCGGTACTTAAAGAGTTTGAAAGGATCGCTGAGCGTGGAGGTGTTCTGGGTGCAATGGAAACTGGCTACCAGCGTAGCAAGATCCAGGAAGAGTCGATGTACTACGAAGAGCTTAAACACGACGGCCGTCTACCGATTATTGGAGTGAACACATTCCGTAATCCCAAAGAAGAGTCAACTATTGCGACAGTGGAGTTGGCGCGATCCACCGATCAGGAAAAGCAATCTCAGCTTAGCCGTCTGGCTGACTTTCAAGATCGAAATGCTTCAAGTGCGCCCGCGATGCTAGATAGGCTTAAATCTACGGTGGTTCAAGATGGAAATGTCTTTGAGGCATTAATGGATGCAGTACGCGTATGTTCACTTGGTCAGATCAGCAACGCACTTTTCGAGGTGGGTGGTCAGTATCGCCGCAGCATGTAACCAATTATTAATTTAAGAAATTGTTATGAATCAATATTCGCCCCCGTTGGATGATTTTAGTTTTTTGTTGAATCAAGTTTTTAATATAAATAAACACCTGCAGCATTGTGGGTTGGAGCAGGACGCCGATCTGGCAATTGCTGTCGCAGAAGAGGCTGGAAAGTTGGCCACCGACAAACTGGGACCCTTGAATTGGTCAGGCGATGTCGAAGGTGCAACCTGGACGGATGGTGAAGTTCAGACACCTCAAGGCTTCAAGGCGGCCTATCAAGAGTTCTGTGAAGGGGGTTGGAACGGTCTACGTTTCCCCGAGCAGTATGGCGGTCAGGCCTTGTCGTCGACTGTATCCACAATGGTGGACGAGATATGGCATGCAGCCAATATGAGTTTTGCTTTGTGCCCCATGCTTACGAATGGTGCAATTGAAGCTTTACTCACTGCGGGTAGCGATCAGCAAAAATCCCTCTACTTGCCGAAATTGGTAAGCGGCGAGTGGACTGGCACTATGAACATTACTGAGCCTTCCGCCGGTTCAGATTTGGGTGCGATTCAAACCAAGGCCATACCTGCAGGCGATGGGACATTTCGAATCACCGGACAGAAAATTTTTATTACCTATGGTGAACATGATCTTGCTGAAAATATAGTCCATCTTGTTCTTGCACGAGTTGCGGGCGGTCCGACCGGCGTGAAAGGTCTTTCCTTGTTTCTTGTTCCTAAATTTCTGGTCAATGACGATGGAACCCTTGGCGATAGAAACGATTTGAAATGTGTGTCCATTGAGCACAAGTTGGGTATCCATGGAAGCCCGACTGCTGTGATGCAATTCGGGGAAGTCGATTCAGCGATTGGTTATCTGATCGGTGAAGAGAATCGTGGCCTTGAGTACATGTTCATCATGATGAACGATGCTCGTTTCTCCGTTGGGATACAAGGCTTATCCATCTCTTCTCGGGCCTATTTACATGCGCTGTCCTACGCAAAAGAGCGAGTTCAGGGAGGTGCAGTTGGTGAGCCCGGTGCTAAAGGCTCGACAATCATTCGTCATCCAGACATTCGGCGTTTGTTACTTTCAATGAAGTCGAAGATCGAGGCGATGAGAGCGCTGGCTATGTACGTCGCTATGCAGCGAGATGTGTGTCACAGCAGTAAAGTTGAATCTACCGAACGAAGTGCTGCTCAGTCCAGATTAGAGTTTCTGATTCCAGTCTTGAAGGGCTGGTTTACTGAGGTTGCCCAAGACATTACTTATGATGCCATTCAGGTATTCGGCGGGATGGGGTTCATTGAGGAAACTGGCGTCGCTCAACATTACCGTGATGCCCGAATCGTGACTATTTATGAAGGCACTACGGCTATTCAAGCCAATGACCTGGTTGGTAGAAAAACACTCCGCGACTCTGCTGGGGAGGCTTACAGGCTACTTGAGGAAATTGGGCAGGAAATCAGCATGCTCAGCAGCATCAATCATCCAGCCTGTTCAATCATGACCGAGCAACTAGAGTTTGCATTGGTTGAAATGAAGCTGGTTTTGAACTGGATGTTGGGAAAGAGTAGAGAGGCACCTCGAGAAGTTTATGCCGGTTCCGTACCCTACCTACAAATGTGGGGTTTGATCTGTGGTGCCTGGATGCATGCACGTCGTCTTAATGCCATCCTCTCAAACGTTGAGGAGCTTGACTCCACTGGCAGTGCTGTGATTTCTTCGGCCCTCTTTTTTGCTGAACAAGTTTTACCACAGGCCGTTGCCATGTCTTGCGGAATCAGGAATGGTGGTGAATTTGCCCTGAATTACCCGGACAGTGCGTGGTAGAAATGAAGCCGACGCGTCGACAATTGGTTACTTCTCTGAAGGCAGCAGTCAATGAAAACAGAGAGTTAAATGCCGTGATTCTTCTCTTGGAAAGATCTGTGCGCTTCGGGCACCGAAGACTTGCTTTGATACGTTGTCTTCAAGCTGAGTGCATGGGAGTCGATGTACCTGCTGGCCTGTTGAATTATTGCCAGAAAGTCGCTGACAGCATGAGACCTGAGGAAATTGAGAAGGTTGTTCAGTCGGTTAAAAATCGAAGTAGGGTCATTTAATTTCAACTTAAAGCGGAAAAAAATGGGTAATCGTTTGACGAAAATTTACACCAAGACCGGAGATGACGGAACAACCGGTCTTGGGGATGGTTCACGTGTTGACAAGGATTCAACGCGTGTAGAGGCCATGGGACAGGTTGATCATTTGAACTCTATTTTGGGAATGTTGATCGCCAGTCCTGATGTCCCAATCCATTTGTCCGAGATGATCTCTGATATCCAGCATGATCTGTTTGATTTGGGAGCTGAGTTGTGTATCCCCGGATTCACCCGAATATCCGAAACGCACGTACTTAGACTCGAATCTCAACTGGACTCCATTAATGAAAATCTCGGGAGGCTAGAGGATTTCATTCTCCCTGGTGGGGGATTCTCGGCAAGTTTGGCTCACTTTGCCAGAACTGCATGTCGTAATGCGGAGCGAGTGGTTATTCGGCTTTCCCGCGAAGGAGAGGAGATTGGTGAGCCCCTAAGAAAGTACCTGAATCGTCTGTCAGATTTCTTATTCGTCTTTGCGCGCGAGTTGAATCGCTGTAACGGATTGAAGGATGTTCTCTGGATTCAAAAGAAAGGTGAAGTATGTCAGAAGGCGTAATTTTGATTGATCGTTTAGGCCCTGTGGGTATTGTGCGTTTGAACAGGCCGAAACAGCTTAACGCACTAAACGATGAGTTGATGAACAAGTTGGGTCAAGCTCTGGTCGAGCTTGAAGCTGATGGAGATATTCGCTGTATCGTCATTACCGGTGGCCCAAAAGTTTTCGCTGCTGGTGCTGACATCGGAGAAATGAAAGACTTTAGTTACTCAGAGGCATTTAACTCAAATTTTATCTCCCGTAATTGGGAAACAATCTTGAAAATCAGAAAGCCAGTGATTGCTGCGGTTTCAGGATTTGCACTGGGTGGTGGATGCGAACTCGCAATGATGTGCGATTTAATTGTGGCATCTGAGTCTGCGAAATTTGGCCAACCAGAAATCAAGCTTGGAATTATCCCCGGCGCAGGCGGTACTCAGCGACTTCCAAGAACCTTATCAAAGTACAAAGCCATGGACATGGTCTTGACTGGCAAAATGATTGATGCAGTGGAAGCAGAGAAATCAGGTTTGGTGTCTCGCATTTTGCCGCTAGAGCGTTTTGAAGACGAAGTGATCGAACTGGCTGAAGTGATTGCCTCTCGATCCCTTCCCAGCTTGATGGCTGCAAAAGAGTCAATCAATAGGGCTTATGAGTCGACTCTTTCTGAAGGGCTATTGTTTGAACGTCGACAATTTCATTCGATGTTTGCAACTTGCGATCAGAAAGAAGGAATGGCTGCTTTTGTTGAAAAGAGATCTCCAGATTTTCAGCATCGTTGAATCTAATTTTCAAATCGGGTGACTAATAATGTACAAGAAGAATGTGATGGTTCTGGGGGCTAAGCGAACTGCGATTGGCTCTTTTGGCGGCTCATTGAAGGATATTCCTCTATCGACTCTAGCGACCGAGGTTGTGCGCGCTGCCGTTGCACAATCGAACGTGAGAGTCGAGGATGTTGGGCACGTCGTAATGGGCAATGTAGTTCCAACTGAACCACGTGATGCCTATTTAAGCCGAGTTGCCGCTATTGACTCAGGACTCCCAATTGAAACACCTGCATTTAACGTGAATAGACTCTGTGGCTCCGGTATACAGGCCATCATTTCGTCTTCGCAGTCTATTGCCATGGGTGATACTCAAGTAGCAGTGGCTGCTGGAGCGGAGTCAATGAGTCGGGGTTTGTATATGCTTCCGTCGGCTCGCTGGGGCGCGAGAATGGGCAACACAGAAGTGCTTGATTTCATGACCGGCATACTTCATGACCCTTGGAAAAAAGTTCATATGGGGATTACTGCAGAAAATGTCGCTGAGCGTTACGGCATTTCGCGTCAAACGCAGGATGAATTGGCTTTTGAAAGTCAACGTAGGGCCATCCACGCCATCGATAATGGATATTTCAAGGAGCAAATTGTTCCGATCAAAATACTTCAGAAGCGAATGGAAGTCGCTTTCGAGGTTGATGAGCACGTTCGTCGTTCGACGAGCATTGAAGAATTATCAGCCATGAGGCCAGTATTTAAGAAAGATGGTTTAGTGACGGCAGGTAATGCATCAGGAATCAATGACGGTGCTGCTGCCATGGTTCTGGCAGATGAGCACTATGCCAATTCCAACGGATTGAAACCCTTGGCCAGGTTGGTCGGTTACGCCCACGCGGGGGTGGACCCGCTTTACATGGGGATCGGACCTGTACCGGCAAGCCGCAAGGTTCTTCAGTCCACTGGGTTACGTGTCGAAGACATGGATGTAATTGAATCCAATGAAGCCTTTGCTGCACAAGCATGTGCAGTATCCAGGGAATTAAACTTTGATCCCAAAAAAGTTAATCCGAATGGCTCTGGAATTTCCCTTGGACATCCGGTAGGCGCTACTGGGGTAATTATTGCTTTGAAAGCGATTTATGAGCTCCACAGGATCAATGGCCGATATGCTTTGGTCACTATGTGTATTGGCGGTGGTCAGGGTATCGCTTTGATCTTTGAAAAGGCATGATTTTTGAAGTAGTTTGCTCCTGCGTAAGTAGCGTCTTTTGACCCCCTTAGTCTTGATTGACATGGGGGTGTTTTTTTACCAAGGATCCAAATGACAGTGGTTCTTTTGATCTGGTGCCTCGTGTGGGTCGTTAACCAGTATTTTTGAGATCCAGCCTCGGGTTTCTGCAGGATCTATAACATCATCAACCTCAAAATAACTCGCAACATTGATCGCTGAACCTTTTGCTTGAAATTCTTGGAGTAATTCTGAAAATCGTAGTTCTCGCATAGCTGGGTCAGATATCGAATCAAGCTCTTTCTTAAAACCGAGTTTTACCGCACCCTCCAACCCCATTGCGCCATAGGTGGCGTCAGGCCATGACAATGTCGCAGTGGGTCTATGGAAACTGCCACCAGCCATTGCTTGAGCTCCCAAACCGAAAGACTTCCTAATGATGACGGTCATCATCGGAACCGTTAACTTTGCGGCCGAAACAAGAATCCGTGCGGCATGACGAACTGTGGCTGTTTTTTCAGCTTCTGGGCCAACCATGAATCCTGGTGTATCACAGAGTGTTAAAACAGGTAAGCGATAAAAGTTGCATAAGTTAAGAAAGCGAGAAAATTTATCGGCAGCATCTGAATCGATGGCGCCGCCATTGAACAAGCAGTCATTTGCAACTATACCGATTGACCTTCCTTCCACGCGAGCGATGAATGTCGCGATGGCTTTACCAAAATTACTTCGAAGTTCCATGACGCTTTTTTTATCGCACAGAGTGCTGACGAGCTGACGAATATCAAATCCCTGATTTGGGGCTACTGGTATCAGGCTTTGTAATTGGTGCTGGTCATGGGCTGTCCAATTCATTTCTGTATTGAATACGTACGACAATATTGCTTTGGTTCGAGCGATGGCCTCAATGTCAGAATCAACCAATATATCAATCACACCACTTTGGGTTTGTACATCGCTGGAACCGATTTCTCCAGCTTTGAATTGACCCAAACCTGCACCTTCAATCATTGCTGGTCCAGCCATTCCAATATTTGATTTCGAGGTTGCAATAATTAAGTCACTACAACCGAGAAATGCGGCATTGCCCGCAAAGCAGCTACCGGTAGCTATACCAATTATCGGAACATGACCGTTGAGTTGTGCAAGGCTAACGAACGGCATCATGTCAAACCCGATTGCCCTGTAAGCGTCTATATCGCCTGGTCGACCGCCGCCTCCTTCTGCAAATAAAATCACTGGATAACCTCGATCTCTGGCAAGCGAGAACAGTCGTTCGATTTTCCGGTGTCCCATGTAACCCTGTGTACCAGCAAATACCGAGTTGTCGTAAATCGCGATGGCTACAGTAATTAATTTTTCGTTTTCGGTGGAGCTACGAATTTGACCTATGCCGGTAATAAGTCCGTCTCCAGGAGACAGTTCTTCAAGCTCTTTGATTGAGCGTCTTTGGCGTTGAGCTGCAATCACCAAAGCACCGTACTCTCTAAAGCTACCTGGTTCAACCAATTGTTCAATAACTTGTCGGGCGCTAAGCTTCCCCTGTTGCAATCGCTTGGCTATTTTGTCTGTACGATTGATGTCGAGAAGTTGCTGTTTTCGCAAATGCAGATTTACGCAAGACTCTCTTGGGGTATTGATTTCAAGCAGAGTCGTTTCCTGTTCTATGTTTTCTGAGTCGTTACCCACTGGTAAAAGCTTGAACAGTAATTCATGCTTCTCAATATTTTGATCGGTTTGACAATTGATCTGTGCCACTTCCGCCGAGTACGGGGCATAGATTTGTGTTTCCATTTTCATAGCCTCAATTACTGCCAGCACCTGTCCTTTGTACACTTTTGAGCCTTGCTTAACGAATACTTGACGAATGACACCGGCAAATGGCGCATAAATCAATGGTTCGTCTAAACAATTTGAAAGGTCTGCAGAAGGTGATGATTTAGGGATATGAGTTATCTTCGGCTTAAGAATTTCGTCGACTATTTTTGTGTGTAACTGATCACCCAGAATTTTCTCGTGGTTGAGCAGCCGAAGTAAGTCGGAACGATTCCATTCAACCCCTTGAATATGGAATTGCTCAAGATAACAACACGCTTGTTTTGCGAGACTCTCTAGACTTCTAGTAGAGCTTTGGACGATGAGCTTGGCTAACAGAGAGTCAAACCGCGGACCTGTTTCGTATCCCTCATAACAATGCGTATCAACCCTTAAGTCGGGATGCGTTGGTGGTCTGAATATGCATAGCCTGCCGCTGGATGGAACCAGAGAACCCATTTCATCCATCTGTTCTGCGTTGATCCGTACCTGCATTGCGGAGATACCCAGTTCACGCGGATTTTCTTTAAGTCCAAGTTCCTCAAAGCCAAGGTTTAGAGCGATTCCTAATTGAATTTTAACCAGATCAATTCCGTATGCAGCTTCTGTGATGGGGTGCTCTACTTGGAGTCTAGGATTGACCTCCATAAAAGCGATGTTCCATCCGCTTGTTGCATTGAATGACACTAGATACTCGACGGTACAAATCCCTTTCAGCTTAAGGCTAGAGGCATAATTGACCGAGTATGCAATTAGTTTTTCCCTGATAGTTTCAGGGATAAAAAAGCTGGGTGTGAATTCGATAAGTTTCTGGTTTTTCCTTTGAATACTGCACTCCCTCTCTCCGGCGTGTCGAATATTCCCAAGGCCATCCCCAATTATTTGAATTTCAATATGCCTGGCGTTCTCAATATAGCTTTCTGCAAGCAGTTGATCGTTCGAAAAATATACTAAAGCCTCTCTCCTGCAATCTGCGATCGCTTTGTGGAGATCGTCGTTCAACTCGACCAATCGTATTCCACGCCCTCCACCACCGGCGCATGCTTTAAGCATTGCCTTGCTACCTTTAGGTAGTGACTCTAAATACGCCCTCAACTCGTCGACATTTGTAACCTTGTCTATCCCGTTGCAAACAGGGATACCTTGATTTGCAGCCCACGATTTTGCTCTTGCCTTGTCGCCAAGCATTGCAAGGACATTTGATGCAGGACCTACAAACGAAATTCCAGTCTGTTCGCATGCTTGAGCTAGTAGCGGGTTTTCACTCAGAAATCCGTAGCCGGGATGTAGCAAATCACAGTCCTCAGAGATGGCTATCTTTATGAGTTGATCTATATCTAAGTAGGCCTTGCTACCTCTACCAGAGAGTGGGTGACTGCTGTCTGCCAATTTGGTATGCAGGCAATGAATATCGTCCTCTGAGAAAACGGCCACTGTCTGGATTCCCAACTCACTAGCTGCGCGAATTACTCTCACAGCAATTTCGCCTCTGTTTGCAATAAACAGCCTCTTCGGCGTGTCCGATTTTGAACTCATGTGTTGTTTTTTTCGTCAAGATTAGTTGATTGTTCAATCTATCAACGGGGTAGTTGATAGTCAACGTTTTAGTTTGAATATATGGAGTGATTGATTTTCTGGCTCAGTTCCAATTTTCCTCAAAACAAATAAATGTTTGTAATCAATGGTTTGCAGTAGTATTGCTGAATATAAATATAAGAAAACTTTTTGCCTAAAAAACTATCAACATCAGTGTTGACATTTATTGCATGTTAGAGCATTCTTTCTAACGTGCATCGCAAGGAATTTTCTGCTGGGGTTTTTTTAGTTCGAGCCAGCCGCTAATCCATGATGTCGAACAACACGTCAGGCCCGAAAAGAGGTTCATGGCTGTGGCGGGTAACGGATCTATACAAGTTTTTTAATCCAAGCTGCACATAAATAAACAAAAAAGGAGATGGTAATGAGGAAGACAAAGCGTCACGGCTTTGCCACGTTCCAGACTGGAGTGGCATTGGCGATCATCGGCATGCTAGGTACTTCAAGCGATGCTTTCGCTTATAAGTTCGAAACGTCGCCTGAATGGAATTTGAACCTGGATACCAGCGTTCAATACACTGCCGGTTGGAGAGCGCAAAACAGGGATGATCGTATTGGTAACGATCCTTTGCATGCTGCATCGAATTACAAGTTTGATAAAGGCGATATGGTTACCAACCGCCTTCAAGCTCTCGTCGAGTTTCAGGGTGCTTACAAGGACAATACCGGTTTCCGAGTAACTGGATCATTGTGGAAAGACTTTGCGTATGACAATGAGGTGAAGTCCAATCCAGCCTTCATGGGTGCAATTACTCCTTACCCAAGTGGCCAATACTCCGATTACACAAAGAAGTATCACCTTCAGGGTGCGGAGCTTCTGGATGCCTTTGTGTTCAAAAACACTACAATTGGCGATAAGCCAGTCTATTTGAAGGCAGGTCGTTTGACTCAGTTTTGGGGCAATGGTTTGTTCTTCGGTTTTTCGAACATTGCTTATTCTCAGTCGCCGATCGACTTCATCAAAGGTTTCACTCAGCCCGGGTCTGAGGTAAAAGAGTTGTTCCTTCCCCGTCAGCAGTTATTGGGTACGGTAGAGTTGTCTCCCGAGCTTTCTATTTCCGGTCAATATTTCTTAGAGTTTGAAGGTAATCGGTATCCTGAGTCAGGTACCTACCTGGCGCCTGCAGACATTTCGTACCGTGGTCCAGTTTCTTTTCCAGGCATTGGCCCCTTGGCTATTGAACGAAAGCCAAAGGATAACAATGATAACTTTGGTGTAAAGGTTGCTTGGTCTCCCGAATGGGCTCAAGGTGACCTTGGGTTCTATTATCGTCAATTTGATGATGTAAACCCATGGATCTTGATTGACGCGAGCGGAGCAAATTTGTCTTACGCGGAAAAGACAAAATTGTATGGTCTTAGTTATGAGCGTTCCTTCGGAGCGATCAGTACTGGTTTTGAATTTTCCTATCGTGAAGATACTGGCTTGAACAGCGTAGCTGGTATAAATCAGAATGGCGAAAATTTTCCCAAGGGTGCGAAGGGTGACCTGTATAACATCATCGCGAATACCTTTGTTCAGCTAGGTGACACAGCGCTTTATGACACAGGTATTTTGTTGGCTGAGCTTAGCTACACAGAGTTGCTTGATGTGGACGCCTCTACCGAAGCGGTTTACCACGGTGTCGGTCGAGGTACTTGTGTAAATGGTCGTAAGGAAGATGGATGTGGTACGGATCGTGCCCTGGCTGTTGCAATGTTGTTTGAACCTCAGTGGCTTCAAGTATTTCCAGGTTGGGATCTGAGTTCGCCAATGTCTTTGACCTATGGCATTAACGGAAACCCTGCATATTCCGCTGGTGGTTTCTATGCTGAAGGTGCTGCTATTTATTCTCTCGGCATCAAAGGTACCTACCAAGGCAAGCACAGTGTGTCATTGGCATACAACGGCTACCACTGGAATCCAGGTCCTACAACGACCAATGCATTTGGCCTCGAGCAGTATGCCAGCAGTAACGGTCCGAAGGCTTTGAACGACAAGGGCTGGATCCAGCTCACTGTAAAGACATCATTCTAAGTTTTAGTTGGAGACATAAAATGAAACAACATAAGTATTTATATATGAAGGCGCTTGCGGCAGGTTTGGTGCTTGCCTTTTCTGCAAACGCATCTGCGGCTGTTACTGCTGAGGAAGCGAAACAACTGGGTACAACGCTGACAGAGTTTGGTGCTGTGAAGGGTGCCAATGCCGATGGTTCAATCCCAGCCTACACTGGTGGAGTTCAAAAAGCTCCAGCCGGCTGGACCAAAGAATCGAAGACCTATGTCGATCCATTCAAGGACGACAAACCGGTTGTTAAAATCGACTCTAAAAATATGTCGCAGTATGCCGATCTTTTGACACCTGGTACCAAAGCAATGTTGTCCAGCTTTCCAGACAGCTACCGTGTTGATGTTTATCCAACTCGACGCAGTGTTTGGTATCCAGACTGGGTAAAAGAGAATACTGTTAAAAATGCAACAACGGCCAAGCTTGGCGGTAGCATCATGGGCGACGCTGTAATTGGTGCAGCTCAAAACAATGAACCTTTTGCCGGTATTCCCTTCCCGATTCCAAAGAACGGCTACGAAGTCATGTGGAATTACTTTTTCCACTACACCGCTGCTGTTACTCACACCACGGCGTCTGCCTACCTGGTTGACACCGGTGGGAACCTGTCTAAGTTGCCAACACCCAATGAGTACTACGTACATCCTTGGTATGAAAAAACCGGCAAGATGCGTGAGCTGACCTTCAACGCAGTTCATGGTTTTTCGGCAACACAGATTGATCCTCCATCTGCTGCTGGCATTGTATTCTTGAACTACTACATGCACGACGCCTCAGATGGTGGTCAGAAAGTATGGTTTTACACCCCAGGTCAGCGCCGTGTACGTGCTGCGCCAGAATTTGCGTATGACATTCCAATTGCTGCCTATGGTGGTGTTCTATTGTGGGATGAAGTGCATGGGTTCACCGGCCGTATGGACAGGTTTGATTTCAAGCTTGTCGGAAAGAAAGAATTGATCGTTCCATACAACGTATTCGGAGTAACAAATGGAACAGTTAAGGATTCAATCGGACCCAAGCACTTGACCCCTGAAAGCATGCGCTTTGAGAAGCGTCGAGTTTGGGTTGTGGATGCAACGCGCAAACCTGACGCTCGCCATGTATACAGCAAACGTACTTTTTACATCGAAGAAGATTGCTGGTGTTTGGTGGGAACCGAGTCCTATGACAATGGCGGCAAGCTTTGGCGTGTTGGTAACCTGTACACTTTCCCAACATATGATGTTGGTGGAGTGAACAACGATTCATGGACCTTTACTGATTTGATCAAAGGCAACTACACAGTGCTGAATGCTGTTCGTGGTGAGCCTGGCAACTTTGTTCGCAGCTACACTTCTCACGAAGGTTTGCCAATCAAACTGACTCCTCAGGCTGTAGCGGCCGGTAGTGTTCGCTAATTTTTTAATTAGCGTTCTTCAACGAAGTAGGGGAGATACAAGTCAATTGTATCTCCCTGACCTTCCCTGATTTTCATAACAGTAGTTCTATTTTTGGAGTGTTATCCAGTATGAGAAAGGTTTTCTTGTCTGTGAGCCTTTTGCTGGTTTCTGTAATGGTTGGGGCCAACGCGGTGCATGCGGAGTCCAAATTTAAGGATCCCCTTGATTATCCAGCTGTGATGCGCACCGATATTGTGAAGCGTCCTTTTCTCAGCATTGCGAAAGCAGGGACGTCTCTGGTAGCTGTGGGCTCTAGAGGGATGATAGCAACATCGAATGATGGTGGTTCTACTTGGGTCCAGAGTAATGTCCCGGTTCAGTCTGATCTGTTGTCAATTAGTTTTCCAACAGAAAAAGATGGTTGGGTAGTGGGACACGACGGTGTAATTCTTAATACGAAGGACGCCGGAAAAACTTGGGAGAAGCAGTTTGATGGTCGAATTGCAGCTCAACAATTTAAGGATTTTTACAGCGATCCAAATAATACCGAAGAGTTCGATCGCGAAAAAATGTTGCGGATGGTTGAGCAGAATTATGTAGCTGGCCCAGCCTTGCCATTCTTAGATGTGTGGTTTGATGATCTAAATACAGGCTATGTCGTTGGTTCGTTTGGCTTATTGGCAAAGACAACTGATGGTGGAAAAACTTGGCTACCGTGGATGCATAGAATTCAGAACGAAGAGGTACTAAATCTCAACGGTGTGAGAACCTTAATGGGTAGAACTTTCATTGTTGGTGAACGTGGAAGGGTTTACACACTTGATCCAAGTTCCCAAGAGTTCAGGGAAGTACAAACTGGCTACAACGGAAGTTTCTTTGGAATTGTGCAGTCAAATAAATCATTATTTGCATTTGGTCTGCGTGGTGTTACATACCAGAGCCTTGATAGCGGCGCTACTTGGGAACCCTATCCGATGCCATCCAATGCAACGATCACTGGGGCCGCTTCAAACCTAAATTTGACCGTACTAACCACCAGCACCGGACGAATCCTCTTCAAAGATCTTGAGAGTAAACAATTTGAAGTGATGTCACCAAATGCCCCAATGCGATATACAGGTCTCATTTTTAATGAAAAGGGAAATCTGGTTCTCACTGGCCTTCAAGGTATTCGGGTTGAAAATATCGACTTGCCTGTCGAAGCTAACATTCAAAAGTAACTAAACAAATACTATGCAAGTAGATAATTCATTAGATCAAATGCCCGTGGTTAGGTCTCTATCCGAATTCGATTCAAAGTCTGGCAGTATTGTTGAAAGGCTCATATTCAATAACCGCGTTGTACTGAGTGTCATTTGCTTGTTGCTGACTCTATTCCTGGGTTACAAGGCGACTGATCTCACAATAAATGCCAGTTTTGACGATATGATGCCCAACTCGCATAGTTTCGTTCAGAACTATCGTGACAACGCAACTTCATTGGGTGGGTTGGGCAACTCTGTTCGTATTGTTGTAGAGAATGTAAACGGCAATATCTACGACCCTGAATATCTGCAGACTTTAAAAGAGATAAACGACAAGGTTTTCCTCATTCCAGGTGTTGATCGATCGTTTATGAAATCCTTGTGGATGCCAGTCGTTCGGTGGACAGAAATTACTGAGGAAGGTTACAAGGGCGGCTCTGTCATGCCCGATACCTACGATGGTTCCGCGGAAAGTATTGAAGCGCTTCGATTTAACGTAAATCGGTCAGGGATCATTGGTTCCTTGGTGGCGAACAATCAAAAATCGAGCATGATTTTTATGCCTCTTGTCGAGATTGATGCGTCAACTGGGCAAAAACTCGACTACAAAGAATTCCGCGACACTCTGTACGACATCCGCGAGGAGTACGAAAGTCGCGGAGTAAAAATTCATGTAATTGGATTTGCGCAACTTGTGGGTGATCTTATCCACGGCATGTTGGAAGTGTTCACCTACTTTTTCTACGCCGCAGTAATCACCACATTCATTATCTACATTTACACACGTTGCGTAAGGAGCACCATTCTTGTTGTGCTGTGCTCCGTGGTCGCTGTGATTTGGCAATTAGGATTGATGCAATTGGCCGGGATGGTGTTGGATCCCTACTCGGTATTGGTTCCGTTCTTGATCTTTGCGATTGGTGTATCGCACGGTGCCCAGAAAATGAACGGTATCATGCAAGACATTGGTCGAGGCACACACAAGTACGTCGCAGCAAGGTATACATTTCGACGTTTGTTCTTGGCTGGATTGACTGCGCTGGTTGCCGATGCGGTTGGTTTTGCAGTCCTTACCATCATCGATATTCCGGTAATTCGTGGGCTTGCTATCTCGGCAAGTATCGGTGTGGCGGTACTTATCTTCACCAATCTGATTTTATTGCCCATCATGCTTTCCTACAGCAGCGTGAGTCCAAAGGCAGCAGCTCGTACTCTGAGAGTAGAAGCGGGAGATCATCCCTTCGCAACTTTTTTAGGGAAATTTACAGAACGCAAGTACGCCTATCCCGTGCTGGCTATGGCTTTGTTGATGACGATCTTCGGTTTGTACACGGCAACAAAGTTACAGATTGGTGATTTGGATGCTGGAGCTCCAGAACTTCGACCTGACTCCACCTACAACAAAGACAATGCTTTTATTACGTCCAATTATCAGCTTTCAAGCGATCAATTCG
Source organism: Limnobacter sp. UBA7229 (assembly GCF_002473065.1). NCBI lineage: Bacteria > Pseudomonadati > Pseudomonadota > Betaproteobacteria > Burkholderiales > Burkholderiaceae > Limnobacter > Limnobacter sp. UBA7229. The sequence continues at coordinate 189,069 of NZ_DKTN01000010.1, read as the reverse complement.
CGGTAATTGTAAGAACCAAAGAGCGTGGGCTTGTTGATTACGCCACGATGCTCGAAATTGACCGGTTGGAGGAAATTCTAAGAGATATCCCAGGCGTACAAACTACGATTTCTGCCTCGAGTTTGGGGAGGTCATACACAGCAGCCGGGTTTGAGGGTTCGGAGAAATGGGTAACCATAAACCGAGATCCGTTTGTAATTAATGACGCTTTGAACTATGTGTTTGACTCGAATCCGGAGATGATCAACGAGAGCCGGTCGGTAACACCCCTTATTGCATATCTTGCTGATCACAAGGCTGAAACCTTGGACCGTGTGGTTGCCGCAGTAGAGAAGTTTGCTGCAGAGCACAATACAGAAGACCGACAATTTCTTCTGGCCGCTGGCAACGCCGGTATAGAGGCTGCAACGAACATAACGGTGAAGAAAGCCAACCGAACCATGTTGTTGTATGTGTATGCTGCTGTGATTATTTTGTGTTTCATCACTTTCCGTAGTTGGAGGGCGGTCGTTGTAGCGGTGGTTCCTTTGATTGTTACATCCGTACTCTGCGAAGCATTAATGGTCTATCTTGGGATAGGCGTTAAAGTGGCCACATTGCCAGTTGTTGCACTAGGTGTTGGTATCGGGGTGGATTATTCCTTGTATTTATTGACAGTGCACCTGATGCAGCAACGAACTGGTTTGCCATTGAAGCAGTCTTTTGTCAATGCAGTGGAGTTTACTGGGAAGGTCGTTGCGCTGATTGGTATTACGCTTGCGGCCGCTGTGATCACCTGGATTTGGTCACCAATTAAATTTCAGGCTGATATGGGTATTTTGCTGGCATTCATGTTTGTGTGGAACATGCTTGGTGCCTTGATTTTGATTCCTGCGTTAGCCAGTGTTCTATTGCCAGATCAAAAGAAAATTTGAATCTTCTGCTCCCTCAAAAATAAAAACCCCGTAATTTTTACGGGGTTTTTATTTTTGTCAGACGTATCATTTGGGTCCGATACCATGATGAAGTGTGCTGGATTTTGCTATTTGGAGTGTCGCTAGCAGCATGTGTCTATTAGCTCCAAGTTTGATTGCATTATTCAGGTGAAGTTTGAATCCAGGCCAGTATCGATGGGTTGTGGAAGTGTCTACCGCAAGGGATACCAATTCCTTGGTCAATGCAGGCAGATAATTTGAGCGCCAGGGGATGCTGCAGTATATGAAGAAGGCTTCAAAAGTATCTGGTGATAGTCTCAAAATTGAATTGAGAAATCCGGGCACTTCTTCTTCGAACTTCAGCCAATAAGCATTTGTTCCTACGTATTTCTCCCACAGACCCAGTCTGTAGGGATCTAATGGAGCATCGATAAATTCGTCACCCTTTTTCCGGAGCTGTCTGACCAACATCAAGGCTGTTTCCATCAATGTGTGCACGCCTAATCCACTAATCAAAGTGAGAATTTCCTGAATCTGTTCTCCGGACGCTCCAAGCTCTAGGCAGTTGGAAATTGAGTGTTCACTTTGATCTAGGTTCAGGTTCGTAACTGATGCACTTACAGCAAGTCTTATGAACTCTTCGGTCAGGTGATCCAAACCAGAGTCTTTGGTGTCATCCGGGGTGAGTCTGATAATTTCTGCCTCTATGGCTTCGTAATTCAGCATACAAGATTGCCTTTTAAAAATTGAATTTCAATTCTGCCATCAATTTCAAATTTTGAGTGCAGTGCATCATAAAAATCAACGTAAATGTTGACTGAAATAATTGATCGATACCCTCAGATTTATAAGATGATTCTTGAGTAATATTAAGTTAAGTACATTTAAAACAAAAGGTTAGATTAAATTTTTTGGTGATTTCACCTGTGCGTCAATTTTATGTTGACATGAAATTTTTGCTCATTTACTATCAACGCAGACGTTGACAAAAAGGAGATGAAAATGACTGCAAGTAGTATGAGTAAACTGGACATGCTGTTGGAAACTGAGGAGATTCGTGAACTCATTTCACGTTACGCTTTTCATTTGGATATGAACCATCCGAAAGAGCTTGCTTCCTTGTTTGTTGAAGATTGCGAGGTCGTGTACGGACCCAACTTCAAAGCTGAAGGTATCGAGGCATACGCAAAAACGCTTGAGGGTGTTGGTTCCTATTTCGTAGCTACTAGCCATCATGTTTCGAATACGGTTGTTGAGTTCCAAAGTCCAGACAAAGCGAATGTCCGCTCCATCCTTTACGCCTGGCATAGGTATCGTCGTGAGCGCCCAGATTCGCATGTTTGGGGCCAATACCACGATGAGGTTGTCAAGGTGAACGGTCAATGGAAGTTCAAGCGTCGTGAGCTGCGTACTACGGGTTCCAAAGACTTCCATGTTAAGGAAATGGTCCCAATCGGTCGAGCCGAGTAAGGGGTTGTGAAAGTGAGCTTTGATTACAACACCATCAAAATCGAACAGTCAGGTCCTTTGACCTGGATTGTGATCAATCGTCCAGATAAAGCCAACGCACTTTCTCAAGAGTTTTTGGAGGAGTTTTCTGAAGTATTGGAACGTCTGAAAACTGAGGGCGGTCCAGTATTGGCGATTCGCGGTGAGGGTAGGGGTTTTTCCTCTGGCTACGACTTGGATCAGGTGGGAAAGCTCACCAACACACCAGACCCAATTGCAGACCGGGAAAGGCTTCAACGCAACGTTAATCGTTATCTTGCCATTTGGGATCATCCCAAACCCGTGATTGCTGCCGTCCATGGTTATTGCATGGCGGGTGCAGCTCAACTATGCATTTTTGCCGACATTACCGTGGTTGCCGACAATGCAAAAATTAGCGAACCAACATTACCTATTGGTGGGGGATATATTGCTCCTACGTGGGTGTCATTGGTGGGGCACAAGAGAGCGAAAGAGTTTTGCTTCGTTCCGGGTAACAGCATTGATGGAAAAACTGCAGTTGAATGGGGGTGGGCTAATCATTGCGTGCCCGCAGATCAACTGATCGCTGCGGTTGAAAGTTTGGCTGAGAGAATTGCAAGAACTCCACCTAGCGTACTGCGTATTAAAAAGCTTTCAGTCAACAGGGCTGCAGAGGCAATGGGTTTCAAGAATTCAATTGCGTCGATTGCTGAAATGGATGCGCTCTTGCACATGTCTCCCGAGGTGATTGAAGTCAAGGGCTGGATAGCTGAAGTTGGTTTGAAGCAAGCGATTGCCGAATATAAAGTTGCGCCAACAACTCCGTTGGTTGCTGACCAATCTAATACGAAAGGAAAGTAGATTCATGGCTGATGTCGAATTTAAAATCGAAGGGCATATTGCATTTGTTCATTTAAATCGCCCGAAGACGTTGAACTCAGTAACGGGTGAGATGGATGAAGAGTTGTTGAAAATCTGGAAGGAAATCAACACAAATCCAGACATCTGGGTAGCAATCTTGTCTGCTGAGGGAGAAAAAGCATTTTGCGCGGGTGCAGATGTAAGCGGTGGCGCGGAGCGTAAGTCAAGGATGGCTTTTGGTGGTGGAATAACTGGCGTTGGTGGACCAATATTTAATCTGAATAAGCCTTTGATTGCAGCAGTGCAAGGCTATTGTCTTGGTGGTGGCTTTGAAATGGTCATGTGTGCAGATGTAATCGTAGCTGCTACAACAGCCCAATTTGGAATGCCAGAGACCAAGGCCGGCATTATGGGTGAATGCGGGATCATGCACCGTTCAATTCGGCAACTCCCGTATCGAGTCGCTCTTTCAATGATTCTGACCGGCGAGCGGATGAAAGCTGATGATGCACTTCGCTATGGGCTTATCAATGAAACGGTCGAATATGCAGACTTGATGCCTGCTGCTCGACGTTGGGCAGAAAAAATCATGGCTGCGTCTCCACTAGCAGTTCAAGCTGCAAAACAGGCCGTTCTGTCCCGATATGACTATCCATTAGAGGTTGCGCTATCTACCAAGTACGAACCCATTGAGGAGTATGCATATTCTCATGATCGAGATGAAGGTGCGAAGGCCTTTATGGAAAAGCGCAAGCCAGTTTGGACTGGTCGTTAAAACTGAGATCTGCTGAAAAGGGAGGGTTAAATTTACCCTCCTCTTGGGAGTTTAAGAATGCAAGATGAATTGCGAAATGCGAGCAACCCAAAGTGGTTTCGACAAGTACTTGGTCAGTATCCAACTGGTGTGTGTGTAATAAGTGCTATTACACCAGATGGGAAGGCTGCAGGTATGGCGGTTGGGTCTTTTACTTCGGTGTCGCTTGATCCGCCACTAGTCGCTTTTTTGCCTGATAAAAGTTCTACAAGTTGGCCTAAGATCGAATCAGCTAAAAAGTTTTGTGTAAGCATTCTTGGTGCTGACCAGGAGGATGTATGCAGGAGATTCGCATCCAAAATGCCCGATAAGTTTGAGGGCCTATCCTACCGGATGTCTACTCTTGGGTCCCCAATCATCAATGGATGCGTCGCTTGGATGGATTGTGAGCAAGGGGCGATCTATGAAGCGGGGGATCACTACATAGTGCTTGGTGCCGTTCATGAGCTGCAAATTGAAACTGGGTCGCTTCCCCTTTTGTTTTTCCAGGGCGGTTATGGCCAGTTCAAGCCGCTTTCATTAGTGGCACCAGATCCGCTCGGTGTTTTGTCTGTTCAGTTGAGAAATGTTGAGAATGCCCGGGAGCAGATGAATATCGTTGCAGGGCGATGTGAAGGCCGCTGCATCGCAACGGCTGTTATCGAAGATGAAATCGTTATCGCAGCAAGTTCTGGTTCGCCGCGAAGAGGTTCAGTACCTTCGTTGGTAGGACAGCGTTTTCCCTTTATGCCACCGACTACTTCTGTATTTGCAGCTTGGTCCAGCGACATAGAGCAATCTGACTGGCTGGCGAAGTCAAAAGTTAATCATAAAGAAGTGTTGAAGACGAGCTTGGAAAAAGTACGACAGCGCGGGTTTTCTGTTGGCCTTCTTTCTGATGAGCAAAGAAAATTTGCAAGTAAAGTTGCTCGGTTAGCCAACGGCGAAGAGTCGACTGGCGATGATGAACTTCAAGATTTGATTGCTAATTTGAAATATGATCCTGATGAGCTTACTCCTCAAGTCTTGAATGATATACGTTTGATTTCCGTGCCAGTATTTGGAAAAAATAGAGAAGTACTTTTCGCCCTGACCTTGTACGAGTTTGCAAGACCGCCGCAAGACAAAGGCATAGTTGTTTATATCAAGCGTCTGATGGACTCAGCAGAAAAAATCACTGATTTACTCGGTGGCGTGAGACCAGAGGGTATTGGCCTTTCAAAAGATCTATAAAGGAAGGTGCACGGATGGAAGTGTTCAGAGATATTGCAGTGGTTTCGCCATTGGCAGATTTGTTAATCGATGCGGTTAATAAAGTACCGGATCAGGATGCAATAGTATTTCCTCAATCCAGGGCAACATATCAAGAGCTGTTCGATGGTGCTCTGACTTTCGCTAAAGGTCTTTTGGCGCTGGGTGTCAAAAAAGGTGACCATGTTGGGCTATTCACGACCAATAGCATCGAATTCGTTCAGGCTTTTTTTGGAATCAGCTTGGTTGGTGGGGTAGTTGTCCCTTTAAATGCCCGTCACAAAACTAAAGAGCTGACCTACATTATTAACAATGCAGATTTGGTCGCATTGTTTACAACTTCGGATCCAGAAGAGTACGTCAATTTTGGTGCCTTGGTTTTAGAGGCACTTCCTGCGATGAGACAAGTCGGCCCAAATGGTCAGCTACACGTGCCAGATGCACCGAAGCTCAAGAATATCGTGTTGTTAAAAGGTAATGCGAATTCTCTGCTCATGTCGCGGGCGGAATTCAATAATTTGTCATCTTCCGTCGCGGATGTCGATGTTGATCAACGTCGTTTGCAAGTTTCTTTACGTTCCGCAGCCTTGATTTTGTATACATCCGGTACAACAGCGAACCCAAAAGGTTGCATGTTGTCGCACGAAGCAATTGTACGTGGGCCAGTCTTTAGAGCTTCAACGCGTTTTCATTCCAAGGCGAGAAACGTACATTGGGGTGCAGGACCGTTGTTTCATATAGGTTCATTGGCTCCATTGGTGGGTGCAATTGGAGTGCACGGTACATACGTCACTGATGAGTATTTTGAACCGGGACGGGCATTAGCACTAATTGAACGAGAAAAAGTGACGACTGCATTTCCTTGGTTTCAGGCAATTGTTCAATCTATACTGGACCATCCAGATTTTAAGGCCGACTCTTTTCAGTCCATCCTATTCATGATGCTTATTGGGCCACGCAAGCTGGTTGAAAGAGTCCAGTCAGTTGCGCCGAATACAGAAGTTCTTCAAGGTTGTGGAATGACTGAAACTGCTGGCATTTTCGGACTGAGTGATTTGGAAGACTCTCAGGAAGAGAGATGTTTGCGGCAGGGGCGAGCGGTTCCCGGAATCGAGGTAAGAATCGTAGATCCTGAAACAGGAAAGGATGCTGAGGTCAATAAGGTTGGAGAGATTTGGGTTCGTGGCTATTGTGTTATGAATGGTTACTATAACGATCCTGAAAAAACTGCTGAAACACTGGATAGTGAAGGTTGGTTACGCACTGGTGATCTTTACAGCAGGTCTGAAACGGGTGCCTTGTGTTTTAACGGCCGATTGAAAGACATGCTTAAAGTAGGTGGAGAGAATGTTGCTGCTATCGAAATTGAGGCATTTCTTTGTGAGCATCCATCTGTAAAACTTGCAGAAGTCGTTGGTAAGCCAGATCCGCGGCTTGATGAAGTACCAGTTGCTTTCGTAGAGCTTAGGCCAGGTTGTTCAGCCAACGAAGAAGAGCTCATCGAGTTTTGCAAAGGAAAAATTTCTAGTTACAAAATACCTCGTGCCGTCCACTTTATGCGCGCGGATCAATGGCCAATGTCTGCCACCAAGGTAAACAAGCGTGCATTGCGTGCCATGCTTGAGCATCAACAGTAATCACCCCGCGATACCCCGATTAGCTCGGGTTTCAGCCCTATCGATTTGCCTCGGTAGGGTTTTTTATTGGCAGAACTAAATATGAATACATCATTGAATCTTGATCAGTCAGCGGACTCTCTCAGTCAGAAAATGTCGGTCGTCGACATGGTTTGGCCAGACCAGTGTAATCATCATGGCACTTTGTTCGGTGGTGCTGCATTGTCTATGCTTGACAGACTTGCGTTCATTATGGGCAGTAAAGTTCTACGCGGATCTGTAGTTACAGCAGCAGTAAATGGGCTTGATTTTTCGGCGCCTGCTCCAGCAGGGCACCTAGTTCAATGCGATGCGTATGTGGTGAAGCTCGGAAAACGTTCTGTAACCATTCAAACGGAGCTTGTTTCGGAGGATTTACTGACTGGTGTACAGACCAAATGCTTATCAGGCGAGTTCGTCATGGTGACTCAGAACTCCACGTTAACCTCTATGAGCGCCAATAGTGAGTCGGGCTTGTGGGGAAAATTAAATCAAAAGCAACTGCATCCAGTTGTTCGAGTTGCCGAGATTGTATTTCCAGGACATACGAATCACCGGGGAACGCTGCATGGAGGCCCAGCTATGGGTTGGCTAGCTAAGGCAGCTTTTGTGGCAGCGACTCGCTGCGTAAGAAAAACAGTTGTTTTGGCGAGTAGTGAACGAATTGACTTTGTCGCGCCAGCCCTGGTTGGCGATGTTGTTGAAGTTCTAGCCCAGGTGTCTCATGTGGGTAATCGATCTATTACGATTGATCTGGAGCTATGGTCAGAATCCCCGGTAACCGGAGAAAGGCGTTTTTGTACCTCTACTCGTCTGGTTTATGTCTCTGTTCATGATTAACCAGACGATCTAAAGCTTTTTCCTTAACTATTTGCCGGTGAAGGTGGCCCTGCTTTTATTAAGAAATGCATCTACTGCGCCACGAAAATCGTTGGTGCTAGTGGCTTGTTCAAAAAGTTTCATTTCATGGTTCAGATGCTCTGAGAATTCATGTTCGGTAGCTGATCGAATTAAGCGTCGAATGTTTCCAAACGCAGTGGTTGGTCCCTGGCTCCACGATGAGAGAATCTTCTTAGTCATCGCTTGCATTTCCTCAGGTTCGATTACTGCGTTGACCAGTCCGTTTGCAAGAGCTTCATTTGCTGTAAGCGGCTTTGACATTAGCGCAATCTCAAGGGCTTTTCGCAAACCGACAATTCTGGGCAACGACCAAGTTACGCCAAGGTCACCGCTAACCGCTAATTTTGTGTAGGCAAAGTTAAAGACTGAATCACTGGCAGCAAGACAGTAATCTGCAAAAAGGCAAATACTCAGGCCTGCCCCAGCCACTGGCCCTTGAACGCTCGCTAGAATAGGTGCATTTTGTGATTGAAGTATCGCCAATGCCTGGTGCATGGGCTCAATAATTGCAGGCGCGATAGACTCGGGATCTCTCTGAAAATACGCAACATCTCCTCCGGCCATAAACGCTCGGCCAACACCACTAATGTGAATTGCCCTGATGGAGGGATCGTTTGCAATTTCATGGGAAATTTGCAAGAACTCAGTGGCCATTTGAACATCAATGGCATTGAGGGAAGCTGGGCGGTTAAAAGCCAGGAATGCTACAGAATCAGCTTTTGTAAAAGCGATTGACTGGTAAAGAAAACCTTCGGTCATAGCAGTAGTTTCTAGAATCGGAATGAACCTTCAGTCTAGCGCTACGACAATATTCAGTCAACGCAAATGTTGATTGTTGATGTAACCAAGTATAAGGCTTTAGGTATTCACTTGGTTTTCATTAGTCCATCAAAGAAAATCTTGCAGAATGCTTCTGCGATCTCGCGCGCGGTCTTCTTGCCATTTGGATCAAACCAACGATGTGTCCAGTTGAACATTCCGAAAAGTCCATTGATTGCAATTCGCAATGGAATATCATCACGGAATACGCCTTGTTCAACACCCTGGGTTATCAAGGTCATCGCTATTTTCTCAAACCGTGCAGTTTGCTTGACCATAAGCTTTGCCCATGGGGAAGAGTCTCGGGAAACGTCGTGCATCAGTTCCTGAATGTAGACATACATGTTGGGGTAGTTTTCGGCGTAAGAAAGCATGAGCACCTCAAGCAACTCTTCTAGTTTTTCTCTTGGGCCTTTGTCTTCAATCCTCAAAATTTGTTCTGCGCGAGTAATGTTGGCATTTAGAATGCCACCGATGGCTTCCCTGAACAATTCATCTTTACTGGCTACGTAGTAATAGATGGTGGCTCTATCGATACCAGCGCCTTTGGCAATATCGCTAAGCGTTGTTGATTTGAATCCTTGTTCCTTGAAGAGCTTTGTGGCTACTTCGACCAGTTCTTCTCTTTTTGCGGTGTAATCAGGATTACCTTCGGTGAGTGCCAGTTTTCTCCGGCGGGCAATGTTGCTTGCGTGTTCCATGAAAATCCGATTAATTTTCTAAGATTTTGAAATCCATCAACTGACCTGCAATGTGCAAGTTTGTTAGAGACACCTTTCATTATTATGGAGCATTGGCAGCGTAAGTGAAAGTGGTTAGGCTAAGTAAATCAACGTGATTTTGCCTTCCGTATAAAAATAGCACCGCCATCGGCGGTGCTCAAATCGAGGGCGTAAAAAACCCTTGGAGCAAGGGAGACACCATCGAGGAGGTTGTGAATTTGAGTGCGGTTATCGGGTAGGTAACCAGGAGACCTCAGTTTTATTGTCAGTTGCGGATTTCTTGTCAAAGTCTACGACTGCTTTGGCCACAACATCACCAATCTGAATCCCGGTGACTGAGGTAAGTCCGCCGTCAACTGTCAAATTCTGACCTGTTATGTGTGTTGAGGCATCGGATACAAAAAACAGGGCGGCTTCCGCTATATCTCTCGGTAAACCAGCTCGTCCTAGTGGAATTACCTCACCAAAGGGTTTTTCTAGCGACTCAACAAACTCTCCGTATTTATTTTGAGGGATGTTACAGGCGGTAGCAATAATTGGAGTAAGGATGAGTCCGGGCGAGACCACGTTGGACCTTATTTTGTGGCGTGCCAATTCATGAGTGGCAGACTTTGCAAGGTGAATGATCCCTGCTTTGGCAACGTCGTATGACAATGCGGACCAGCCGCCTTGAAGTGCAGCAATACTAGAAATAGAAACTATGCTTCCACCGGTATTTTGAGCTATGAATTGTCGAGCAGCATATTTGTGTCCCAAAGACGCTGAACGAAGAAGAACAGCGGTAGTCTTGTCAAATCCCTCTGTAGTCAGTTCTGTCAGTTTGGCTTGATCGCCCAGAGCGCCTGCATTGTTGACTAGGAAGTCAAGATGGCCGAAAGAATCAACACAAAACTGGACCATGTCGCTTATTTGCTGTTCATTGGTAACATCTGTTTTTATGTAACGTACTCGATGTCGACCGTAAGTATCCTCAAGTCGCGAGGTCAGGGGATCAATGTCACCGACGATCACTTTTGCGCCTTCCTGGACAAAAAGGTCTACGATTCCTTCGCCTATTCCTCTTCCGCCGCCGGTTACTATGCCAATTTTTCCTTCAAGACGCACAGCCATTTGATCTCCTTTTGTCGTCAGCCACTTGGTTGGTAGAGACTATTGGAATTATTAGTGCATGTCAACAATGGTGTTGACTGGTTGAGTGGCTTGATGAATAATGGGTTCGCATGGGGTCATATAATGGGATCCATAAAATAACAAATCGTGAGCGATTGACAATAGGTAGGGGACATGAACGGTTGCGTATTAATCGTGGGTACAGGTTGTGGTGGTGTTGAGACCGCATTTGCAATGCGTGCTAACGGCTGGCAAGGTCCGATCGTATTAATTGGGGAGGAAAAAGAAATCCCCTATCATCGACCGCCACTTTCAAAAGCGTACCTTGCTGGTGATGTTTCACCTGAAAGTCTCTATTTGAAATCACCCGCTTTGTTCGAGAAACAGGGGATTGTGCTCAGGCTAGGAGTCAAAGCATTAAGTATTAATCGCGAGGATCGATTGCTTGCTTTGAGCAGTGGTGAGTCCATCAAGTACGACTATGTGGTCCTTGCCACTGGCGGGCAACCGAGACAGATCTCGTTTGATGACGGTTTGCCATATCCTACAAATATCTTGCAGCTCAGGGATAAGTTGTCTTCAGAACGAATCGCCAATCAAATATCCAATAAATCACGTTTGGCAATTATCGGTGGCGGGTACATTGGGTTAGAAGTTGCTGCAACTGCAAGAAAGTTTGGCTGTGAAGTTACGCTAATTGAGGCTGCTAATCGAGTGCTTGAACGGGTCACTGCGCCTGTAGTATCCGAGTTTTATCAGAATCGGCACTCTTCGGAAGGTGTAAACCTACTTTTGGGTACCACAGTCAGGCGATTTATTCGAGATGGATCCGGGCAGATTGTTCGTTCTATCGAGTGTGATAATGGAATGAGCGTTGACGTAGATGCCATTGTGGTTGGTATCGGCTTGATTCCAAGTATCGAACTGGCAGCAGAATCGGGACTGGATTGTGGAAACGGTATTTTAGTCAATGAAGAACTTCGGACCAGCGATCCGCGAATTTTTGCAATTGGCGACTGTGTCAATTTTCCGAGCTCTGTCTATGGAGGTCGTCGCGTACGAATCGAGTCTGTGCCGAACGCATTGGAACATGCCAGGAAGGTATCTGCAGTAATTTGCAGCAAAGTACCGCGTCCTGATGCTGCTCCGTGGTTCTGGTCAGATCAGTATAACTTGAGTTTAAAAATGGTTGGTCTATCGACAGGCTATGACTCGGTTGTAGTGCGTGGCGAAATTTCGGCGAGTAACTTCAGTGTGCTGTATTTGTTAGAAGGGCGTGTGATTGCAGTGGATACCGTAAACAGGGCAAGCGACTTTATTGCTGCGAAAAAAATGGTAGGCAGTTCAAGGGTGTATTCGGTAGCTGAGTTGCAGGATGAATCGTTCAGTCTCAAAGAGTTGGCTGAATCTACAGGAAGTTAAGATTTAAATTGAAAAGAGTCCCTTTTAGGGAACGTGAAAAACCTAATCAACTTGAGAGGAACTGGAGATGCCAATAGCTGTGTATGTTTGCCCGAACGGTGATGTGAAAGAGGTTGAGATCGCTGAGGGCCATAATCTAATGCAAGCCGCTGTTGCAAATGGAATCTACGATATTGTTGGGGATTGTGGAGGTAGTGCAAGTTGTGCAACTTGTCATGTCTATCTGGATACTGACTACGTTAGTAAGGTTGCTCCGCCCAGTGATCGTGAACTAGAAATGCTGGAGGGAGTTTCGGCTGAGCGACGTGAAAATAGCCGCCTAAGCTGTCAACTGACCATGCAAGATGGTTTGGCAGGTATTCGAGTAGTGATCGCTGATACCCAATGGTAGAACTAGGAGGCAGGTGGATATGGAGTCGATTGAAAAAAGAATTCAGAGGCTAGAAGACCGTTTTTCAATTAATGATCTAGTAGCCCAATATTTTATGTCTGTAGACGTAGATGATTATGATGTCGTGGGATCACTTTTCTGTGAAGACAGTGAGTTTTCTGCAGGTGGGTTTCCAGGAGCATGTGGTCGGCAAGAGATTGTAAATTTCTTGAGAGAAAGTCGCAACCACATGGCTGAAACCTTGCATACGGCAAATGCTTTGGTAGTGCATTTCGACTCAGAGAATGTCGCCCACGGCACGCTTAGCGCACATGTTGAGCTTGGGATGGCTGGAGAAACCTACTATGGTGCTGTTCGCTATCTAGACGAGTATGAAAAGTGTGGTGATCATTGGAAATTCAAAAAGCGAGATATGCGGGTAGTTCATGTAGCGCCTTGGTCTGAAGTTGGAAAGTCAATGATTGATGTGAATCGGGTGAAATGGCCAGGAATCGAAGCGTTGCCCTCTGACTATCCTAGAAAAGATCGCTAGTGGGTTGAGTTCCGAGTTCTTCAACTGCCAAAATTTACGAAGTGAACAACATGCAAACTGACCGAATAGAAGATCTGATTGAAGACATCCGCCTGGGCAAGATGGTGGTGTTGGTGGATGACGAGGACAGAGAAAACGAAGGTGATCTCGTGATGGCTGCGCAATGTGTTGAACCTGTACATATAAATTTCATGGCCAAATATGGCAGGGGATTAATATGCATGCCTGCCTCGATGAGGCACTGCGCACAACTAGGTCTGAAGCCAATGGTTCAGGGAAACAAATCCGGATTTGGCACCAAATTCACCACTTCGATTGAGGCCTCGCACGGCGTGACTACTGGCATATCTGCAGCAGACAGGGCACATACAATTCGCGTGGCGTCATCTCCTGATGCCAAAGAAACAGACATCGTGCAACCCGGTCATATTTTTCCCTTGATGGCTGAAGAAGGTGGTGTATTGGTTAGGGCTGGCCATACTGAAGCCTCTTGCGATTTGTCACGAATGGCGGGTTTTGCTGAAGTTGCAGTGATCTGTGAAATCATGAATGACGACGGTACGATGGCACGTCGACCAGAGCTTGAGGAATTTGCAAGACAACACGGCCTTAAACTCGGTACGATTGCGGACTTGATTCAGTATCGTTTGACCAATGAGAGTACTGTTCTTCATTTGGAGGCGATACCTGTCTCCAATGATTACGGTGACTTTGTTCTTCACACCTACCAAGATGTAATCAACGATGATATTCACTTTGCACTGGTCAGGGGTCAGATTGCAGACAATGAGGTCAATTTGGTTCGTGTTCAGCTCGCGCTGACCGCGCGAGACCTTCTTGGGGTTCAAATTGATTCACAAAGTGGTTGGAACGTTCAACGTTGTATGGCCCGAATTGCACAGGAGGGCTCTGGCGTCTTAGTTTTACTCGGTGGTGGTGAAACGAAGGAAGTGTTACTTGATAGCCTTCATGGACTGAAGAATAGGTCTCCAGGCTTACGTTCCGGCAAATCGGGACTACACAACTCCTTTTTGAATATTGGGGTGGGTTCTCAAATACTTCGTCACTTGGGAGTTCGAAAATTGAAACACATGAGCTCTCCAATTAAATACAACGCGATTTCCGGATTTGACCTTGAAATTGTTGAGTATGTGAGTTTTGATGGGCAATGAGCAGCACCCCTCAACTTCAGTTCTGCTAGATACTCTTGTTTCTACAGATATGCCCACTCCCTGGGCCACGTTTAAGCTACTTAGCTTTGATCTTGGTGAGGTTGGTCGGGAACATTTCGCACTTGTACTGGGTGATGTCGCCCATGTAGAGCCTGTTTTGTGCAGAATTCATTCCGAATGTCTCACTGGCGAGGCACTTCACAGCTTGCGTTGCGATTGTGGGCCTCAGCTAGATCTGGCACTTCAGAAAATCGCTGAATCGGGCTGTGGGGTTTTGATTTATCTTCGGCAAGAGGGGCGAGGTATTGGTCTGAGAAATAAGATCAGAGCCTATGCTTTGCAGGATAAAGGGATGGATACTATCGAAGCCAACGAAGCACTTGGATTGGGAGTGGATCTTCGTAATTTTGATGTTGCTGGATTAATGCTCAAGACGCTAGGAGTTGGTACCGTCAAACTGATGACGAACAATCCCGACAAGTTGAGTTGTCTTGCTCAGCACGGGATTGCTATTGCGGAGAGAATTCCTTTAAAAATAGAAGCAAATCCCTTCAATCAAGCATACCTAAGCACCAAGGCTAGAAGGCTTGGGCACTTCCTGAATGATGAAACGTAAAATCAAGGTATGAAGGCGGGCCCTCGATCGAAGGGCTCGCCGAACATATTTACACTTTCCAAACCAACGGCAGGCTGGATACGGAACCTACTACCCCCCCGTGATGGGGAACTGTAGCACCTTCAGGAATCTCAAAATTTGGAATTCTGTTCAAGAATTCTTCAAGGGTGATCATGATTTCCAACCTGGCAATGTGTTGCCCCGCACAAAGATGTACGCCGTGTCCAAAGGTCGTGTGAGTGACTTTTTTTCGGTCGAAGTCCACGTGCATCGGACACTGATTCTCTCTTTCGTCCAGACCGGTCAATAGCTGCGGGAGCAGGATCATATCGCCAGCTTTGAGCAAGACACCATCGACCTCAATGTCATTTTTCACCAGTCGACCATCTGCAACAAGAGAAAATCGTCTCAAAAGTTCTTCTGTAGCTGCAGGAATTTTCTCTGGATGATCAAGTAATTCTTTGCGATGCTTCGGGTTATTGGCCAAGAACTGCATGCTGAAGCTAAGGAAATTTACCACCGTATCCAATCCGCCTACAAGTAGCAATCCGCAAATTCTCAGTGCTTCGTCCAGGGTAAGGTCACGACCACTCACTTTGCCGGTAACGACCTTACTAATCACATCCTTGCCAGGATTTTTCATCCGCTCGATAACAATGGGTTTCAGGTAGGCATAAAGGGCATCGCGCGCCTGCGGGAAAGTCATGCTGCCATCTGGCCGAGTCATCTGGTCAGCCAAGTTTTTTAGCACTGCGGCATCGCTAAACGGTAGGTCCACAAGTTCCAGAAATACGCCGACCGGGAAAGGTTCTGCATAGTCATGAGTGAAGTTGCAAGAACCTTTGTCAGCAAACTTATCAATCAATGAACGAGAAAGTGCACGTATTGAATCCTTGATTTGAGGAACGATATGCGGGCCTACTGCAGCGCTGATCAAGCTGCGATAATGACGGTGTTCTGGTGGGTTCAGTGAGGTAGGAATGAAGTCATATTCGTCACCAACCTCCTTGGGTATGAATGGACACTCGGCTGAAAAGTTTTCATGATCTTCGAAGCCTTGGCGAATATATTTGCCTCTGGTTGCTATCCAATGGCCTCCATTCTTAGGTGTCCAGACAAGATCGGGTAATCCAGATTCCTGAAGTTGTTTCCATGCGCTTTGCAATCCAAGCTTCTCAATACCAGGTGGGTTGTACATATCGAAATCTACAACACGGTCTTCAGGGATGTGTGCGGGAAAGTCTGCGTTTCTTGGCACTTTCAGTACGCTAGCGGTGCTCATATTGGTTCTCCTCTACCATTTATTATTGATAGACATGTAGTTTTCAAGAAAGGCTAGGATCAATGACTGGTTTGATCGCAGTGCCGTTTTTTGCGGCTTCCAATGCTTTGTCAGCATCTTTGATCGCGAATCGATGTGTTACTAGACTCGCCAGACCAAACCTGTCTTGATGGCGTGATGCCAATTCAAGCGCCTGGTGGTAAAACTTGGGTTTGTGGAAACTGGCGCCGGCGATTTTCATATTTTTGGTGCTGAAGTCTCGTGCAGAAATACTCACTTTCCCGATTGCTCCCCACAATCCAAGAATAATGTAACGACCATATGGGCTTGTTAAATCCATGCCTTCTGGAAACGCTGGTAACACGCCGGCTGCCTCAATGACCACATTTGCACCTTGGGGGCCAAGCAGGTCGGCCACCATTCTTTTTCTTTCATCCTGATTATGTTCAGCCAGGGAAATGGTTGCAGTGGCCCCCATTGATTTGGCGACGTTTAGACGTTTTTCACTGTGATCAAGAACTATAATTTCCTTTGCTCCAGCAAGTGAAGCGACCATGACAGAGGCCAGTCCAACTTGGCCAGCACCCTGAACAACGACATTTTCTCCCACTTGAATTGGACCACATTGTGCGATTCCGCCAAGTGCTGTAGGAAGTCCGCAACCCAGTGATGCGACCGCATCAGGGTTGGCTCCATCGGGTAGTTTGAAGAAAGCCAAACCATTGGGTAGCCAAGCATAATCAGCATAGCTTCCCCAATTGGGTTTTTCGGCATGTTCAAAAAACTGGGAATTCTCGCATGGCATTTCGTCAAGTACTGTACAGGCCCTGCAGCGATGACATTGGGCAATAGGAACCCAGTACACCATGTCTCCGGTACGTACTGGAGTGCCCGCGTAATCGGTCTTTACTCCAGCGCCCAATTTCTCGAGTCGGCCTACGCCTTCGTGGCCAAGAATAATGGGGAAGGGCATTTCACCTGCATCTCCCGACACGATGTGAAAGTCGCTTCCACATACACCCCCAACGACTACTTTGACCAGTGCACCGCCTGGTTCGGGGTCGGCAATTGGTACTTCCCAAGTTTCCAACTGATTGGGTTTGACGAGTACTGCTGCTTTTCCGTATAACATCAACCGTCTCCTGAGTTTCTATTTGAATATTTGTTGTGATTTGAAACAGTCCTCAAGACTGAATCTATCGGGTAATCCGAGCTTGGACAGCACTTGTTTTAACCACGGCACAATCGATACATCAATGTGATCATCGAACCACATTGCAGCCTCGTTTTCCCAGTTCAAGGTTATCGAGGTAGATGAACTTTCAAAATGAAATGCATGGATTTCCCACCGGTTTCCATCGTCGCCGATGAGATGGAAAATGACTTGTTTTTTTAGATTCAATTGAGAATCACAAAGACCAGTCTCCTCCTGGATCTCGCTCAGTACTTGAGAGATTGGGGATTCACCAGATGGTAGATAGCCAGTAATGCAATGCCATAAATGTTTGTCGTAACCCACTTTGGCGCTTCGCTTGAAAAGGCTTAGCATGTTCCCGTGAGTAATCGCTGCAGCAACTATGGATTGGGTAGAGATCTTCTTTTTAGTGGCAGTAGCTTGAGCCATGGCGTTTTAGGTGAATGGCGGATCAAAGATCCGCCAATCCACTTTATGCTAGTTTGAGCTTGGGGGCGACTTCAGATGCCAGCCTTCTTAGTGATTCGAAGTATGGTTTTGGATTGTCGATGTTGTCATGGGAGTTCACAACGATTTGTCCCCAACTTCCGGTGGTTTCCGACAACCGCTCCAATTTTCTGATCACAGTTTCAGGTGAGCCGCAAAGCCATACGTGCTCTGCAATCCAATCCATAGTAATTTGACTTGGATCGATGTTAGTACCTGAATCCTCGATAATTCCAGCCCACAAATTGAATTTTTTGTAGATTGGAAATAGGTATTCTTTCCAAGATTCAGCCAAACCGCTGGCTAGTGCTCTGCGTTTAGCTTCAGCATCAGAATCAGCAATAAAAATTTCTCGAGTAACACGGAATCGATTGCGATCAGCTTCGTAACCTTTTGAGGTTGCTGCAGCCTCCCACGTGTCCCAGTGAGATTTCATCACTGCTGCTCCACCGAAGAACGAGATTGGACTAAAGTTCCGTTCACCAGCCCATTTCAGCGAAGAAGAGTTTTTCGTCAATCCAGTGACAGCGATTTCAAGATTTTCCCGTCCACCCCAAGGGCTATTGTCGGCATACAATACGTCGTAACCTGGAAAGTCGTTTGGTCCTGGATACCCAGCTTGAAAATGTTCTGTTTTCTCCTTGAAGGGTTCCCGTTTCCATACCTTCTCCATCAATTCCAGAGCTTCAAACATTCGTCCCTGGCCTTCCCCGATACCGTCAAAGCCATGCAGGATCGCATCTGTGTGGTGTCCACCCGGGGCAACTCCCAAGAAATACCTTCCTTCAAGTACTTGAGACAGCCAACCTACTTGAATCGCTAGCCGTGCGGGGTGGTGATAAGGCAGCAGATGTGCCATTGGGGCGAATCTAATATTTTTTGTCAGTCGTGCTGCGGCACCAATGATAATTTCCGGACAAGGGATATTTTCCCAGGCCAGTGTATAGTGCTCGCCGATCATGAAGTCTGTATATCCTGCTTCATCACAGACCATCGCCAAATCCATTGACCAATCGTACATTTCTCGCGCTGTTCGTGTTGGTCGGTTGTATGGCGTGTGAAAAAAACCTACTTGCATTTTAGTGTCTCCTCATACATCTGCAGGGACAAATGTTGATTGTCTCTGTATGTCTAAGATTGATATAGCCTATGTAAATTGTCAACAGTGCTGTTAACTCTAAACCATGGTTCCGTCTTTGTCTTTTGTAGAGAAATGAGGCGCAACCAAGCGGGCGAACTTCTCAAGTTCATCGTTGTTCTGTTCTGGATCCAAATGGCCTTGTCCAAACATTAGGAATAATTCATTGAACTTCAGTCGATCATGAGCTTTTCCGATGGTGTCAACGATTTCCTCTGCTGAGCCGATCAACACATTGGGCATTTTCTGACCAAATGGAATGAACCACTTGTCCCAGAACCATTTGTGTTCATCCATTAGCGCTTGCGCTTTGCCCTTGTCATCAGTCAACATCAAGAAACCGCCCCAGGCGCAATGATCTTCCTGTGGTACGTTCAGGTCGGCTGCAATTGCAGCTTCAGCGTAGCGATGCCAAACCTTTTCGCAAAAATCGAGGTTATCTGCCAGTACGATTGGTTTGCCACCTTCACGTGCCCAAAAATCGATTGTGCTCAAGCTGGCTGCGAATCCACCATAAATTTTTGGATGGGGGTTTTGGAAACATTTAGGAGCAATACCGATTTGACGAACAATCCCGTCCTCGTCCATGCCTTTGCCGAATTCGCGATATGCCGGATGTCCTGCAGAGCCACCGTTTGGCGGGAATTCCCAATGTTTACCTTTATGGCTAAACACGTCGCTAGCCCATGCCTTTTTGATAATGTGTAGGGACTCTTCGAAAACTTCGCGATTCAGTGTGTCTTGAGCATCTTTTGCCATCGCATTGGTCGGGGCGGTTGATTTAACGCCTCGCAAAGCTGCCATCGAATCAACCCACCTTGGATGGTATCCACGAGTGAAACCAACTGTTAAACGTCCCTGCAGCATGTGATCCAAGGTTGCGATCTCTTCTGCAACTCGCACTGGGTTATGGGTGGGAAGGGTGTATCCCATGATGCCGGCTTTCATTCGCTTGGCATGCATACCCACATACAGACTAAACATCCCAGGATGGTTGTTAATCTCAAAACCTTCAATCTGTAGGTGATGTTCTGGCTGGCAGTACAGGTTATATCCAAGTTCGTCTGCAAGTTGAACATATCCACGTACTTCCTTTAGGAAGCGCTGATACAGCTCTGGGCGCTGGCCTGCCATGCCTTGTTCAAGTTCGTAGCGGCGTCCAATAACGCCAGTTTGCATCAGGTTAAATTTCATGTTCTCTCCTTCTAGCCTAGGTATTCACAAAGAATGCTTCAGGTGAAATAAAATGTCAACACTAATGTTGACTGATTTTAAGGTAATCCTAAAATTCCTATGTAAATCAATCCTGAGGGTTAGTGATTTTATTGCTTGTTCAATATTATTAAATATAGGTGTTGACAATCAACGCAAACGTTGACGACAATAGGCTGCATAAAAAATTTGAGATGTAAGGGTGCGGGGTAACTCGTCCACTTCAGGAGATGCACGGTGAATATTAAATGTGTAGGCGTGATTGGTGCTGGCACCATGGGTAGCGGAATCGCTCAGGTATGTGCACAAGCTGGTTTTAGTGTTGTAATGATTGATGTCTCCACTGAAGCCTTGAACAAAGGGCTGAGTGTGATCAATGGTAGCCTTTCACGGCTGGTCAACAAAGGTTTGATTTCTGACTCGGAGATGTCCGAGTCTCTGGTTAAAGTCCGTGCATCGACCTCATATGATGATTTGCGCAGTTGTGAACTCGTGATTGAGGCCGCGACAGAGAACCTCGATCTTAAGAAGAAAATTCTTAAACAAATTGATCAGTCAACCTCCGCTTCAACAATTCTCGCAACTAACACATCTTCGCTTTCTGTGACGGAGCTGGCCGCTTGCGTTACTCACTCAAGTCGATTCGTTGGGATGCATTTCTTCAATCCCGTTCCCGTAATGAAGTTGGTTGAAGTCATCGTTGGTATGCAAACCTCACAAGAGACTAAACAGATTGCATCTGGTTTCGTCGAACGGATTGGGAAGCAATCAATTGTTGCAAAGAATAGCCCGGGATTCGCAGTAAACAGAATTCTTTGCCCGATGATTAATGAGGCAATTTTTGCCTGTCAGGAAGGCTTGGCTACAGCAAGCGATATTGATGATGGTATGCGCCTCGGTTGTAATCACCCGATTGGTCCTTTGGCATTAGCGGATTTAATTGGCTTGGATACTTTGTTGTCGGTAATGGAGTCTTTTTACCGTGAGTTTGCCGATCCAAAGTACAGGCCTGCGCCCTTACTTCGTGAGATGGTCTTGGCGGGATATTTAGGCAGAAAGAGTGGTCGGGGCTTTTACCAGTACTAAGGCAACTAAAGTACAAATTAACTAAATTTTTTTGGCATAAGTAAACATGACTAAGGTTTATTCATCAGCACAGCTTGCCCTTCAAGGGTTACTTAGTGACGGAATGACGATTGCCTCAGGTGGGTTTGGTCTTTGTGGAATTCCAGAACATTTAATCTTTGCACTGCGGGACAGTGGTGTTAAGAATTTGACGATTGTTGGCAACAATGCTGGCGTTGATGATTTTGGAATGGGGCTTTTGCTCAAGTCCAAGCAGGTTTCAAAAGTTGTCGCGTCTTATGTTGGTGAAAACAAGGAATTTGAGCGCCAAGTACTGTCGGGAGAGCTAGAACTCGAGTTGGTTCCTCAAGGTACATTGGCTGAAAAGTTGAGGGCAGGTGGAGCAGGTATTCCGGGATTTTTCACTAGAACTGGATTTGGCACAGCGCTCACCGAAGGCAAGGATATTCGCAGTTTTAAAGATGGCAAGGAATACGTACTTGAGGAGTCAATTACTGCTGACGTGTCAATTGTAAAAGCCTGGAAGGGTGACACAGAAGGAAACCTTGTATTTCGAAAGACAGCACGAAACTTTAACCCGATGATTGCGACTTGCGGAAAAGTCACTGTCGCTGAAGTTGAAGTGCTTGTCGCGGTCGGTGAACTTGATCCGGATGAAATTCACACGCCTGGAATTTATGTTGACCGAATTGTAAAGGGAGAAAGTTACCAGAAGCGAATTGAATTTCGTACGGTGGCCGGGGCTGGATCGTCCGATAAAGAGTCTCCAATTCGAGTTGTGATGGCCAAGCGTGCAGCAAAAGAGTTGCGAGACGGTTTTAATGTCAACTTGGGAATAGGAATTCCAACATTGGTTGCAAATTTTATCCCTGAGAATATCAGCGTTAAATTGCAATCTGAGAATGGACTTCTTGGAATCGGTCCATTTCCAGAAGATAGCCACGTGGATCCTGATTTGATCAACGCTGGAAAGCAAACTATTACTGCTCTACAGGGCGCAAGCTTTTTCTCCAGTGCAGATTCTTTTGCGATGATCCGAGGTGGTCATATTGATTTGTCTATTTTGGGTGCACTGCAAGTGAGTGACCGAGGGGACATTGCAAACTGGATGGTCCCTGGGAAAATGGTTAAAGGACCTGGCGGTGCTATGGATTTAGTGTCTGGCGTCAGGCGCGTAGTCGTACTGATGGAACATACCGCTAAAGATGGGTCCCCCAAGATTTTACCCTCCTGTACTTTGCCGATTACAGGCAAAAATTGCGTTGATTTGATAATCACTGACCTGTGTGTTTTTAAGGTAGAGCGCGGTTTGGGTCTCAAGTTGATCGAATTGCACCCAGGCGTCACTTTGGAAGAGGTTATTGCGAAAACAGGTGTTGAGTTTTCGAATGCATTGAGTTGACTCGATTTGACTTGATATTTGTGAATTAGTGTTGTCTCCCACCTTGGGTTTATAGCCGTACTAGTGACGGCTATTTTTTTTATGATTTGAGCCATGAGCGACTTGCAATCAAAAGACTTACTACCAAAAAGAATCGTCTGCTTGACGGAAGAAACCACAGAGTGGTTGTACCTGTTAGGGGAGGACTGGCGAATAGTTGGTGTTTCTGGTTTCACTCAAAGGCCAAAAAAAGCTCGCTATGAAAAGCCTCGGGTAAGTACCTTCTTGAATGCCAAAATAGACAAGATTCTTGATCTAAAACCCGATTGGATTGTGGGGTTTTCAGATATGCAGGCCAATATTGCCAATGATCTCATTCGTGAGGGGTTACCAGTCACGATTTATAACCAGCGTAGTTTGGATGAAATTTTCTCAACACTTTATCAGATCGCTGTAACTGTGGGGAAAGGAGATTTGGGTCTTCAAAAGTTAAACGAAATGAGAGAAAGATTGGATGCGATACAAGTTGCTGGTCAACAGTTTTCGCGTCGACCAAGGGTTTATTTTGAAGAATGGGACGAACCTAAAATCAGCGCAATTCGCTGGGTTTCCGAATTGATACAGATAGCTGGTGGTGACAATTGTTTTGAAGCGGAATCAAGAGAAAGTGGTGCGATGAATCGTGTTGTTACTGATGAAGCGGTAATTGCTCGAGATCCAGAAATTGTTGTTGGCTCTTGGTGCGGAAAGAAATTCTTGCCCAGAGTAGTTGCCAATAGGGCTGGTTGGGAACAGATTACCGCTGTAAAAACAAATCAGCTTTATGAAGTTGATTCATTAATAATTCTGCAGCCCGGACCAGCGTCCTTGTTGGAAGGCATCGAAGCTCTTCATCAAATATTCAAGAGCTGGCAAAGCGATCAATGAGTAGTTGAGCGCTCAACTGGGCGCCACTTGAATCCATTATTCCTGTCACCATCAACGTACCCGATACCCGGAAATGGCAAATGCATTCCGGCGACCAATGAATTCTTCTTGGCTGTATATTCGAGAATCGAAATCCTATTCTCGATGGCAGCCGTACGGTCGCTGTCAAATTCAATTGCTATTGTTGGCTTTGCAAACTGGAGACTATGTGAGTGAATAAGATCTCCTAGAATTACGAACGACTTCTTGTTTGAAGTGATTTCAAATGCAGTGTGACCAGGCGTGTGCCCGAAAGCGGGTAGTGGCTTGATATTCATTACCAGTGTACTCTCATAGTCAAATGCTTTAATCAGACCATTTGTTCGGTGGTGTTGAAGTGCTTCTCGAATCATTGACACAAACGGTTTTAGCATGGGTGGTAAAGATTCTGAACTGGATTCACCGAGCCAATACTTGATCTCTTCTTGGTGAACATATATATGAGTCTTGGGAAAAGGGTTGTTCACTCCGATATTGCTGAGACCGCCGATGTGGTCTGGATGGAGGTGGGTGATCAGGATCGAGCTGACACTGGCGGATTTTGTGCCTGATCTTTCTAGATTACAAAGCAGCTTTCCCAGGGACGGACCGAAGAAATTTGCTGTTCCAGTGTCCACGAGAATGTTTTGTTTTTTGTCGCTGATCAAAAAAGCATTAACGGATGTTGGTAGTTTGCCAGTTTTTGAATCGGTCATGGAAATGAGCTTTTCATGGTCCGTAAATTCAAGGCCATTTAACATTTCGATTCCAAGGTCAACTTGGCCGTCGTAGAGTGCTGTAATCGTTAGGTCTCCAAATTTAAACTTATGGTAGCCAACGGCGCGCTCATCGGCGCAAGTTGAAGATAAGCTTGTGTTGGGGTCTTTCCCATAGAGAATATTTGATTGAGTAATCAGCAGTGCGGCAATTAGAACTAATTTTTTCATTGACGAGTATCCTTTTTAGCTGACGATATAGGCTGCACTTCCTGTTGCTATTAGCAGGTCATCTTGATTCGTGAGAGTCATCTGTACTGAAGCGATTCGACCACCAAGCCGCGTCACTAATCCTGTAGCAAAAAATTCTTCACCGATACCCTGTGATAAGAAGTCAACCCGCATATCGATGGTGCCAAGTTGGTTGAATCTTGCGGCAAGCTGTTCCTTTGTGTAGTCGGGGCGATCACTAGAGATCTTCATCATGATTGCCAGTCCGCCTACTGCATCCAGGATTGATGCAATAGCACCGCCGTGAAGACGTTCTCGATGGTGATTGCCCATGAGTTCATGTTTCATCTTTAGCTTTAAGATTGGTTTTTCCGGGTTCAGAGAATGTACCTTGATTCCCATAACTTTGTTGAATGGAATTCTCTCTTCAAAAGAATCTGTCAACAAGGATTCGAACTCGACCTGATCCTTTTCGGATCGCGCTGGGTGCTCTGTGTATTTAGTCATATGGATAACTATGCTAGGAGTCCTGTAACAAGATATGCAGTGATACCCGACATGAGAACGACCAAAATATTCTTGGTGCATGCAGAGGCAGCAAGCGCAAAAATCGCACCGATCAAATCCGGATCAGCAAGTAAGGCTGATGTGCTTACTGTACCTAAGTTCAGAGGTGGAAGATCTTGAAAGATACTCATACTGACCAGGGCTATTATCAGCGCGGGAGGCGCGAAGCGAAGGCTTCTCAAAAAGGATTCTGACAAGGGTACCCACTGTCCTAGTAAGATAAAAAATGATCTTGCGAACAAAGTGAGTGCGGTGAGTAGAGCTATCGTTGCCCAATTCAAAGTTTTCCCCTTGTATTTCTTTCAATAAAGTTCCCTGCCGCAACAGCAAAGAGTATGGCTAACAGTAGATTGAGTTTGAGTGGTAACTGAGCTGCCCCCAACACAATTGGAATTGCAAGTATCGAAACCAGAAGGGATGTTTTATCAGTGACAACTGGTCTAATCAGTGCGATTAGAACTAAGGTAGATGCAAAGCTGAGATCGATATTTTTGGGCAAGTATTCAGCAACCAATATTCCAGCAATTGATGATGTTTGCCAGTAAATCCAAACTGAGACTGCGATACCCAGAAAATAAGGCGCAGCCTCGGTGTTGTTTCCAGGGATTGGAAATTTTTTAAGGTACGGGGCATAAAGAATATCGCCTGATAGGCTTGCCATAATGAAGCGTTTTTTCAGCGGCTGATGTTTGAAATGGCCTTGGATTGTTGCACTGTAAATCATTAGTCTGAGATTAAGAATGATGGCGGTAAATGCGATCATCCAAATTGGTGTTCGATTGTCGATAAGTGCGAGACTTGCTATTTGTACCGAGCCAGCGTAGACAAACAAGCTCATCCCCAAAGCCTCATCAACTGTGAGTGAAGAGTTGGCCATGGCTATTCCAGTAATGACACCCCAGACGAGCACTGGGATGGCGAACGGGTTCATACAACGAACTCCGTCCATGAAGATCTCAGACTGACTTCTGCTGTTCCTGTTGGTGCTTGTCAGGAGTGAGTCTTCGTTATCTGTCATGTGGGGCGCTAGAAGCCAAGGAAATCTATTTAAGCTTGAATTTAAGTCAAATTTGCCGATTGGTCAACAGTGATGTTGATAGTTGGGTTTGTTATTTTCCTGGGCTTTCTAGTCGAGGTGGCCTGACTGGCCCTTGTTTTCCAAGGCACTTTTCATCCTAACAATATGTGCAATAAGAAATGTGCAACGCCAAAGATTCAATTCACTGAGGGATTACGTTAAGAAGTCATTCTTCATATTTTTGATCGCCTCTCTTGGTTGAATGCTTTAAACCCCACTATGTGGGGTTTTTTTTTACTGTAAGAATGAATCGCCCCTATAGAACTGTACGCAATCCAAACCACCACAACTAATCATTGAGTGATTTGTATTCTGAAATCCATTAGCAAATTTTTTGAGCGATCATACGACCATGTTCGATTTGAATTTCGAGTGAAATTTCGCTAGAGGTAAAACGGCTAGGAGATATCATGAGTTCTTTGTCCCTAAATTGAATTAAATATTCGGGAATGAAAACCGATATGTTTTTTCCCTCATTTTTAGAGAAGCCTGTTATCGCGTATCCATTGCTTGAAATTCTCAATGAGTTAACTTTAACGTTGTCAGTTTGAGGTGGTATCTGTAGTTCTTTTTCTTGTATCTTTTCTTTCAGCTCAGCCGTTGGGTACAGACGACAAGTTTGCACTCCACCAGCGGGGTTTGGTACCTCAAGACCCTTCAAAAAAATATGTGATTTGGCATTCTCTAAGACTTCTTCAGCCATGTCTTTTAGCGAGTTTGTATCTTGATGTGAATCTTTAAATCCACAAATGATGTAGTCTTCGAGGCTACCGATGCGCAAGCCCAGTGCTTGGTGTCTTTGTCTTGGCATTGCTTTCTTTTGCAGGTTGATTCTTAGTTCTTTAAAGATTTCTAAAACCGCAGTGGTCGGATCCGCTCCCGTTGGGCTGTACCAAGCGTATGACATTTGTCTCACTTCCATCCCTGTTATTTCAGTCAGTTGCTGTAAGTTCTCAAGAGTTTTTTTCACTTCGATTGTTCGTATTAAAAACTGCTTTTCACGAGTGAAAGGTGTCCATAAATCTGTGATCGCATCGCTTGTTTCATCAATCTGATGAATGAAATTCACACCTGTTAAAGTTCTCCAATAATTAGAATTGAAGAAAATCCTTCTGTCTTTATTTGAAAATTTTTGCTTTCCACGGATCCAAAAGCGGGGATCGAGACTCAAGAACTTTTTCAAGAAATTTTCAAATTTAATCTGTATCAAAGGGCTGAGGAAGTTGTTCTCCTCAAGGATAGGGGAAATGTCATTATTTGCAGTGATTTCAACATCAGTAGCCCTCATACACCTTGCCACCAACAATTTCAGTACCTGTTCACGATGTGCCAGTGATAATGCTTTTTCCTCTGCATCCTGTGGTGGTGAAGGCTCGTTGATTTTGATTGTTTTAAATGCACTGTCATTTGCAATTGGATCGTCATTCGAAATTAATTTGAAATGATAGCTCTCGATATCCCTGAAGCCTCTGTGATAGTAGGTCTGGAGTATCGTGTTTGAAGAGCCATGCCCAAGTTTTCGGCTCAAGGCGAAAAGAGTTGTTTTGCCTCTACCCTTCGGAGTTGTTGTTGCGTATACATATTGAGTTTGATTACTGTTGACTTCATTTGCACCTAAAACTGCTGTAGCTAGTTGTGTTGCAAAGGTGTGTCGAAGGGAGTGTATGCTCAGGTCCTCTCGTTCCTCTTTAAGAACGCTTCTCAGGTGCGCTACGTTGTTTGATATTGTTTCTCGTTTAAATAAAAATCGCTCTTTTGATTCTGATTGTGACTCTTTTAATGTGATTAAAAGGTTGCGCTCTATTGACGAAAGTGGTGTGCAGGGGCTTACAGTTCTATTGCTATTACAAGTCTTTGTTCTCCAGTACCGATTGCTGCGAATCTCAATGCGTATTGTAGTGCTCAACATTTCTAGCGCATGTGTTCTGAGATTTATAATCTCGCCGATGCGCATACCAAATTTGCGAGCAAGAATTAGGATTGCTGCGCAATCGGCGCTTGATTGATTCACTAGTTTATTAAGGCAGTTTTCATATTCGATATCTTTAATCACAGTTGAGCGGATTCGAATTGATGATTCCATCCGGGGTACATGCACGTTTGCGAGATCCGGATTAACGTTTAGGCTTGTGAAACTCTGAATCTGTCTTGCATCATCATCCCACCTCTCCACAACTTCAGCCCTCTCGCTCAGGTAAAGTTGGATTGTTTCCTCGATACATTCTAGATCCCCCGCTTTTAAGTCGCTTTCTATCGAGGTTGAAGTTATAAAATTTGAAATTCGCTGAAGGTAGTCTTCGATTGTGCTGTCGGCGAGCGTTTCACGTCTGTTGGTAGTTCTTTTGAGCACTGAAATTACGTAGTTGCGAAGATACGTTATTGCGCTATCCTCGTTATTTTTGAATTCGGGACATAGTGAATAGCCGGCCATGAGTTCAGTAGTGAAATGCAAGACGACTTTTGCCGCTGGATCACCGAAGAGCTTCAGTTCGTTTAATTGCAGTTTTTTTTAAGGAGATTGTTATGCCTGTAGTTCGAGTTAGTTGGTTTGAAGGTAAAGATGCAAAAGCAAAAAAGGCTGTAGCTGCAGAGATTACCGAGAGTATTGTCAAAAATACCGGGACAAACCCAGAATATATTTACGTGATTTTTGAGGATATCGCGCCATCTAACTGGGCGGGTAGTGGCAAATTGTTTGGGGAGGAGTCTCAAACCTCGCCAAATCCTTAATAGCTGGCGTGGGGTGGACCGCATGGGTTGATGTGCCGACTTGGTGAATGAGGGAATATGGCAATGATTGGGGAGAGAGGGGTGTCACGAGTTGTGCGTCGTAAACCCAATCCTGGTTGTGAAGAAGCTTACGAAAATTTGCTTAAAGGAATGCTTGAAGCTTCAAGCAAATTCCCAGGTTACCTTTCAGCTACTGTCTTGCCGCCTCATGCAGAACACAGTAAAAACGAATATCTGATTATTCAGCGGTTTGCTACGCAGGATGATCTTGATCGTTGGGACGGTTCTGCTGAAAGGGAGTTATGGCATCAAAGAATCCAGGTTGTTTCAGAACAAAACGCAGTCTATTTCCAGGTTGGAGGGCTAGAAGTATGGTTCCCCTCTAGTCCGGTCAATACGTCTTCATTGCCACCCAAATGGAAGATGACCGTAGTGAGCTGGTTTGGTATTTTTCCCACTGCAGCTATCTGTATTGCCGTCTTTGGTCCACTGTTAGAATCGTGGCCTTTTTTGACGAGAATGGCGCTGATTACAGCAGTCGTGGCATTTTTAATGTCTTATGTGGTGATGCCCCGGATTTCGGTCTGGATGCGGTGGTGGCTTAAGAAATAACTAGGCGATAGCCGAGCGATTGCCTTGTTTTGACCCACAGCCAATACGTTGCTATTCGTCTTGCTCGGGCTTGATGTATGGAATGCCTTCTGCACGATACAGGCTGTACACCACATTCATGAATGATTTGATTGTTTCCGATTGATCATAAATCCGGGTACTCATGATCACTGGTGAGTACAAGTCGACCTCATCGAGTAGCTTATACACGATATCAGCACGTTTCATTCCCATCACGCTTTTGGGTACGATCGATACACCAACACCAGCGGCCACCAATAGCAATGCCACCTGAAGATCACGGGCTTCTTGAAGCCTGAAAATTTTCAATCCCCGATCGTTAAATGCATCAAGTACTTGATCTGCAAAGCTGGGGCGAGGTGTTTTGGGGAATACAACGACTATGTCCTGAAGCAAATCTACCAATTTGATTTTGCTACCACTATGTGCAAGTTTGTGTCCCATGGGAAGGGCAACAACAAGCTCTTCATTGCGCAAAACAGTTCGTTTCACTTTCGGATCTTCTCGGCGAATACGGCCAATTCCGACGTCAATCACACCATCTTTCAAAGCTTGAATTTGTTCCATGGTCGTCATTTCATGCAGGCTGACTTCTAAACCGGGGTTGGCTGCTTTGAATCGCCTAACCACCTCCGGAAGCAAACCGAAAAGTGTGGAGCCGACGAAACCCAGCGAAAACTTTTCTTCAATTTTCCCTAGCCGTTTTGTCATGCTGACCAGCTCGCCGGCCTGGGCGAGTAAGCGCACTGCATGCTCGTAAAAAAACTGACCTGCCTCGGTCAGTTCAAGTGGACGTGAATCCCTTTCAATCAATTGGGTCTCCAGCAATTCTTCCAATTGTTGGATTTGTCGGCTCAGTGGTGGCTGAGCCATGTGCAGCCTTTCTGCCGCCTTGGTGAAGTTACGTTCCTCGGCCACAGCCAAGAAATAACGAATGTGTCGAATTTCTATATTCATACCCGTGGGGTATCGAAAAGATACCAATTCAGTGTTGGACACACCAATCTTAGCACTTTTATCCTAGTTTCATTGTTGAACTTTAAACCTCTCCATACCGAATGAATATGATTGAACGCATCCAGGTCTACGTGTTGGACATTCCAACCATACGCCCCCACCAACTGTCTGTTGCCACCATGAAGGCTCAAACATTGGTGTTGGTTAAGTTGACCTGTGCGGATGGCATTGTAGGTTGGGGTGAAGCCACGACCATTGGTGGTTTGAAGTACGGCGACGAGAGCCCTGAGAGTATTGCGATCAATATCGAACAGCACCTAGGTCCTTTGTTGATTGGGATGAACTCACGCAATGTTCGTCAGTGCATGAGCAAGCTTCAGCAGTCTGTACGCGGGAATCGTTTCGCAAAATGTGCGTTAGAAACTGCGATGCTGGATGCGCAGGCACAGCGATTGGGTATTCCGCTTCATGAGTTGTTGGGCGGAGCTCAGACACATGCCTTACCCGTTGCTTGGACTCTGGCCAGCGGTGACACAGACACTGATATCGCTGAGGCCAAGGCGATGCTTGCGGCGAAGCGTCACAAGATTTTCAAGTTGAAAATTGGCGTTCACGAAGTGAAGCGAGATGTGGCTCATGTTTTGGCGATTAAGTCCTCTCTGGGCGATCAGGCGAGTGTACGGGTAGACGTGAATCAAGCGTGGGATGAGCCAACGGCCAATTACGCAATTTCTCGATTGATTGATGGTGGTGTGGACTTGATTGAACAGCCATTGCCCATTGCGAATGTCGCGGGTATGGCGCGTTTAACTCGACGCTTCTCCGTTCCCATGATGGCTGATGAGGCCCTCATGGGCCCGCATGATGCCTTGCGTTTTTGTAACCAAGCCGCAGCCTACGTTTTCTCAATCAAAATCGCGCAAAACGGTGGTTTGCAACAGGCCCGTTTAGTCGCTGATTTGGCAGATCTTTATGGTGTGTCGCTTTATGGCGGGACGATGCTCGAGGGCCCTGTGGGGACGATCGCATCAGCACATCTTTTTTCTACATTCGATGCGTTGCAATTTGGTACCGAATTGTTTGGACCACTTTTGTTATCCGATTCGATTCTGAAAACACCGCTTCGTTACGAGGATTTTTGCCTGCATTTGCCAACAGGCACAGGTTTGGGACTGGACCTTGATCTAGAGAAGATTGAGTCCATGAATAGAAAGCCGCTGAATTAACAGCGTGCCAAAAGAGGAGGAAGACCATGTTGTTCCACGTCAAGATGACTGTGAACTTGCCGCAGTCGATGCCCGCCGAGCAGGCGGATGAGTTGAAACGTACCGAGAAGGCTCGCGCGCAGTCGTTGCAGAAAGAGGGCAAGTGGCGGCACCTGTGGAGGATTGCAGGACAGTACGCCAACTTTAGCGTTTTCGATGTAAGCGACATTGATGAGTTGCACAGTCTGATTTCGACGTTGCCGCTCTTTCCCTACATGCAGATTGAGATTAACCCGTTGGTTCGTCATCCCTCATCAGTGTGGGAAGACGACCGCTAAAAAAGCGGTTTCTTACTTTTAAAAATCCAAAGGAGATTGTGATGAAACATAAAGACATTGAACAACTGGCCAAAAACTACATTGTTGATACTGCGGAAGGCCCCGTAAATAAGCGAGTACAGGAAATCACCCTGCGTTTGCTTACCGATTTGATGAAAGCAATTGAGGACCTGGACATTAGCCAGTCTGAATTCTGGACTGGTGTGGATTACTTTGCCAAAACTGGTGCCGTGGGTGAAATGGCTTTGTTGATCCCTGGCTTGGGATTGGAGCGATTTCTCGACATTCGTGCCGACGAGGCGGATGAGCGAGCAGGATTGCTGAGCGGGACACCTAGAACCATTGAAGGCCCCCTTTATGTAGCTGGCGCACCGGTATGTGAAGGTTTTGCACGTTTGGACGATGGTACCGAAGAGGCTGAGGGTGAAATTCTATTTATGGATGGCACGGTGTTTGATCACAATGGAAAACCTGTACCCAATGCAACTGTAGAAGTTTGGCACGCCAATTTGAAAGGCGGTTATTCATTTTTCGACACGACCCAGAGCGAATTTAATCTGCGCCGCACTCTAATCGCCGATGATCAGGGTAGATATAGTTTCCGCAGTATCGTTCCAAGTGGTTACTCATGCCCACCCAATGGTCAAACCCAGAAGTTGCTTGATCAATTGGGTCGACATGGCCACCGTCCTGCCCACATTCATTTTTTTGTGAGCGCAGAAGGGCACGCCAAGCTTACTACCCAAATCAATATTGATGGTGATCCTTACTTGTGGGATGACTTCGCCTTTGCCAGTCGTGAAGGCCTAATACCGGCAATTAACAAGATTACTGATCCGGCTGAGATCCAAAAGCGTGGCTTGGATCGTCCATTCTCATCAATTCATTTTGATTTCCAGTTGCGCCCCGCTGAGGCTGCTGTGACTGCTGAAGTTGAGCGTCCTCGCCGCGCGGCTTGAGTAAAAGAATCAAAAGGAGTGAGCAATGATTCCAATATTTGAGCAAAAGCCAGGTGCACTGAATTCGATTGATGATTTTTTGGTCGAAGACGAAGAGCGTGGTGACTATCGTGTGCACCGAAGTGCATTTACCGACGAGCGATTGTTTGAGCTCGAGATGAAGACAATCTTTGAAGGAAATTGGATTTACCTGGCACATGAAAGCCAGATCCCGAACGTCAATGATTTTTTCACGACTCACATGGGTCGCCAGCCCGTGTTCATTGCGCGTAATCGTCAGGGTGAACTTAATGCGTTTGTGAATGCCTGTAGTCATCGTGGCGCGCAATTGTGTCGAACTAAAAAAGGCAATCGTGCTACTTACACCTGCCCGTTCCACGGATGGACTTTTAACAATAGCGGCAAGTTGTTGAAGGTGAAAGATCCCGATGAAGCTGGATATCCTGACTGCTTCAACAAGGAAGGCTCCCATGACTTGACCAAGGTAGCTCGCTTTGAAAGCTACCGTGGTTTCCTGTTCGGCAGTTTGAATGCCGATGTACAAAGTCTGAGTGATTTTCTTGGTGAGTCCAAAAAGATTATTGACATGATTGTTGATCAATCCGAGGAAGGGCTCGAAGTACTTCGGGGTTCGTCGACATATACCTTCAATGGCAACTGGAAGTTACAGGCTGAGAACGGCGCAGACGGTTATCACGTCAGTTCTGTTCATTGGAACTATGCAGCAACCACCAATGCCCGTAAGCAACGTAACGCTGGCGAGGATCAAATTCGCGCAATGGATGCCGGTTCCTGGGGCCGGCAAGGAGGGGGGTTCTACTCCTTCGAAAACGGACATTTGCTGTTGTGGACCAAATGGGGCAATCCACAAGATAGGCCCAACTACAGCAAACATGGTCAATACGTCGAGAAGTTTGGTAAGCCCACAGCCGATTGGATGATTGAGAACAGTCGAAATCTGTGCCTTTATCCAAACGTTTATTTGATGGACCAATTCAGTTCGCAGATTCGTGTGTTGCGCCCACTCTCGGTTAACAAAACTGAAGTGACAATCTATTGCATTGCACCGAAAGGTGAGTCGCCCGAGGCTCGTGCGCACCGTATTCGCCAGTATGAAGACTTCTTCAATGTGAGCGGCATGGCTACACCCGACGATCTGGAGGAGTTCCGTTCATGCCAAGAGGGCTACAACGGGATTGCTTCAGAGTGGAACGACATGTGTCGAGGCGCTAAGCACTGGGTCAAGGGTGCGAATGAAGAGGCTCAGAAAATCGGATTGAAGCCGATCTTGAGTGGTACTCGAACAGAGGACGAAGGTTTGTACCCCATTCAACACGGTTACTGGCGTGACGTGATGAAAAATGCGATTGAAGGGGGTAAGTAATCATGATAACCAGAGAACAGGTCGAAAACTTTCTCTTCAAAGAGAGTCGCTTACTTGATGAGCAGCTATGGGATGAGTGGCTAGATTGCTATGACACGTCTGCTCGTTTCTGGATGCCTTCTTGGGATGATGACGGCGAGTTGATCAGTGATCCGCAGAGGGAAATCTCCTTAATTTACTACCCTGATCGCAAAGGGCTGGAAGACAGGGTGTTTCGTATCAAAACTGAGCGGTCCTCGGCAACAAGCCCTATCGCACGAACCTCCCACAACATCAGTAACGTGGAGATTCTTGAGCAAAAAGGACCACGCTGTTCGGTGCGTTTCAACTGGCACACCTTGAGTCATCGTCACAAGCAGGATTTTTCCCATTACGGCTATTGTAAATACGACATCGACTTTTCCGGTGAGAAACCGAGAATTATGGACAAGTACATCGTTCTCAGAAACGACTACATCCATCAAGTGATCGATATCTATAACGTTTAGATCACAGCAATAAGAAGCAGGAGACCAGAATCATGAACTATCAAGTTGCGCTTCAATTCGAAGACGGCGTGACTCGCATCATCGAGTGTGCACCGGGAGAAAAATTGTCTGATGCTGCTTATCGACAGCAAGTCAATATTCCTCTCGATTGCCGTGACGGTGCGTGCGGAACATGCCGTGGGCATTGTGAATCGGGTGTATACGATATGCCCGAGTCCAGTTACATCGAAGATGCACTTACCCCTGAAGAAGCAGTACAGGGATACGTGTTGGCTTGTCAGAT
The DNA here is from genome assembly GCF_002473065.1 of Limnobacter sp. UBA7229. Classification (NCBI taxonomy): domain Bacteria; kingdom Pseudomonadati; phylum Pseudomonadota; class Betaproteobacteria; order Burkholderiales; family Burkholderiaceae; genus Limnobacter; species Limnobacter sp. UBA7229. The sequence continues at coordinate 154,147 of NZ_DKTN01000010.1, read as the reverse complement.
GAAACCGAAGAGCAATTGCGTAGTTCAGGTTCCTGCTTCATCTGCGGTTTGCAAAGCTGCTGCGGGTCAATTTAAAACGCGTATTAAATCGGTCAATATGCTCTCGCCTTCAACCATTGAGTTCACGCTTGATTTGGAGGGAAATAAGCCGCTGGACTTTTTGCCAGGTCAATATGCCAAAGTCAATATTCCGGGAACTTCGCTGAGCCGAGCTTATTCATTCAGTTCAGTATCAGGTACTAATCGGGCAAGTTTTGTGGTTCGAAATGTGCCGCAAGGAAAGATGAGTGAATACCTGACCGCGCAGGCGAAGCCCAGCGATGAGGTGTTGTTTGAGGCACCATTTGGTAGTTTTTACCTACGTCCAATTTCAAGGCCAACCTTGTTTCTTGCAGGGGGGACGGGCATCGCCCCATTCCTTTCCATGTTGGGTACCTTGACTCCTGAAACACTGACTCACCCACTTCTATTGGTATATGGCGTTACTCGGGATGAGGATCTGGTAGGGCTTGAGGCATTGGAGGAAGCGGCACATCGACTGCCTATGTTTGACTTCAAGTTCTGTATTTTGGATACACAACGCGATGATGTTTTAAAAGGTTATGTGACTCAGCACGTCGACCAAAATTGGTTGAATGGTAACGAATACGATACCTATTTATGTGGCCCTGTCGCGATGGTTGACGCGGTGCGCAAGTGGCAGGAAGAATCCGCATTGGGTTGTAAGAACTTCTACTTTGAGAAGTTTTCCGCCAGCAGTGAGGTCTAAGTGATGACTAATCCACGTTTCTTAAACAAGGTGTGTGTTGTCACTGGAGCCGCACAGGGTATTGGTCGAGGAGTGGCCTTGGCTTTGGCTCAGGAAGGTGCCCGTTTGGTGTTGGCAGACTACTCTGAGTTGGTGCACGAGGTGGCCAACGAAGTTCGTCTGGAAGGAGTGGAGTGTATTGTTGTGCAGTCTGATTTGGAGACATATGCAGGAGCGACAGCGCTTGCGCACGCGTGTCACAGTGCATTCGATCGATGCGATGTATTAGTCAACAATGTAGGCGGAACAATTTGGGCCAAGCCTTATCAGCATTATGAAGAAGCTGAAATTGAGAAAGAGGTTCGTCGGTCTTTGTTTCCGACCCTTTGGTGTTGTCGCGCATTTCTTCCAGGCATGATTGACAGAAAAAAAGGTGCAATCGTCAACCTGTCATCGATTGCCACCCGAGGCATTCACCGCGTGCCATATTCTGCAAGCAAGGGTGGAGTGAATGCATTGACCGCGAGCCTTGCTTTTGAGCACGCGCAAGATGGCATTCGAGTAAATGCCGTAGCCACAGGCGGCACTGAGGCACCACCAAGAAAAATACCTCGCAATCCCAAACCCTTAAGCGAGGAAGAAAAGGTTTGGTATCAAGGCATTGTGGATCAAACCATTCAAAGTAGCTGGATGCACCGATACGGCAGCATTGATGAGCAGGTTCGTGCCATTCTGTTTCTGGCCTCAGAGGAGGCGAGCTACATTACCGGCACGGTATTGCCGGTAGGTGGCGGTGATCAAGGGTGAGTAGGATGAACGCGCAGGTAATCAGCCGAAGCGACTTCTCCTTCACTGCGATTGCAGCAGGATTCCTGGCGGTACTCGTTTCCTACACGGGACCGATGACCATTTATTACCAAGCTTGGCAAAGTTCTGGGCTGCCCACCGAGCACTTTTCGAGCTGGTTGTGGGCTGTATCCATATCAGCTTGTGTGTCTGGTATCTACCTCAGCCTTCGATACAAAACGCCAATTATTACTGCCTGGTCAGCGCCTGGTGCGGCACTGCTCATCGGATTGATGCCAGGCATCAGCATGGCTGAGGTAGTTGGCGCTTATTTGGCGGTGGCTTTGGCATTGATCGTTATCGGCGCAAGTGGTGTGTTCGACAAACTGTTGGCGGCAATTCCAAAATCAATCGCCTGCGGCATGATGGCAGGCATCTTGATTCAGTTCGGCTTGAAAGCCTTTATTGCAATTGAATCTGCACCAACGCTGGCAGTTAGCCTCATCGTTTTGTATCTGATCTTAAAAGCCTTCTTACCCAGGTACGCACTTGTGGTGTTATTTGTGGTTGGTGTGGGATTGGCCAAATTATTGGGGCTTACCCATCTTGATCAATTACATTTCGAATGGACTGTACCTGTTATTTACATGCCCGAATTTAGTCTGAGTAGTTTACTGAGCTTTGGCATCCCCCTGCTTTTAACCAGTTTGACCGGCCAGTTCTTGCCCGGAATGGCAATTTTACGGAAAGACGGTTACGGCGTGTCAGCAGATCCAATATTGAAAGTCACCGGTCTGCTTTCTGTATTTGTTGCATTTGTTGGTGGCATTACGACAGTCATTGCAGCCATCACTGCAGCGCTTTGTACTGGCAAGGATGCTCATCCGGATTCACAGAAAAGATATGTTGCTGGCGTTGCGAATGGCTTGTTCTACGGCCTGGGCGCCGCCATGGCTGGTTCAGTGGCCATGCTATTTACCGCATTACCTGTTGCCTTAATTGCCGTTATCGCCGGGCTCGGCCTGATAGGTGCGATTGCGAGCAACACCGAAGGTATTTTTCAAAGTCAGCAGGGTAGTGAGGCTGGCTTAATCACACTTTTAGTCACCGCATCTGGACTGAATTTTCTAAGTATTGGCTCCGCGTTTTGGGGGGTAGTACTTGGCTTGTTGGCTTATCACTTATTTAAGCAACCACTTCGACTCACAAACTAGAAATCGACTAATCGATTCAGCTCTGAAGGAGAGAAGACATGCACGCTGTACAGGAGCGTATGAGAGAGATCAACCCGAAGGACTTGATTGCAGGTCTGGAGAAAGGTCTGAAAATTATCGAGGCATTTGACGACATGAGTCAGCGCCTCAGTCCGTCTACTGCGGCCCGTCGAACTGGCTTGCATCGAAGTGCAGCACGGCGACATTTGCTGACCCTCGAGCATCTCGGATACTTGGAAAGTGATGGACACATGTTTTGGCTAACCCCCCGTGTGTTGCGTTTGGGATGGTCTTATGTCGAGTCCGCGAAAGTCCCCAGGATTGTTCAGCCATTTTTGGTCCGAATCAGTCAAGCCCTATCCGCAGAGTCCTATTTCTCGGTATTGGATGGTGACGATCTTGTGGTTGTTGGACGAAGTGGATACATGCAGGAACACAACAGCCATGTGATGCTGGGTTCCCGTGTGTCTCCAAGGTTGCACAGTGCGGGTTTAATGTTGATGTCCACCTTGTCTGATGATCGGATCGAAGAGTGGCTGAACAACGATGGACCCTACTACGCCTTGACCCCATTCACTTACACAAATCCTGACGATATCCGTCGCAAGATCTCGGATATTCGATTACATGGACATTGCCTGCTTGAGCAACAAATCGAGACTGGTACACGTAGTGTTTCAGTGCTGGTAAGAAACCGAGAGTCAATGATTGTGGGTGCGCTGAGCATCACAGTGAAAATTGGTACGCAGGACGTCTATGAGACACGCCAGCAAGTGGTACCAGTTCTCAATAGTGCAGCAGCACTGATACAGGCTGTTTTGTAACCTTTTTGCCCTCCGGTTCTTGCGAACCGTTTTGGGCTGATTCAGTGATGGAGTCAGCCCAGCCTTTCTTTTCAAGGTAGACAATATGATAGACAAAACCAGCCTGAGCATTGAGCAGGCAATATCAACGGTGAAGGATGGTTCAACCATCATGATCGGTGGCTTTGGAACCGCAGGGCAACCTGCTGAATTGATTGATGCACTGATTGCGCATGGTGCTCGAGATTTGACCATTGTCAGTAACAACGCAGGCAATGGCGACATCGGACTTGCGCTGCTGATTAAAGAAAAAAGAGTACGGAAAATGATTTGCTCTTTTCCCCGGCAGCACGATTCCTGGCATTTCGATGCGTTGTATCGCGAAAAGGGAATCGAGCTAGAGTTGGTTCCGCAGGGCAATCTCGCTATTCGTATCCAGGCTGCTGGAGCCGGCTTGGGCGGTGTGTTTACTCCCACGGGCTACGGAACCATATTGGCTGATGGCAAAGAGACTAGAGAAATTGATGGCAAGAACTATGTGTTTGAACTACCAATTCGAGCTGATATCGCTTTAATCAAAGCGCTTAAAGGGGACCGCTGGGGCAATCTGGTTTACAGAAAATCAGCCAGAAATTTCGGTCCAATCATGTCCATGGCTGCGGCTACAACAATTGCCCAGGTCAAGGAAATAGTGCCATTGGGCGAACTTGATCCTGAGCATGTAATTACCCCGGGCATCTTTGTTCAACACGTGATCTGCGCAGGAGTTTAATTATGACTATTCAACCTTTGAGTCGCGATCAGATTGCGCAGCGTGTGGCACTTGATATTGAGGAAGGTGCGTATGTAAATCTTGGTATCGGGTTGCCTACTCGAATCGCCAATTTTCTTGCACCAGGCAAGGAAATTTTCCTGCACAGCGAGAATGGAATTCTGGGAATGGGGCCAGCCCCAGAGGCCGGGGAAGAAGACGATGAACTCATCAACGCTGGCAAAGAACATGTGACCTTGCTGACAGGCGGATGCTTCTTTCATCACGGAGACAGTTTTGCGATGATGAGAGGCGGACATATTGACGTATGCGTTTTGGGCGCGTTTCAGGTGGCGGCCAATGGTGATTTGGCCAACTGGCATACAGGTGCTCCAGATGCGATTCCAGCGGTCGGCGGTGCCATGGATTTGGCTGTAGGTGCGAAGAAGGTATTCGTGACCATGGAGCACAACACAAAGAAGGGTGAGCCCAAGATTGTCGAACGCTGCACCTATCCACTTACCGGTTTGGCATGCGTAGATCGGATTTATACAGATCTTGCAGTGATCGACGTAACACCCAGAGGTTTGGTTGTGTTGGAGATGGCTCCAGGAATTGACATTCAAACTTTGCAGAATCGCACTGAAGCGCCACTGCATTACAACATTTAAGTCGGGTGGGAAACATGACAAAGTCGATAGTAGATGCCTTCATCATTGATGCAATCAGAACACCTTTTGGTCGTTATGCTGGGGCACTGAGTTCTGTTCGCCCTGACGATCTTGGTGCGGTTCCGTTGAAGGCGTTGTTGGCGAGAAATCCACAACTCAATCCTGAGTTGATTGATGATGTGATCTACGGTTGTGCGAACCAGGCCGGTGAGGACAACCGCAATGTTGGGCGAATGAGTTTATTGCTCGCTAGATTTCCACACACCGTACCAGGTACAACCGTTAACCGCCTGTGTGGCTCAAGTCTCGATGCGATTTCACTTGCATCTCGTTCTATAAAAAGCGGTGAGGCATCAATCATGATCGCCGGCGGTGTGGAAAGTATGAGTCGAGCACCCTTTGTGATGGGAAAAGCTGAGAGTGCATTTTCACGAAGTGCCAATGTTGAGGACACAACCATTGGATGGCGTTTTGTCAATAAGGCAATGAAGAATTTGCATGGTACCCATTCCATGCCTGAAACGGCAGAAAATGTGGCCGAGGATTTTAGAATTGCCAGATCGGATCAGGATCTTTTTGCATTGCGTAGTCAACAGAAAGCTTCAAAAGCGATTTCAAGTGGTCGCCTAGCTCAGGAGATTGTGCCTGTGATTATTCCTCAAAAAAAGGGGGATGCTACGCAATTCACCACTGATGAACACCCACGTGAAACCACACTTGAGCAACTTTCAAAACTAAAGGGTGTAGTTAAACCTGAAGGCACTGTTACTGCGGGGAATGCGTCTGGTGTTAATGATGGTGCCTGTGCATTGCTCTTGGCTTCGTCGGCGGCAGTCAATACTTTTGGATTTAAAGCGCGAGCACGCGTGATTGGCTCCGCAACCGCAGGTGTGCCTCCGAGAATCATGGGGTTTGGCCCTGCTCCAGCAATTAAAAAAGTTCTTCAGCAAACCGGTCTGAGTATCAAAGACATGGATGTCATTGAACTGAATGAAGCCTTTGCCGCACAAGCTTTGGCAGTAACTCGTGCCTTGGAATTGGCTGATGACGATGAGCGAATCAACCCGAACGGAGGTGCTATTGCTTTGGGTCATCCTCTGGGGGCATCAGGTGCACGTTTGGTAACCACAGCCTTGTATCAGCTTGAACGAACAGGCGGCCGATATGCATTGTGTTCCATGTGTATTGGAGTTGGTCAGGGCATCGCATTAATTATTGAACGTGTGTGAGGTAGACATGAGCTTGCCAATACAATTGCATGTTCAACACCGAGGGCTCGAGACAGGAATTCCTGTTGTATTCCTGAATTCATTGGGTACCGATTTGAATATGTGGAACCAACAGGTTGAGCAACTTTCATCACGCTTTCGCATCATTCAAATGGACACCCGAGGGCATGGACAATCATCGGTAACTTCTGGGCCATACACGATCGATTTGTTGTGTAGTGACGTTATTAATACCCTGGATGCTTTGGGTGTATCTAAGGCATATTTCTGCGGAATTTCCATGGGTGGAATGATGGCTTTAAAACTTGCCATTGATTATCCAGAGCGCGTTGAAAAAGTTGTGGCTGCAAATACTGCCGCTTTAATTGGACAGAAGGCGGCCTGGTTGGAGCGTGCTGGCCTAGTTCGAACAAAAGGCATGAGCCCAGTCGTTTCGGGTGCTGCTGGACGTTGGTTTACCAATCAATTTGTCAGCGAGCAAACTGATCGGGTCAATATGTTATTGGCTCAATTGTCTAACACTGCGCCCGAGGGCTATGCGTCATGTTGCGAGGCTTTGTCCAGTGCAGATATTCGTGAAGAGTTAGCCGGTATTTTAGCACCTGTCTGTATTATCGCAGGAGAGTTCGATCCGGTGACTACAGTTGCGGATGGCCAGTTTCTTGTTCAGAAAGTTTCAGGTTCATGTTTGGAAATTCTGCCATCTTCACATTTGTCGAATGTGGAAAGTCCACAGCAATTCTCCGAAATTATCTCGCGATTTTTTTAGGTTCGATCTGTGAACTTGTGGGGCGCTGATCGCTCATTCTAGTGCCCCACAATGTGTCGTCTTTTTCTCCTGATTTCTAAAATTGAATTGGTTGAAAACCAATTCCATAAACAGAAATTACCCGATTAGGAATTTTCGGGTGGAGGAGATTCCCGTGAAAAAATTATCCCTGTGCATCGCACTTGCACTGAGTACGTCGTTTGCCCATTCTCAATCCAGCAGTCCGCTTACCTTTGAAGCAGGTGGTGCGAAATTTACCCTCTATGGAAATGTGGATACCTACTTAAGCTATCAACGAAGCAGCAGTGGGACGTCTTTCACATCGCTTCAAGAGGGTGCTTTCTTGCGTACTCGATTAGGTGTGATGGGAGAGAAGGATCTAGGTAGCGGGCTGAAAGCAAAGTTCACACTTGAGCAAGGACTTAAAAGTTTGAGTGGTGAGCAGGCTCAAACAGATCGTTTGTTTGATCGCCAGGCCTGGGTTGGATTAGAAACGCAGTATGGTGAATTACGTGTGGGTCGTCAAAACACGTTGATATTCGCGCCTTTGGCTTTGTATCAAGATTTCACATATAGGTCCTTGGGTTCTTTGGCGAATTCATTTTCGTTTCCTGCTCGACTGGATGATGACATTGCTTACATCTCGCCACGAATGGCTGGTTTTAAGATTGAGGCACATTATTCATTCGAGAGCGACGACAGCGCACCAGCAACAAGTGGCCCCGGGGTGGCCACATCAGACAACAAAGATGTTGGCGTTGCGCAGTTGGGTGTTGATTATGAAAATGGCCCGTTCCGTGTGGGCTTGGCGGGTCTTGAGGCGAGTACACCCAAGAACTTTGTGAATCAACGAGAAGCCTATTTCTACAACGCCTATTTGAACTACAACTACGGCAAGGGAAAGATCTACTTGGCGCACACTGAAAGCAATAATCGGGCACAAGCCGGTTTGCCTGCACCTCAAGCTTTCCCATTGTTTCCACTTGGTGGGCAAAATGATGTTGCCACTCGCAATCGTGACTATGGTATCTCAACCATATCTGCTGATTACATGGTTACGGAGAAGCTTCGTGTAGGAGCCTTGTATTCTATGATCAATGACCAGTCGGGCAATAACGATGAGGCAGATGGTTACGCGCTTGGGGCATATTGGAATGCGTTGAGAGACACCACCCTCTACCTCATCGTTGCTGGTATTGATAACGAGAGCAATGGTTCCTATCAATTTGATGGGTCCGCACCTTTGAGAAAGCGCTTCGGTGCAGCCGATGTTGTTGGTGAACGTCTCACATCCGTGAACGTGGGTTTCTTGTATCGCTTCTGATTCAAAGGGAAAATAAAAAAGCCGCCCTTCACCATGAAGAGCGGCTTTTTTCATGCTTTGATCAAACACCCAAATGTTGTTGAATAATTTCAGGAGTTGATTTCAGTGTGGCAGTTGAACCATCAAATACTAGTTCGCCCTTGACCATGATCATGGCTCTGTCGCAGATATTGCCAAGCGCGCGGTGATTCTTGTCGACGATCACAACAGCAATATTGGTCTCCCGCACTTGTTGTACGATGCCCCAAATTTCCTGGGCTATCAGAGGGGCCAGTCCTTCTGTTGCTTCATCGAGAATCAAAAGATCTGGGTTTGTCATTAATGCTCTTCCAATCGTCAGCATTTGTTGCTCTCCCCCAGAGAGCTGCCAACCACCGTTGTTGATTCTTTCGCCCAGCCGTGGAAAAGTATTCATCACACGATCGAATGTCCAGTCTCGTCTTCCATTCATACCGGGTCGCGCGGCCATCACCAAGTTCTCTCTCACATTCAGATTTGGGAAAATACCCCTTCCCTCTGGTACGTAGGCAATTCCCATTTTGGCGATTTGATGGGTAACTGGTCTTTGAACCGCTTTCCCTCTTATTGACATTTGTCCATCCCGAAACGGGACGATTCCCAATAAACTTTTCAGTAGAGTGGTTTTTCCCATGCCATTGCGCCCCATGAGCGCAATTCCTTCTCCAGCCTTAATCGAGAAATCAACACCTCTCAAAATATGACTTCGACCATAGAAGGTATTGAGTCCTTTGGCTTCAAGAATGATTTCATTCATTACCTTCCTCCTCGCCAAGGTAGGCTACTTTGACTTTCTTACTTTGCTTAATTGTATTTGGGCATCCTGATTCAAGTACTTCACCGTTGACCATGACAGTGATTTCATCGGCCACTGCAAACACGGCATCCATGTCGTGTTCAACCAGCAAAATCGCATGGTCCTGTTTTAGTTGATTCAGCAAATCAACCATGCAGGCGGATTCCTGTGCGCCCATTCCCGCCAAAGGTTCGTCTAGCAGCAGGACTTTTGCGTCTGTGGCTAGCACCATCGCGATCTCGAGCTGACGTTGTTCGCCATGACTCAGTGCGCTGGCTAGCCAATCGATTTTCGACTGAAGTCCTGCTTTTTCAACGCAGACTTTGGCTTTGCTTATTACCTTTGAATTGCTGGCAACGCTGGACATAATTTTCCAGGCCTCTGGCTTTCTGCTTTGTGCCGCTAACCTTACATTCTCAAGCACTGTGAAGTTCAGCATGATGTTTGTACGCTGGTAGCTACGTCCGATACCAAGTTTTGATCGCTGAGTGTTACTCATTGCGGTGATGTCCTTACCGTGAAGTTCAATGCGACCTTCACTGACTGGCAAGTCTCCCGACAGTAGATTTATGCAGGTGGATTTTCCTGCACCATTTGGACCCAGAAGGGCATGCAATTTTCCGGTTTTCAGTTGAATGTTGAGGTTATTGTTGGCCAATAAGCCACCAAATCTTTTACTTACGCCGTTTGCATTCAATACTACATCGCTCATGATTTGCTCCAACTTTGCAGCGTTTGTTTGATTCGACCGGGTAATTGAACAATTCCACCGGGCATGAACAAGACAGCAAAGACAATTACAGACCCCATTAACAATGGCCAGTGCTCTGTGATGTCAGCAAACATGTCTTGCATCAACACAAATGCTGCAGCGCCCAAGACGGCGCCAATCAAATTTCCCATACCACCCAGAATCACCATGAGTAGAACGTTTCCAGATTCATGCCATGAAAGGAGTTCTGGTGTGACAAAGCCGAAGATAAGGGCATATAGAAAGCCAGCACAACCTGCCAAGGTGCCAGCAATTGTGAAAGCGCCTAGCTTGTACCAGTACGTGGAATAGCCCATGGACTGCATGCGGTGCTCATTGCTTTTTATACCCTGAAGGGTTTTTCCGAATGGCGAGTTCAGCATTCGCTTCAGGAAAGAATAAACAAGCACCAGGCAGGCAAGCACGAGCCAGTAGATGTTCGACATCTCACTAATATCAAAAAGCGTGGTGCCGAACAGCTCAGGAATGGGGCGAGAGTTTACATATACGCCGTCTGATCCTCCACCGATGTCGGTGTCATGGAACACAAAGTACATCATTTGAGCGAACGCCAGGGTCACCATGATGAAGTAGATGCCCTTGGTTCTCAATACGAAAAGTCCTACGATCAGCGCTGCAATTCCAGCGCACAACATTGATAGTGCGAGCGTCACAAACAGATTACTTTCATCAGCGCTGGACGTGTAGATCGCGACTGTATAAGCGGCCAGTCCAAAATAAGCAGCGTGACCGAAACTGATCAACCCAGTGAACCCAATGAGTAGGTCAAGGCTCATTGCAAAGATCGCAAATACTAGAATCTTTGCAACCAGTTCAGTGTGAAAACTGTCTAGCCCAAATGGTACAAATATCAGTGCGAGCAGCACGATTGCGAGAAGTAAGTTTTTAATTGAATTATTCGACATGTTCGAAGCTCCTTAGCTGCGGTTAAAGAGACCTTCAGGTCGCCATAGCAGTACTGCCGCCATTACCAGGTAAACCAGCATTCCGGAGATTTCAGGAAGAAAAACCTTTCCGAAGGTGTCTGTGAAGCCGATCACCAAGGAGGCAAGTAATGCCCCCCAAACAGAGCCGATTCCACCAATCACGACGACCACAAACGAAATAATCAGCACATGTGAGCCCATGTTTGGAAACACGGATGACACGGGCGCAGAAAGCATGCCTGACAACACTGCGAGGCTAACCCCCAGTGCAAAAACAAACATGTAGATTCGATTGATGTTGATGCCAAGGGCCTGCACCATAACCCGATCATGATTGCCTGCCCTGATCATCATGCCCAAGCGGGTGCGTTGGATCAGGAAGTAAAGGCCGATGGCCAAGATGATACACACGGCTGATATTGCAAGCCTATACACCGGATAGGTTTGAACATCACCGAGCGGAATGGAACCAGTAAGCCATTCCGGAACGGGTACGCCGTGAACATCGTTGCCCACCAGTAGACTTCTGATTTCCTCGAAGATGAGGATCAACCCGTAGGTAAGTAGAACCTGTTCAAGATGATCACGTTTGTATAGGTGCGTAATCAGTAATTTCTCCAGCAGGGCACCAAATACAAATGCAAGCGGAAGGCCGATTGCGATTGCAATCAGCAAGCTGTCAAATGTACCGGTCAGGACGAATGCCAGGTAGGCGCCAATCATGTAAAAACTTCCATGAGCCAGATTGATGACGCCCATGATGCCGAACACCAAAGTTAATCCGCTGGCGACTAAAAACAGTACCAGGCTGTACTGCACTGCATTGAGTAGTTGTATGAAGAAAGAAATGAAATCCATAAGAGTCCCCGGCAGGAGCGATTCATTCACTCCTGCGGTTGATAGCATTTGAAATACGTTGGATATAGTTGCTTTGTTTTACATCTTGCAACCACGAGCTGGGTCGTCCAGCGCCGGGATAGCCACACCTACAACGTTATTCAAGCCGTTCTTGACTTCGCGTAAATAAATGTTCTGAATAGGGTTGTGTGCTTTGGAAATTGAAATGGGGCCACGTGGACTTTGAAACTTGGCCGCTTTCATACCGGCTGCGATTTCCTTCACTTTCTCGGTATTGCCTTTGGCTGCCTTTAGGCCAGCCTCGTAAAGTTTGGCTGCGTCGTAACCTTGAACCGCATACACATCAGGAGTGGCTTTGTACCGCTTTTCATAGTTGGCACGGAAGCTAATATCGATCGGATCTTTGAGCCCATCTGCATAGTGCAATGTGGTCATTACACCATCTGCTGATTTACCAACTGCAGGAAGTACACCATCTGTTAGGAAACCAGAACCATAGAGTGGAATGTTTCCTTTCAATCCAGCGGCCTCATAATCTTTCAGAAATTTTGCAGCGCCACCACCCGCGAAGAATACAAATACTGCGTCAGGCTTAATCGATGCAATTTCAGTTAAGAATGGCTGGAATTCGACGTTGGGGAAGGGCAGGTTCATATCTTTGATGACAGTGCCGCCACCTTTTACAAAGCTCTCTTTGAAGCCTTCGATAGATTGTTTTCCACCCGCGTAATTCCAGGTCAGCGTAACCACTTTTTTATGGCCTTTGTCCGCCATCACTTTACCCATTGCGTAAGCAGGCTGCCACATGCTGAAAGATGTTCGAAAAACATTGGGGGCGCAGAGCTCACGAGTGAGTTCATCAGCACCTGCGTTCGGGATGATCATCAGGGTTTTGCTATCACGGGCTACTTTTGCCATGGCCATTGCTACACCTGAGTGGACTGTGCCTACCAGTACATCCACCTCGTCGCGTTTGACCAGTTTGCGGGTATTTTCAACTGCCTTGGACGGATTGGATTCATCATCCACCACATAGTATTCCACGGGTAATCCAGCCAATTTTCCGCCGTTTTCATCGACGTATTGCTTAAAGCCATTGGTAATTGCGTCTCCCAAGGCTGCATAGGTCCCGGAATAGGGAAGCATCAAGCCAATTTTGACTTTGTCGGCTGCGTGACTTGCCAGTGAGTACACGGACAATGTACCTGCCAGTGCAATTGATAGCGCAGAACGCAGGGCGCGGGTATTCCTTTGAGTAGAACTCATCACAACTCCTCCATTGAATATTTGTTATTGCCTTTTATTGGCTCGCCACTTTGTCATACCCAAAAGGCATGAACTGAAGCATGTTGTGAACTTATCGAACGGGAAGTTGGCTGTCCAACACTGAATAAGTATCTGTTTGATACCTTTTTGATATATAAAAAAAGAACCTGGTGAGGCGACTCACCAGGTTCAAGCTGCAAATCCGTCTTACTTTTCAGGAGCAAAAAGTTAAAACGGGTACTGGATACCTTGCTCCATCACGCTAATCCATTGGGATGTGGTGAATTCATCGATGTTTGCAGGACCACCGAAGCGGCCACTGCTACCAGAAGATCCCAAACCTCCGAAAGGTACCTGGAACTCGTTGTTTACAGTTTGATCATTGATATGAACCATGCCTACATGGATTCGATTGGCGATACGAAGTGCGCGCTCTGTGGAACGAGAATGAATGGCTGTTGACAATCCATAGTCAGATCCGTTGATGAGCGCTACTGCCTCATCGTCTGTTGAAAAAGTGGTAATCGGGGCTACTGGTCCGAAAATTTCCTCTGAGTAAACAGGCATTTCAGGGGTTACATTTCCCAGAACTGTGGCTTCATAGAAATTTCCTTTTCGTTTGCCGCCAGCCAGCAAGGTAGCTCCCATTTCAATCGATCTGTTTACAATGCGCTCTACCCGTTGTGCTTGAGTTTCGTTGATCAAAGGTCCTAAGTGAACCTGTTCCTTCCATGGGTTACCGCAGAAAAGGTTCTTCGCACGTTGGCTTAACAAATTTGCATATTGGTCTGCAATTGATTCATGGACAAGGTGGCGGCCTGATTGCATGCAGATCTGGCCTTGATGTAGAAATGATCCCCAAGCCGCGCAAGAGACAGCCGACTCCAAGTCGGCGTCATCAAGAATAACCATGGCATTGTTGCCACCCAACTCGAGAGCAGCCTTCTTGAGCATGCGACCGCAGGTTTCTCCAATTTTCAGGCCAACTGCTGTCGATCCCGTAAACGAGATCATCTTGACCAAGGGGTGTTTAACCAAAGCTTCACCAATTTCTGGTCCACCTGGCAGTACATGAAAAACCCCTTCGGGCAAACCAGCTTCCCGAAGAATTTCAGCCATCAAAGCACCACCACAAATGGCACTTTTGACATCAGGCTTCAAGATGACGCAATTGCCCATGGCCAACGCAGGGAAAACTGAGCGCATGGACAGCAGAACAGGAAAGTTCCAAGGAGCAATTACTCCAACCGTACCTATTGGAATTCTTTTCCAATAGTTTCTTCGTCCAGGCATGTTGGATGGGAAGATTTGCCCATGAGGTTGCATGGGCAGCGCTGCAGCCATAAGGGCTTGTTCGTAGGTCGCTTGCAACTCCCACTGCGCTTTTGGCGGGATGGAGCCGCATTCGCGGGTGTTCCAACCGTTGATTTCATCAGCTCGGCTCTTGAGTAAACTGGCTGCGTTGCGAAGAATTTCCGCTTTCCTGTCGAATGGTACTGCTGCCCATTCTTGTTGGGTTTTCTGAGCGATGTTGGCGGCGTGATCAACATCCTCTATTGAAGCTGTTTGAAGCGTGGACAGTAGATCGCCGGTGGCGGGCTCGATGACGGACACTTGCTCGCCATGGCCTGTTCGCCACCCACCCATAAAAATGTGCTCATTCCAGACCACATTGCTAGCTGTATTCATAATTCTCTTTTCCTGTAACTAATTTAATTTAGGCATGAACCCGATTAATGTGATCGCTGATGTAATGAGCCAGTGCATACACGGTTTCTGAGGGGTTGTAGCCAATTGATGTGGGTAGCAAGCTTGCGTCAGCCACATACAGATTCTTCACATCGTGTGTTTCACCTGTCGGTGAGACCACTGTCTTCTTAGGATCAGCCCCCATGCGGCAGGTGCCTTGTGGATGGAATGATGTGTAGCGGTATCGGGCAGGCTCATTTTTAAGACCGTCGATCACAGCATCAATTTTATCAACAGATTCGATAATCAGCTTTTGCGAAGTCGGGATGTAAATACGTTTTGCTCCAGCGGCAAACAGTACTCTTGCATTGGTCTTTAGGCCTGCTTTCATGATTTCGAAGTCTTCGTTATCTACGAAGTATTTGATTTCTTTCACTCCGTTTTTCCAGATTACTTCGCCCACATTTTTGTCGTGGATCAATGTGATCAAGCGAATTGTATTCCTGTACTTTGACATGTAGGACATGTAGGGTTTGCCGGTTCCTGGTTCTGCCTGAAAACTGGCCTCAACTGGATCCTGTACAGCGTTGAGCAGGAGGTATCCACCTTCTTCGGGAAGAATGTACTTGTCCATATACAGTGAGTGAGTCGCACCGTGAAAATCATCAACTTCTTCAGAGAATTCAGCAGTCAGGGACATGGTGGGGTGGCATGCAAAGTTTTTTCCAACCTGTCCACTAGAATTAGCCACTTGGCTATTCATCAGAATTCCGGAGGTTTGAACCGGACCTGCTGCCAACACTACGATAGGTGCATTGACTGTTAAGTCGCACTTTTTGGTCTTTGTTGCAGGGTCAATTATTTGTGCTTCAATACCAGCAGCTTTCCCGCCTTTAGTTATTACCTTGGTGGCACGGGTATCGGAATAGATACTCGCACCGTAAGCAACCGCCCAAGGCAAGTAAGTAACAAGCATCGATTGCTTGCGGTCGGACACACAGCCTGCAAAGCAGTGGCCAGTCAAACCGCAATTTTTTACGTTTCGTTTGGCGTATCCTGGCGGTAGTCCAAGTTTTTGGATGCCTTGATTGATCAGTTCGGCGCCGGGACTGGTCTCATAACGTTCGTTTTCTTTAATCTGAAGATTCGCCTCTACTTTCTCAAAGTACGGCAGCATTACATCGGGTGTTAAGTTGGTCAGTCCAAACTCTTTGGCCCAAAGGTTCAAATAGTAATCAGGTGTTCGGAAACACAAAGCAGCATTCACTACGGTAGAGCCACCAACACAGGCGCCTTGCAAAATAGTGATATCACCTGCGGAGTTGGACTGACCACCATGGTCTTGATACAAGGTAGCCATGGAGATGGCTAACATTTCGGTGAATTTTTCGGATGGTACATAAGGGCCAGCTTCCAGTACGACAACCTTTTTTCCAGCCTTGGCCAGTTCATATGCGGCGATTGCACCGCCAGCACCAGAGCCAACCACGACGGCGTCGACATTCAGTGTCATTTTGGATTTTGTGACATCGGAAGCCTGCGTCACTGTCAAGCCATGTGCGGGTACTTTTAATGGGATTGTTTTGTTCATGGTGTTCTCCTCAACTTTCAAACTTTGGGTAGTGGGGTGTTGCCTTGGGATTTCAATCCCCATTTCACTGTCACCGGTCCGTCATAGCCCAGTGGTTCCCAAGTGGGCGGATTGGCCCAATAGGCCAAACCAACCAGTTTTTTCAAGCCCATAGCAAGGGCACGTTGAGGCACTTCGTTTGAATTGGCCCAAGCATCACAAAATGCTTCTGCCTCTTGTGTATTCAGTTCAACAAAAGTTTTTCCATACTTTGCTTTAGGACCTTGATTGAAGTACTCGATTCCACCCTTCAAACCTTGAAGAATGTGAGGTTCCATTGTTGCAAGCAGCGCAGCATCCAAAGTTTGCATCACTGGAATTTTATCGGTGGGTACAAGTTTCGTTCCTGCCGTAGGTAGCATCACCTGCATCAGTCGGTTCATGACTTGGTATTCATTACCCGTCATAAACTTAACTCCCTGGGGAACCTGACTGGCCGCATGAACCAGACTGGTCAATCCTGTTGTGCTGGTAACCGCAATCGCTGTGAGCCCCAGTGCTTTCATGAAGTCACGACGGGTCAATCTCTGGATTGTACGAATAGCCACTAGTTCGTCTTGATTTAGATCTCGCATCTCTCTCTCCTGCATCGATGTTGTCCGGGGGGACAACACCCGCCCGGACTTTCCCTTTAACAAGGGTATGTGTGTTCGTATTGCTTGCTTCAGAAAACCTTCACCACACGGAAATTCAGACGTTGGTCTTCTTTGAATCCATTCTTGACATCAATGTCTTGACCATATTGAAATTGCAGTTGAATTGTGGGTTCAATAAATGTTGAGTAGGTGGCCAGCCAACGGTTGGTGTCCAGCTCATCATTTTGCGCCGCTCCGCCAAGACTGGTTTCACCGCCGAAGTCTTGATAGTAAGACAGCGCTACATGTGATGACTCAGACAACAAGTAGCGAAGATGGACCTGCGCGCTTTGGGAATCATCTTGTTCACGCTGAAAACCCAAGAAGTTGTCTTGTTTTCCGTAAGTCGCATATTCACCAATCAGGTCAACGATGAATTTGTCGCCCAGGCCTTTTACATAACCTACTTGATAAATGCCTTTCCAACGATCTTGGCCCAGATTCACAGGTCCTTTCTGAGCATCGTAATCCCCAATCGGCACTGATGCAAAAGCTGACAACCCCAGGTATTCCTTATTTGCTGGATTGTTTACAAACCAAGCGGTTGCGCCTACCAAGGGGTCGCCAATTCCGCTTTCAGACGTCGCGGGCAGGGGGCCAAAAGGGGTTTTTAGATCAACTTTGCCAAATGGGATGATGATTTGGGGGTCGACAATGTAGCCACCAATGTCCATGTAATGAACAAAACGGGCAAGTCCAATCGTTGTGTCCAATCGATTGTTGCCGGGAACCTGTGCATCGTTGGCAAAGAATGCATCGCGGGTTGCATGCTGTACATAAAGAATACCAAGGTTGATACCTGCAGGTAGAGGAACGTAATCACCTGGATCCGTGGCGATTTCGGCTGCGTTAATTTGAGGGGCATTCAGGTACAAGAGGCCCGCAACGGCTGCGGCGCTAATCTTTTTAAGCATTCTAAGGGTCTCCAAAAATTGTTGTTGGATTTGTATGTACATCCAACGACTGGTAATGCCAAGACCATGCCATGTGGAATTTTCATGTGCTTACTTGATTTAACTTGTTGAAATAAATGGTTATTTATTTTTTCAAAGGGTGAAGGGTGGAATAAGCTTTCGTCTCAAAATGAGAATCTTGTCTCAATCAAATGTGCTCAGATGAGATTTTTGGGGTTGATTTGATCGATTTAAACTGTGCGCACATCGCTCAATTCGCATTTCTTCTTAAGTCAATCGATATCTAGATTGTGAAAGATTTGATACATTTCATGACATGTAATCAGACTGTCTGGCTATGTGTAGAGTACGGACAGCAAAGGAGACGGGAATGTCGTATTCACAGGTGCAAACACTGCAGCGGGTCAGTGATGCGAAAGAAGCGTTTTTTCACAGTGGTTTGTTGCCTTCTGGCTTGGTAGACGATGCAATATTGAATTCATGGCAACGTTGTTCAAATGCAAACAAACGCACCAACGAGTCTGTTGACTTTGCACCGGTCAGCAAACCGATCGTACGAGAGCTGATTGACAGAAATCGGACCCTAATTGAAGCCGCTAGCACTCCGGTTGAGTCATTGATGCGCGCGGTCGCCGGCGCAGGCTATGCTGTTTTATTGACTGATGCCAAGGGATTCGCACTGACTGTTGGTGGTGCAATAGCTAATCGGGATCGGGCGCTGCAAATGGCCTTTAGGCAAGGGGTGGATTTGTCCGAGCACGTGGTTGGTACCACGGCAATGTCATGCGCTATGGCCGAGAGAAAGGCCGTACGAGTGTTTGGTCCGGAACATTTCTACGCTCGAAATCAACTTTTTAACTGTATAGCAGCACCTATTATTTCCCCGGTTGGCGCTGTTTTGGGCTCGATTGATATTTCAAGAGACGATTTGCATGTTGATCCGGGTGCGCTAACGCTAGTCGACCAATGTGCGAAATCTGTTCACAGGGCCTTGTTTAAATCGTTAGAAGCTTTTTTGACGATTGAGCTGCATTGGACCCCTGAATCGGTTCATTTTGGCAGCGATTTATTGGTTGCTTTGGGGCCGAACGGCGAGGTGTTGGGTTGTAGCGAATCAGTCAGGTCATTCTTTTTGCAACGTCAGTTGCCCGAGCGCATGATGTACGACGATTTGTTTGATGGTCGTTTTGAGGATTTGGTTGATCAGATTCGACAATGTAAATTCCCCGTGCCGGTTCGCTTGCGTACAGGGTTGGGTTTGTTGATTACACCAGCCTTCATCAAACCCAATGTTCACAGTCGAAAGACTGGTCGTATTTTTAAACCGACTGCATTAAGGAATGATCGTCGAATTGTTGAGTTCGGCGATGAGACGATTAATTCTGGTTTGGAGAAAGCAGGGCGTGCGCTGGCCAATGAGTTACCTGTGTTGCTGCTAGGTGAAACAGGCACGGGCAAAGAGGTATTGGCCCATGCTTTACACAACTGCAGTAGACATGCGGATGGGCCTTTAATTGCGATTAATTGCGCATCAATCCCAGAGTCGTTGATTGAGGGAGAATTATTCGGCCATATCGAGGGTGCTTTTACCGGCGCCAGAAAAGGCGGTAATCCCGGGAAAATCGAGTTGGCTCATGGCGGGACTCTGTTTCTTGATGAAATAGGCGACATGCCTATGCCTTTGCAGGCCAGGCTATTGCGAGTACTTGAGACGAGGGAAGTATGCCGACTTGGCGCCAGTGATGGACGTTACGTTGATTTCCAGTTGGTGTGTGCCACGCATCAAAACTTGGAAAATTCGATTGCACAAGGTCGATTCAGACAGGACCTGTTTTTTAGGATCAATGGTTTCACGATGACGATTCCGCCTCTTCGGTCACGTAGCGGGTTAAGACATTTTTTGAATACACAGCTTAACGAGATCTCTAACTACACCCGAGATTTCAGTGCGGATACGCTCCAACTGTTATTGACCTATCCTTGGCCTGGCAATGTGCGTGAGTTGCGTCAGGCATTAACCTATGCGCACGCCATTGGTGATGAAGGTGAGGAAGTCAGCCTAGAGCTTTTGCCAGACCAAGTTAGAGATTTCTTCAACCTGAAAAGCTCGGAAACTTCGAATGGCGAAGGTGTTTTTAAAAGCATGCAAAGTGAGGCAATTAAAAAAGCACTTGAACAGACTGGTGGGCATGTTGGAAATGCCGCCAAATTGCTTGGGTTGAGTAGGGCTACGCTTTATAGGAAGTTGAGTTCGGTTGGAAAGTGAATCTGACCTGCCCGGGAATTTCCTACCACTGAGAACTTAACTTTCTGGTCTCAGTTGATAAATCGTTTTGCAATCCTGCCACGAACTCATTCGGGGTCAGGTAGTTCAAACTGGAGTGCGGTCTGACCGCATTGTAATGCTGCCTCCAGTCTTCAATAATTACTCGTGCTTCTAGTCGGTTTCGAAACCACTCCATCGACAGGCATTCATTCCTGAATTTTCCGTTGAAGCTTTCGTTGGTGCCGTTTTGCCATGGCTTGCCAGGATCAATCAACACACTTTCAAGTTTCTCTTGCACCGCCCATTCCAGGAGCTTGGTCGCCACGAATTCCGGGCCGTTGTCGCTCCTAAGGTATCTCGGTGCGCCCCGCACACTGATCAGCTTGCTCAGTACATCAATGACTCGTTTGGAACGAATACTGCCGGCAACATCGATTGCCAAGCACTCCCGAGTGTATTCATCCACAACAGTCAAACATTTGATGGTTTGACCGTTGGCACAGGCATCGTACACAAAGTCATAGCTCCACACCGTGTTGCGTTGATCAGGCATTTTAGGCCGTGGGGCAGCGCTTGCAATGGCTCTGCGCCGCTTCTTCTTGGCAGGCACCTGCAAGCCTGCCTGACTCCAAAGCCTTGAACAACGCTCTTTGCCAATCTGCAGGCCTTCTCTGGCCAAGAACACACGAATCCGACGTGATCCAAATCTTGGATATTGCCCTGACAAACGTTTCATCACGTCAATCACAGGCAAGTCTCGACTGGGCATCTTGCGTTCGTAATACAGGCCTGATCGGGCCACTTGCATCAGCGTGCACGCACGTCTCTGACCCACACCACGACCGATCGCGTAATGGGCCTGTTCCAAACGTGCTTGCACGCTCACCACTTTTTTCTGTTGATTTCCTTCATCACCTCGATTTCAAGATCGCGGTCCACCAACAATTTGCGCAGCCGGACATTCTCGGCCTCAAGCGTTTTTAGGCGTCGAACCTCATCGGTTTCTAAATCGCCAAATTTCTTGCGCCATGCATAAATGGTCGGTTCGCTCACACCGTGGCGTTTGGCAACCTCTACAACCGTGTCTTTGTCTGTTTCTCTCAGGATTCGAACAATCTGCTCATCGCTGAATCGGGCTCGTTTCATTTCGTCTCTCGCTGCGTTGAGAGACCATTGTAGTTAAGTCACGCTGGATCGAAAAATCCGGGGCAGGTCAATTGGGGCCTCCACTACAGGCCAAATAAATGGTCATTCAATCTCAAGCACTTGAATCAATATGTGCTCACCACTACAAAGAGATTTTGCTACCTTAACTTTCACTTTTCTTGCTAGTCCCCGATCTCTGTCCGTTTGAGGGAAGGATTCTTTTAGTTCTTTGCACTCGCCGGAGATTTCAAGATCGATTGGGATTAGAACAGTTACATTCTCAAACGTATTCGATTGGTTTGATTCAATTTCGTCGATGGTTGGTTGACTCAGGTTTACCTCCACCTCGCGTTCGATCGAAATTGTGGAACGTAGGTTAGAAGTTGAATTATGTGTTCGACGTACCCAACGTGTAGCACTGAGAATTCCTTCAATCGTAATCTCTTCAACCGTATTTTCGCGCTCGGATTTTATGGATTCAGAAGGCTGCCTGATCTCTGTTACGTTAGGCGATACCGGGTCTTTAGTTGAGTGGCTGACGATCACAGAATGTTTTGGGATGATAGATTGGATGGTGGATTTGTTCCGGTTTTGTGGCAATTTTTCTTGGGTTTCTTTGAATTTTGCTTCGGCGGCATTCGCAACTTCTTTGAGCAGTTGCGAGTAATCGTTAGGTAGTTCATGGAGTATCGAATCCTCCAATTCAAGCGCCTTTTGTCCCCGCGGATGGACTTGTTCGTCTTTTCCGTTGATCGGTGGTTTCTCGTCTAGCTCATATATTGAGTGTGAATTGTATTCATCAGCACTTTCGTGCTCTTCTTCGGGCTTGCTTAAGATTAAGTGGACGATTTCCGTGGCTTTTGCTAGGTGGTCTTGATCAGTTAAACCTGGGATGCAAATGGATTGGTAAAAGATAAGTTCGTTTTCACGTTCAGAAATTTTGACAGTAGTTCGCCATTCGACCCCAAATTGTTGACCCGTTACTTTCTGAATCGCTTCGCAAAAAAGGTTTTCATATTTGCAGAATAGGGGGAGTTTTGGGTCCAAAAGCTTTAATGTCGCCAACAGGGACGGTAGAGAGAAGTGAAATGCTCCATCTACTTGTTTTGCTACTGGAATAGCTTCTACGATTGAAAATGTAGTCATAGTATTTTTTGGGTAACCGGTTTATCAAGCAAACAGACCGGAACACACCCGACTCTTAAAGTTGCGATGAATCAATATTTGCAACTAACTGAGCAAAGCTCAAGAAAAACACCATGTAAATAAGCAGTACAGGTTTTGGTGCGATTGCCCGGACATCCCACTGACTTTCCTCCAGGAGAGTAAAGCCATGGATCTTCCCACCGGCGACATTTCTGGAGACCTTATCGTCTTTTGTAACGAATTGAGATTTATCTTCAAAAAGATCAATCGAAGGGGGGGAACCTTTCTTTACCAAAAATTTTAGCTTTCCTAGGTAAGCCTCGTGTTTTATCAATTGAGTGACGAGTTCCTCTGCACCTTTTAAATTTTCATCGCGAAGAACCACAGTCCATTGGCTGGTAATGTGCTGCAAAGGATCGCCGCAGAGTTTACGTCCCTCTTTTTCAAAAATGCTGTCGAGATGCTTCTCAGCGTACAGAACAAAGTCATTCTCTTTTTTTGGCGTTCTTTGGATTCGGCTAACTAGGTCTGAGCCTAGATATCCAGGCTCATTAAGCTGCGATCTAAGACTCGCTATCTTTTCCTTTATTCTCCGGGCAGCCTCCTTGTCGAGCTGTGCTAAAAGGCTCGGTACTTCATCAAATTTATGATGGGTCACGCGTATTGCAATCTGCGCTATCAGCCTTGCCTGTATTTGATGCGAAAGGCTAACTTGTTCTTGAATAATTTCTTCTGTTTTAATCTGTTTAAATACCTCCGTGGTGGATGGAGTTGGCTTTTGAAGTTGTGATACTGCATGGAAGTAGCGCGAAAGAGTGGAGTCTTCTAGACTCATATGTCCAACCAATCTGGCTAGCGAAAACAAGGAATAAGATCGGGGCTTTCCTAGTGAAAGTTGATTCATCGTTCTGTCAACTTCTGCTTGATCTGGATTTGCATAACCAAAGATCACGCCCAAATAACGATCAATAAATGAATGCCTCAACGTATGTATTGATCCCATCCCAAGAACCTCTTTCAGCAACTTCAGGGACTCACTATAAATTTTCATTTTGGTGTGATCAGGAAATATCCTACTCTCCCTTAATGCGAGCTTTTGATCCACGGCTGCAAGTATCAAAGCTTCCTCTGATCTGGGTAAACTTTTCCAGCATTGTGAAATTCGATTTGAACATGGATATTTGGTCTTTGCCCCTTTGCGACCTTGAGCCTGGATAGTCATGTGAACTTCACGTAAATGAATATCCTGCGTGCGTAGATTTAGGGCTTCGTTCCGTCTGAACCCGAATCGGTAACAGAAGATAAAAAGAAGCTTAACTTGCTGACTGAACTTGCTAGGAAGTAGATCCGCGGCTGCCAACAGGGTTTGAAAATCAGTCTCGCTAAAGATGATTTCACTTTTCTCGACTTTGCCTGATTGAGGGATCTGGACCAATATTGAGTCGGTGTTTGTCGACAAGAATCTTAAGAAATTATTGACTCTCGAAATTTCGTGTGCTTTCGTTGTACTGGACCGCTGAACTGAGTCATAGAAGTCCTCCACAACTTCGCTGGTCTCATCTTGCTGCCATGGCAAGTCCAAAAGTACCCCGTCTAAGTATTTCAAAATGGGGTAAACCAAGTCAAAGCTGCGGATCAAACTACCTTGTCTAAAATCATCGGTACGTCCGTGGTGTGGTAGTTCCTCAATTGTAGTTATTAACCAATTCTTCAGATGATGCGCTAAGCTGTTTTCGATAATGTCTAGCTTATTTAGGTTTTTGATAAATATAGATTTTTTGTTACTTCTTGTTTTCTTTACTACGTCGCTTAGTTTTTTTCCGTCTACTTCAAAGTTCGTCGAAGTGTTGAATTGATCGGCATAAATAGAAGCATCCGTCTTTTTTGCTTTAAATTTTTGTAATCCTTGATCTTCAACTTCGACAAGCTTATGACCAGGTAATAGTTTTCTCACAAGGCATTCAAGACTCATTTCCTGTGTTACCGTCGCACCGTTTAGCAGCCTTACCTCACCAAGTGGAAGTTCGAAAATATTTCTTTCATTTGATGTTGCAACGGTGAAGTCAATGATTTCTTGAGCAGTCTTAAAGTTGTCAGTAAGAGATAGTGACAAGGCTTCCGTGAGTTCCTTTGTAAGTGGTTCTTTCCAGAAGCTAGTTGTTGGTCGATTGGGCTTGTCTAAATCCTTGAGCAATAACGCCACTCTTTGCGAAGCGCACACTCGTGGTGTTGATTTTACTTGTGGGTCATGCTTTTTTAATTGAATATATTGTTCATTTCCTATTGCATAGGTATCGAAATTTAACTCCTCAATTTCTTTGATGAATGATTTGTCAGCTCTTCTGCTTTCCCATGCCACTAACATACAGGCTTCGAGCAATCGCAGCTTTTTACTTGTTCTTCCTTTTCTATGTTCTAGCGAATGCAAAAATTTTTCTATTCTCTGCACCCTAGTTGAGTGTCCTAAAAAGCCTTGTTGAAGAATTGAACCGGCGATTGATTTTTTAGAAAGTGTTGCAAGATGTTTTTTATGGGGCGTGATCCTGAATAGCACGCGTAAAGTATCAGCAATTAGAGTGTTAACTGCATCCTCAGCGCGATCGCCCGCTAATTCAATCGCTCTTGTACTCACTAGATCGATTAACTCTTGTGGAGGAGAGTCCGAATTCTTGAGTTGTGCGAATCGATTGGAGTGTTCTCTGATTAATTTATGCCTTATGGCTCGTAGTGATTGCTGATCTTTGATTCTTTGCTCTTGTCTGCGTCTTCTGCCCCAAGATATGTTTGGTATTGGCTTTAGCTGTAGGAGAGGAATTGCGATATTTACTGAATTATCAAATGACTCAAGTCCGATTTGAAGCTCTTGAGTAAGAAATTTCTGTATAGCATTTCTATACAAATCGAGCATCTCTTTCGGTGTCCTTAGGCTTTCCACTCCATGTGCAGCGAAAGCTAAATCGGAATGATCCATCACGTACTCTACGCTTTCTCGATCGGCTCGCAAAGAGATCTCAGTGCTGACTAAGTGACGCGGCCAATTGGTCGGTAGCCTAGGGTCAATAAGTAAATCCCTTGCTGTAATCGTTCTCCAACCTTCTTGACGGTTATTGTCGAGCAAGAAAAAAAGCGGAATTTCTTTACTTTCGTCATCAAGGTCATCTGATTCCGAATGCTGGTGGCTTTTTTCTGAACGAAGTAACTTTTCTCGTATTGGTAGGTAAGCCTGTTCAAGAATTCTGATCATGAATTCCGGTAATGGAAACAGTCTACCGGGCGCGTCCGGATCCTTAACCTTATCTTCTATGTATGCAATTCTTCCGATGAAGTCAAAGTCCTTCAAACTTTCGAACAACTCATCTGTGCCTCTTGCGGCGCTACAGATGCCCAATAGTCTTACTGTGCAAATGCTAAGTTGATTCCAGAAGCCTTGAAAGTTTTCTGTAGCTGCTAACTCCTTTAATAATTGATGCTCAGCCCTAAGTGTTTTCTCCAGTTCTTGGAGATTAAATTTAATTGGAGAGCCTACGAGGTTTATTTCCTTGATTGATTGATCATCAACTATTTTAGTGTTGGCCGTGTAGCTACACATTGCTGGTTGCGCGCGTGCGTAATTTCCATGTTGCAAAATGGATCGAACGACATCTTCGTTATTCTCGATGTCATACAACAGCCCTTGAAGAGGTATAAGTTTAGCCAGCCCGTCACCAACCGGGATTCTTATCTCCTTAAGGCTCCTGCGAAGCCACTCTTCGGTGAGCAGTTTTTCGTCAATTACTTCTTGGTCTGGTACGGAGAAGGGTAGTCTCAGCGGTATATGGTCAGCACACTCCACCAGTAAATTGGGATTTTTAGTTCTTATTGGTTGCTGTACACGTTTGCGAGCGATCTGGTTCCTACAAGGCATTAGTCTCCACTCGGACGCATCTTCAGAGTTCAAGCAGTCTAGGGCTTCTAGCGGCGAAAGTTCTAAATTCATGCATATGAATATGATCAGCTTGAAGAGAAGCGTCTCGTTTTCATTTCCTTCATGATTTTTTATCCAGTTCTGCAGTGAGAACCAATCCGATGGGGGGAGTTGATACCTGTTTATTCGGCTTGGCGAGATAGTTTCTTTTTTGCGAAAGAATTCGACCGCGCGGCTCGCCTTGAGTTGCGATAGTAAGTTGATCGGAAAAATAACTAATTCGTTAGGTTTTTTTTGTTTACTCTTCCGAGTGCCAATACCTAGCTGGCTGTCGTCATCTATATCTTTGTCGAACTCTGCGGAGTCAGAAGTTTCCTCTTGAATGGAGTCTTCATCTAGAAATCGTAATCTAGGTAATGAGAAACTTGTGTGCTGCCCTTGGCGTATCGGTTCTTCGGTTGCTTTTATTAGCAGCTTTGCGAGCTGAAAAAGGGATTGTTTTGATTTGCTATTGTCTTGCTTAAGTTGATTCGCAAAATTTTGAAGGGTAACTTTGAACTCATCAAATTCGATTGAACCCGCAATAGATATGCTTAGAATGTGTCTGCGAGTTGTTTCATTTAGTTCACCTTTCTCTTCTCCGGCTAATCTCAGTCTTTTGCAGAGCAGGTTCAGTTGTTCCAGGTAAGATTCGTCTCCTTTTTCCAGGGTTTCGACGTGTCGAACTAGTAAAAAGCAGAGAAACAAAGTGTGAATATTTGCTGGTTTGTCAACCTGGTCCTTTTCAGATATCGATGAGTTTGGCTTAAATCCAGATTTTTCCGCTAGCGCCAAAAGTAAAAGTTCAGGGGGTCTCAACTCCGCCTTTACCCTTATAAGAGCTCGGGACAGAGTTTCCCCGTGGTAACGCGTTCGCATACTCTTACTAAATTGATACTGATCTAAACACTCGGTCAACGTAATGATGAGCTTGAATAGATTTCCGGCAGTTTCATTCTGCTTTCCGAATGCCGCTAGCTGGTTAAGAATTTGAGGTTGGGCTAGGGTGTGTAAAAACCTCAGAAGGTAACCTGAACCGTCAGTGCTGGTTTCGGCTTTCGTGACCCGAAGAAGGAGTTGAGAGATTCTTTTTAAGTGAGGATGGTTCTCGTTTGCTTTTTTAAAGTCGCTTATTAGGGTAGGCTTTGTTGCAACAGAAATCCCATACTCTACGGTGCCCGACTGACCGGCGAGGTCGTTCTCTGTGATCGAACCGATACTCATTTTGTTTCCCTCTTGAGCTAAATTAAGCTCAATCGAGAAAGACCTTAATCCACGTTATTCTTCGTAAAGGAATGGTGTGGCGGGTGCTAAGTGACGTCTTCGAGTAAGCTAGAAACCCAGATTTACACAGTTTAGGCAATATTGACAACATTTTTGCGTGCATGCACGCAGAATGTCCGTATAGTTCTTCTAA
>NZ_DKTN01000010.1:0-126072 GCF_002473065.1 Limnobacter sp. UBA7229 | reverse complement strand
ATCGCCCCAAATAAAATAAGGACTTAGCGTGAGTGATCCGCTAGGTCCTTTTTCATTTATGATTTCGTTTCGTGTAGTTTGCAGTACAGGCAGTAATCATGACGAAGCGAAATTCGATGAAGCAGGTCGTAAGCCCGGATCAATTGTCAAACCTGGATGAGTTGGTCGTTGACAAGCGTTATGACAAACGCGCGAAAGCCAAGAAAGCGCGACGCAATCGACACTACGAAAAACAGTTTTTGCGCAACGCAGTTACCTCCGGAATTCTTTCTGAAGACCCGGCTTGAGCGATAAGTGACACGGTCAGTGTCAACATCGTGAGTTTGTGTCAGCTAGTCGACATTGGCAAATTCACACCTGTTCTACACTTTCTGAAACACATAGAAAGTGGAGACAGAGATGGGACGAACAGCCTCTTGTTTGGTATGGCTTTGTTTACTTTTCTCCTTGGTAGGTTGCGTCGGTGGCGATGACAACGCCTCGGCGGCTGGAACACGAGTTCAACCCGGGCAAACTGACTCGAGGCTCGATCAATTCAACATTGCCAATCAATGTTTTTCAGTTGCCACAACCGATAGGCGTTTCTTGAATGCAAGCGGCAGCATGTATGGCATCGGTAACGCACCTTCACCCTTCTATTTCAAGCCAAGCCGCTTGGGCCAGTACTTGTTGTTTGACAGCAATGCAAGTTTTTTGGGGCTCTCCAATTCAAACCCTTTTAACCAAGCGCAACTAATCCAGTTTCTTCGAACTGGCACTGATTTTTTGTCAGGTCTTGGTGATCTCGCGGAAGTGATTGAGCCTTTGAAGCCGGTCAGTGATGGCGTGCGTCAGGCTGGTGGGGCTTTGGGCGAGGCCGTCGATCAGCAAAGTGCAGAATCAAGCAGTGATGCAACGCCCTTTGCACAGGCTGAGCCTGGATTTTTAACCGTGTGGGAAATCATTCCCGCATTACAACAGAATTCATTTCGGTTCAGGCAGCTTGTCACCCAACAATTTCTGGCTGTTCAAGGTGAGGGGCTAGCCTTGGTCAGTGGTGAGGCAGAAGCCAGCATGTTTGTGTTGCAGCCGGCTTCGGGATGTGCCGTGTTTCCTGAAGCCGAGTTGAACGCCGCAGGTACACCGTTTAAGGGCACCACTTCGAATGGGGAAGTGGTGGGTTGGGTGGACACGCACATTCACATCGGGGGCAGCGAGGCCTTGGGGGGTAAGCTTGCGCATGGCCGCCCCTTTCACCCTTTTGGCATTACCAAGGCCTTGAACAGTTGTGAAGCTGACCATGGCCCGCAAGGCACCTTGGGTGTATTGGACAACCTGTTGGCCACTGGCAGCCCTGTTAACCAACATGCCACGGATGGTTGGCCCACTTTTAGTTATTGGCCCAACCCAAGATCTCAAACCCATCATCAAACTTATTACGTGTGGATGAAGCGCGCGTGGATGGGTGGGCAGCGCATTATGGTGAATCATTTTGTGGCCAATGAGGTGATTTGCCAGGTGTGGCCTTTGAAAGAACATGATTGCGATGAAATGGAAAGCGTGAAATTACAACGGCAATTGCTGCTGGATTTGGAGGAGTACATCGACGCCCAGGAGGGCGGCCCAGGAAAAGGATGGTTCAGGATTGTTTACGACAGCGCCACGGCGCGTGACGTGATCGCCGACGGCAAGCTTGCTGTGGTGATGGGTATTGAAAACGAAAAGCTGTTCAACTGCGGCGAATTCATGGGCATGCCCGAGTGCACAGAGCAGCAAATTCTGGAGCGATTGGATGAGTTCTATGCGTTGGGTATTCGCAGCGTATTTCCTCTTCATATATTCGACAACGCGTTTGGCGGCACTGAAATTAGCCGCTTCACCAAGGATGCTGCGTTGATGCAGGTGTTCAATGCCGGCAATATTTGGGAAACTGGTCACCCATTTGCAAGCACCACCTGTGAAGACATTGACAGTGCTGAACCTGCGACAGTGGACAGCAAGGACTACGGTTTGTTTGAATTGGCTTTGCTGCAATTGACCAATACCCCGCCCACTCCCGAAGATGTGCCGGGACGGGAGTGTCAGCGCAATGCCCGTGGTTTGACAAAACTGGGTGATTTTCTAATCGATGCCTTGGCCAAAAAAGGCGTGATTGTTGAGACAGACCACATGGGCGCTCTGTCGCGCAAGCGGGTGTTGGCCATGATGAAGGAACGTGGCCTGCCAGTGGTGTCCGGACACTCTGGCACCATCAGCGCTGCGCGCGATAGCCAGCGCATCGTCGATTCAGGCGGACTTATTTCTAATCTGCCCGACAAACCTTCTCCCACGGCAGTGGACTACATTCAAAAGCTGAGTGCTTTGTATCCAGCTGGCAAAGCACCTGCGAGCGGGTTTGGTTCAGACATCAACGGCATTCACCAGCAGGCAGATCCCCGCTCTGATGCAGTTGAAAAGCCCTTGGTGTATCCCTTCAAATCTCCAATGGGTGATGTGGTGTTTGAGCGCCAGAGAACAGGCGAACGCGTGTATGACTTGAACACCGATGGTGTGGCCCACTACGGCTTGTACCCGGATTACATCGCGGACATGATGATGCAGCCTGGCGGTAAACCTGCTGTGGCCACTTTGTTCCGGTCGGCTGAAGCGTATTTGCAGTTGTGGGAGCGGGTGGAGGAGTTCAGCCGTGCCCGGAAGTAGCACTATTTAGGATGCAGGCCAGCGCAGTTATCCAGTCTGTTCAGCAACAAGCTCCCAACTTTGCTGAACTAATCTCTTGTTCAAATGGTATGGAACTGCCGCATCCCTCAAAAATTCCATAGTGTTTGGAAAAGTCACCGATGAACTGAAAGTGCTCTTTGAAACGGGTGTGTTGCAGCATTCGGAATGTGTTGCCACACACGGGGAAAACCTTGCCGGTTTCCATGAAGTGGTGTTTGTCCAGAAGAAAGCCGTGTGCCTGGTTTTCGCTGGTGCCTCGGTAAATCACTGCTTGGCCGTAGTCTTCACACGCAGTTTCCAAATCGGCCAGCTTGAACAGTCGGTAGGTGGCGGAGTAAAAGCGTGTTTGCCCAACCAATTGACTCAAGCGTTCATCGGTTATGTCTAGCGGGCGGTCTTCGACCAAACGCGGGTCGGTAAAGCCGTTTTGGGTTGCAATCCTCAAGAAGTCGTTCCAGTACATGGCACCCCCCAAACATTCGCCATAGAGCACCGGGTCGCTGGCCACTTGAGGCGCTATTCTGCGATCCGAATACACATCCGAGAAATAAAATTCGCCACCTGGTTTCAGCAGTTCATAGGCTTGGCGCATGACAGCGTCTTTGTCAGGTGAAAGATTGACCACACAGTTCGAAACAATCACATCAAAACTGTTTTTCTCCAGACCCAGTTCATCGAGTCGTTCAATGTATCCTTGCAAGAAGGTTACATTGCTGTGCGAGTAGCCAAATTTCTCTCGATGGTATTCAATGTGGCGGTTGGCCACTTCCAGTTGTTCTTCGGTCATGTCGACACCCACCACTTCGCCGGTTTCGCCGACCAGTTGTGCCAGGGCATACACATCACGCCCGGAGCCAGAGCCCAGGTCAAGAATACGTTTTCCTTTCAAGTCTGTTGGGCACACCAAACCACACCCGTAGTAGCGGCTAAGTACTTCGTCGTGAATATTTGACAGCAAGGGTTTCAGCCACGCGGGTATGGATGAAAAATCACAACAAGCTGTGGTTTTCAGATCGCTGCTGCTTTGTAGTTCTTTGCCGTAGTAATTCTTGACTGCGTCGTACATGGTTTGTTTCCGTGAAATTGAAGATTTGACTCTGCCTGAATGTGTAGTTCGCACTTGCCACACAATAAGTTACTCGCTTTAAACAGCGCGTGTATTTGATCGAAGTTCTACAACACTGTGTTATTTTATTTTTTGGATAAGCTCTAACAAGAAAATGCACATGATCAAAGAAAACAACAGCCACAGCATCGTCATCGGATACATCCTCTGGATTTTCGGTTTCATGGGCGCACATCGTTTTTATTATGGACGCCCCATTTCCGGCATCATCTGGTTTTTCACGCTTGGCCTGTTTTTGATTGGCTGGATTGTCGATTTGTTTTTGATCCCGGGCATGGACAAAAGCGCAGATCGCCGTTTTCTAACCGGCCCCATCAACTACAACATTGCCTGGGTTTTGCTGACTTTCCTGGGTGTGTTCGGCATTCATCGGTTTTACCAACGCAAGTGGATTACCGGTTTGATCTACCTGCTCACTGTGGGCCTGTTCGGCATCGGTGTTATTTACGATTGGTGTACGCTGAATGATCAAATTGACGAGCTGCACCGTGACGGCACCTTGAATTAACCGGTTGATATCTGCGGCCACTTTTGGCCTCAGTGATTTGCTGGATAGCTGTTGAGGGTTTCAGCAACAATTCGCAAGGTGTGCTCCAAGCGCTCGTCATTTAGATTGCCACCCAGGGAAAGTCTCACAGCGTTGGGTGTTGCACCTTCCAGGCAGAACATGTCTGCGCTGGCAATGGCGATGCCTCGATTGAGCAGTCGCCCACAGAATGCGGACTGACTCCAGGCTGATGGAAGATTCAACCAGAGGTGAAACGCTTCCGGGTTTGTTTCGATTTTGAAATCTCCCAGTATTCGCCTGGCGATCAGTTGCCTTCGCTGGCTCATCAGTCGAATATTGTCCAGACACATTTGCGCTGTGCCATCGAGAATCCATTGTGTAGCAAGTGCTGAGCACATTGGGCTGGCCATGATTTGCGTGGCGCGCAGTGAGGAGGCAATGCGTTTGGATTCGAGTTCGGTTGGGCACACCAGAAATGCAATCCGAAGGCCCGCACTGCAGGTTTTGGACAATCCGTTGACGTAGTACGTCAGTTCTGGCGCGAGGCTGGCCAAGGATGTCGGCGGGTTGTGCATCAATTTGCTGTAAGGGTCATCTTCAATAATCTTGAGGCCAAAATATCGGGCCACTTCTACAATTTCACGCCTGCGTGTTTCGCTGATGGTGCGGGTGGTCGGATTCTGGATGGTCGGGTTCAGGTACAGCGCCCGAACTTTGTTGATTCTGCAGTGTGCCTCAAGAGCATCTGGAAGAATACCTTGGGCGTCGCCGGGGATGCCCAGTGTGCGTATGCCCAGCAAGCCCGCCATTGCTTTTACGCCAGGGTAGGTGATGGCTTCTGCACACAGTGTATTGCCCGCACCGACCAAGCCATTCATCAGGCCAGCCAGTGTGGCCTGAATGCCTGGTGTCACCAGAACCGTGCGCCCCTTGTGATGTGGGCTGACACCGTTTAACCAGACAGCAGCAGCCTGTTGATCGTCTTCAGTTCCCCCGAAATCCTGATACCGGGTTAGCCGGTGAAAGTTTCCTTGCTCTGTCACATGCCGTGCACCGTGGCGCATGCGCGCAAGTAATTCGGGCTCTTGTGGTTCAGGAGCCATGTTCATGGTCATCTCGATCAGCGTGGGTTCTGCTTCAAGCTGGTTTGAGTTTCTTATCCGGACGTAGCTGCCTACGCCTACCTTGGACGTGATCAGGCCGCGGTGCTGCGCTTCCTGATAGGCACGTGCAACCGTGGTGTAGTCCAGATTCAAGCCTTTGGCCAGTTCACGAATGGGTGGAAGCCGGTCGTCAAGCTTCAGCACGCCCCGTTGTATTTCGAGTTCAATTGCTTCAGCAATAGCCAAATAGGCAGGCTTGTCGCAACTGGAAAGCACCTTGTTCCAGTCTTCCAAAAGAGTTGATCTGCTTCGCATGTTCACTCGCTGTGCCTGTCGGTTTCAAATGGGTGCAAGCAACTTGCGCGCCCGGTGCATTGCACTTTTCAGGTGCGATGTTTTTGACTTGTGTGGTGATGTCAGCTCTCAGGTTTGAGAATGGAACTGGCTGGAGAGTCGCATGAAATGGATTTGATTGCACATTGATTGGATTTGGAGAGCTTGAATTGGTACAGGCATTGCGACTCTGTGAGCGTGCGCCGGCACAGTGCAATTCACTTTCACGGTGCCCATTTGTTGATGACTCTGGAGATCATGAAATGCCTAAAGTAAATCACCCCGCTCATGTTGATGGCGATTATTTTGTCGATTATGAAGAAAAAGTATTTGAGGATGTGAAGGCCGAGCCAGGTCAAAAAGCGCTGGTGACTTTTCACACAGTGGCGTTTGAAGGTTCGATTGGTTTTGTGAATCTGTTGCAGGCTACACGATTGCAGCGCAAAGGCTTCGAGACCTCGGTGCTGCTGTATGGCCCCGGCGTTACTTTGGGTGTGCAGCGTGGATTCCCCACCTTGGGCA
Organism: Limnobacter sp. UBA7229; assembly: GCF_002473065.1. Taxonomy (NCBI): domain Bacteria; kingdom Pseudomonadati; phylum Pseudomonadota; class Betaproteobacteria; order Burkholderiales; family Burkholderiaceae; genus Limnobacter; species Limnobacter sp. UBA7229. The sequence continues at coordinate 119,780 of NZ_DKTN01000010.1, read as the reverse complement.
ATGAGGCGTTTCCTGGTCATTTGAATTTCAACAATCAAATCAAGAAATTCATGGGTGAAGGCGGCAAAGTGTACGCGTGCCGTTTCGCGTTGCAGGCGCTGTATGGCCACGGAGAGCCTTCCCTGATTGAGGGAATTCGACCCATCAACCCCCTGGATGTGATGGACCTGGTGCTGATTCACAAACGTGACAGTGCCGTGATTATTGACACCTGGACGTTGTAAACGCGCAGTGGGGTCGCCCACCGGCGCCCCACTTGATGGCAGTTGAAGTGGAGTATACGTGCATGACCCAGCCCAGAATAATTCGCGCAGCAGCGGCGCAGATCGCACCTGATCTTCAGGACCCTGCCCAAACCATCCAACGGGTTTGTCAAACCATGGAGGAGGCTGCAGCCAAAGGCGTACAAATTATCGTGTTCCCGGAAACCTTTGTGCCTTACTACCCCTACTTTTCTTTTGTGTCGCCGCCTGTTCAGCAAGGCAAGGATCATCTGCGGCTTTACGAGTATGCGGTGACGGTGCCCGGTGCAGAGACTGAGGCGATATCGGCTTTGGCTGCCCAGTACAACATGGTGGTTGTTTTGGGTGTGAATGAGCGGGACCATGGCTCGCTGTACAACGCGCAAATTATTTTCGACGGCAATGGCGAAATACGCTTGAAGCGCCGAAAAATTACACCGACCTACCACGAGCGAATGGTGTGGGGGCAGGGCGATGCATCGGGTTTGAAAGTGGTGAAGACGAGTGCAGGGCGTGTGGGTGCGCTGGCCTGTTGGGAGCACTACAACCCTTTGGCCAGGTATTGTTTGATGGCCCAGCACGAGGAAATTCACTGCGCCCAGTTTCCTGGTTCTTTGGTGGGGCAGGTATTCGCCGATCAAATGGAGGTGACGATTCGCCACCACGCGCTGGAGTCGGGCTGCTTTGTGATCAACAGCACTGCCTGGCTTTCCGAGGAACAGGTTCAAAGTATTTCGCAAGACAGCACTTTGCAAAAAGGCCTGCGCGGTGGTTGTTTCACTGCGATTGTCAGCCCTGAAGGCAAGTTGCTGGGCGAGCCTCTAACCGAGGGTGAAGGATTGGTGGTGGCTGATCTTGACATGGCACTGATCACGAAGCGCAAACGGATGATGGATTCGGTTGGTCACTATGCGCGGCCCGAGTTGTTGAGCTTGTTGGTCAGGGATGAGGCTTCAAGTCCCATGAGAAGAATTTCGGGAGTGCAGCATGCTGAGTACTGATCTTCAAACCTATGGCTTGAGGCTGGAAGACCCGTCTGCGGGGGTTCAAAGCCGGCGTGGTGGTGCTGGCCCTTCCGATCACAAAGCGGTTGTGGTGGATGGGCAAACCGTGATGATTCCTGTTCATACGCATACGGCATGGGACTCTCCTTTCATGGCCAGCAAGCCCGATGCCAACGGGAAAAGTGAGCTTCGCAAAAACGGAATTCCAATTGCAGTGATTGATTTTCCAAAGCAACCGAAGTTCTATGGTCTGAAAACCGCAGAGGGCATTCCTTACGAGCAAATTGCCACACTGCACAGCAGCGATGTATTGGCCACCACCGTGCTGCAAACCTGCATTCGCTATCAAAGCAGAAATAAAACATGCAAGTTTTGCTCGATTGGCCAGTCTTTGGCGGCAGGCCGAACCATTGAGCGAAAAACACCACAGCAATTGGCCGAGGTGGCAAAGGCTGCTGTCGAGCTGGATGGTGTGAAGCAAATGGTAATGACCACTGGCACACCAGCTACGCCTGACCGTGGCGCAGCAATCATGGTTGAAAGTGTATTGGCGGTGAAAGCTGCGGTGGATTTGCCGATTCAAGTACAAATTGAACCACCAGACCACTTTGAATGGTTTGACGAATTGAAGCGAAGCGGTGCCGACACTTTGGGCATGCACCTGGAAGTGATTTCAGATGCAGCGCGGCAAGCAATGATGCCAGGCAAGGCCACAGTGCCGGTGAGTTACTACCTGCAGGCATTTGATGCTGCGGTGAAGGTGTTTGGTCGCGGGCAAGTGAGCACTTACATTATTGTTGGGCTGGGCGATTCACAGGTTGAAATTATCGACATGTGTCGCAAACTGATATTGCGCGGGGTTTATCCCTTTGTGGTTCCGTTTGTGCCAATTGGTGGCACTCCTTTGGAAAGCCACCCGGTTCCGAGTTCCCAATTCATGCGGGAGGTGCTTCAACCCGTTGGCCAGATGTTGCGGGAAGCCGACCTGTTGTCCAAAGACATGAAAGCCGGCTGCGGAAAATGTGGTGCGTGTTCAACACTGAAAACTTTTGAAGTCTGAGCCTGTGAGTGAGGTGCTGCCATGTTTATTACCGAAATGAATGTTGAGGAATTTGCGCACAGTGAGTGCCACATCAAATTGGCCGTAGATGACTGGGCGTTACGAGAGGCGCAGAAATTGCGCAACGATGTTTTTGTGGTTGAGCAAGGCATTTTCCAGACCAGTGACCATGATGTGTTTGACAGCAGCGCCTATACCCTGGTGGCCACCATCGGTTTGCTGGGTATTCCCGATGCTGTGGTGGGCACCGTACGAATTCATGAGCAGGCTCCGGGTGTGTGGGTGGGCTCGCGCCTTGCTGTGGATCAGGCTTATCGATCAGTCAAAGGCCTTGGAAAAGCGCTGATTGCCATGGCGGTGAGTAGTGCACGCGCGCAAGGGTGCACTGCCTTTTATGCGAATGTTCAACTGCCAAATGTGGGTTTGTTTCAAAAGCTGGGTTGGCAGGCTTTGGGTGAGGCAAGCGTGCACGGTGTGCAGCACATGTTTATGCAGGCCAACCTTGACATGTACCCGGTAGAGCACGACCCAGGCCGAGGATTTATTCACCTGTTCAAGCAACCATCAAGCAAAGCACGGATTGAGAGGCGTGTATGAGTTGGCTACAAACACTGGTGCACAGCATTCGGGAAAGCAAGGGGCTTGCGCATAAAAAAGACATTGCGATTGCCATGGATGAATTGGCGAGCGCTCAACCTTGCGATTCTTCATGCCGGGTGGGTGATGACTGCGCCGTGTTGAAGTCGGCGGATGGTTCTTTTCTTCTGTTTGCCATTGAAGGCTTCATGAACGAGTTTGTTCAAGAGGACCCCTGGTTTGCAGGCTATTGCGGCGTGATGGTGAATGTCAGTGACATCGCCGCAATGGGTGGGCGCGCCACGGCGGTTGTGGATGCAGTATGGACCGCTGATTCATGGCAGCTGCAAAGAATTCTCCAAGGCATGGCAGCAGCATCGGCTCGATACCGGGTGCCCATTGTGGGCGGGCACACCAATGCCAGAAATAAACAAGCTCAACTGGCGGTGTCGATTATTGGTTCAGCAAACGCCGTGTTGAGCAGTTTTGATGCCAAGCCCGGCGATGTGTTGATGAGTGTGATTGATTTGAGAGGCAGTTACCACGGTGCTGGAAACAACTGGAATGCCAGTACAGACTCGCCAGCGGAACGCTTGCGGGCAGATCTGGAACTGCTGCCACAGGTGGCAGAAGGTGGTTTGGCGGTGGCCTGTAAAGACATCAGTATGGCAGGTGCTTTGGGCACCACATTGATGATGCTGGAATGTTCTGCATGCGGTGCTGAAATTTGGCCAGCTGCATTTCCACGCCCACAGGAAGTCTCTGTAGAACGCTGGATGCAAACCTTCCCCAGTTTTGGTTTCGTGTTCAGTGTGCCACCGACTTGTGTGGAGCGGATGAAGCAACTTTTTGGAAGCAGGGATTTGCGTTGCGAACCCGTGGGGCATGTGATTGAGGGCTCCATGGTTTGGGTAAATCATGAAAGCGAGCGGGAACTGTTGTGGGATTTTTCTGGCACACCACTGTTGGGTTGCAGCCAGTTGAATCACGCAACTGATGTGGTGGGAGAGGCGCATGCCTGTGGTTCGATTTGATGTGATGTGGCCAGATGCCACGGTTATGAAGTGCCAGTCGCCTTCCACGGTGATTCGAAATTTCTTGCATGAGGGGCAGCGTGTGTCTTTGCCCGAGTTTTTGAAAATTTCTGAACTGGGGTTGAGTGCGGCCAGCGAGCGTGTGCGCGAAAAATATGGGTTTGCCTGCTCAGCAGCCATTGATCAACTGGAAATCATCCTTGCCAAGGCAACTGATTTTCAGGGTTGGGAAGCGGCTGTGGTGCAAGTCATCCGAATGGATTGAGGGAGAAGAATGTGAGTGCTGAACCAGGTAAATTGAAAGATCATTATTCCGTTGTTGTAATCGGGGGTGGCCAGGCTGGGCTCTCGATGAGTTATCACTTGACTCGCAAAGAGATTGATCATGTTGTGCTGGAAAGAAACCAGATCGGGCACAGCTGGCGCAATCAGCGATGGGACAGCTTTTGTTTGGTAACCCCAAACTGGCAATGCAATTTGCCTGGTTTTCCGTATGCTGGGCCTGAACCAAAAGGCTTCATGAAAAAAGCGGACATTGTTGCGTACCTGGAGGCATTTGTTGCTTCGTTTCAGCCACCTGTGTTCGAAGGTGTCGCAGTGAAACAGCTGCGCAAGTTAAGCGATGGCTTGTTCGAAATTCAAAGCACGCACGGAACATTGACGGCGAAGCAGGTGGTAGTGGCTGTGGGTGGCTACCACAAGCCAAGAATTCCAAGGGTATCAGAAAAAGTACCTGCGCATATCCGACAGATTCATTCTTCAGAATATCGGAATCCTGCTCAGTTTTCAGAGGGAAATATTCTGGTGATTGGCTCTGGCCAAAGTGGTTGTCAAATTGCAGAAGACTTTCATTTGGCAGGCCGACATGTGCACTTGTCAGTGGGCAGCGCTCCCCGTGTAGCGCGCCGCTACCGTGGCCGCGATGTTGTGGAATGGCTGGCCGACATGGGGCACTACGACATGCCCGTGGAGTTGCACCCCCAGAAGGAAGCGGTCCGAGCCAAGGCCAATCATTACGTGACTGGTCGCGATGGTGGCCGGGACATTGACCTGAGAGTGCGGGCAAAGGAGGGCATGCAACTTCATGGCCGTTTGATCAATTGCGTGGATGGTGTGATGCATTTTGCAGATGACCTCACGAAGAATTTGGACAACGCGGACCAGAGCAGCGAGAACATCAAGAACATGATTGATGGCTTCATTGCCGAGAATGGAATTTCGGCACCGAACGAGGCCCGATATGTTCCTGTGTGGACGCCTGAGGATGGAGGGTCATGTATCGATTTGATTGCTGAAAACATCACTGGAATTGTTTGGTCCGTGGGTTTTGAAAGCTCGTTTGACTGGATCGATTTGCCGATCTTCAACGGCAAAGGTTACCCGAATCATTATCGGGGTGTTAGCCGCGAACCGGGTGTTTATTTTCTCGGTTTGCCGTGGTTGCACACCTGGGGCTCGGGGCGTTTCTCGGGTATTGCGCGTGACTCTGAGTTCCTGCTTGAGCAAATTGAACAGCAGCTTCAAGCTGTGCTTGAAGGCGTCAATTAACCGCCCGATAAGCCTCAACAAACCGGCTCGGTTGCTTTTTGGGGCGGCCGGTTTTCATGTCAATGCACACCCATTGAGTGTGCCCTTGCATCACGGTGGCGTGGTCGCTTTCGCGCACAAACTGGTACTGGCGAGTCATGTCGGCTTTGCCTTCGTTGTGGCTGATCCAGGTGGCAATCCATAGCGTATCGCCTGCAAAGGTGGGGCGTTTGTATTCCAGGTGATGCTGGCGTGCCACACAGCCGTAGCCCGATTCTACAAAGTCTTGAAACGTTAGCCCAAGTTGCCTGGAATGCAGTGCCGCAATGGCCTGCATCCACACCAGGTAAATGGTGTTGTTGGTGTGCTCGAATTCGTCGAGATGTTCGGGTTGTACCGTGAGCTTACCGATGAATTGCGGGGTGCATGGCCACACGCTTTGTGGTGTGTCGCTGGTGGCGATGGTTTGGATATCGCTGGCTTTGAAAATGTTGGAGTTGGTCATAGGTCCTTGATTTTGCAACAATGGGGCGACGCCGCTTGACATTTCATTATTACTTTTGTTGGGCATATCGAAAGCGTATGTCGCTGATGGTGACAGGTCAATGAAACAAATCGCAGTTTTTACAAATTCGCGATACGGAGAATTTTTCAGAAACCCCAGCCCGACCCAATCCCCAACAACGTGGCTACACCAAGCGCCGCAAACATCGCTGCAGCAATTCGGTGCACCAGCTTCATCGGAATTTTTTCAGCCAGCTTGTCGCCAGCAAACACCGCAGGCACGTCGGCAATCAGCATGCCCAATGTAGTACCCGCAACTACCATAAGCACATCGTTGTAGTGTGCTGACATGGCCACGGTGGCTATTTGGGTTTTGTCGCCCATTTCCGCTAAAAAGAAGGTGATGAAGGTGGCACCGAACACACCCAGCTTGGTAGCCAGCTGAGTTTCTTCATCTTCGATTTTGTCAGGAATGAGTGTCCACACTGCCATGGCGATGAAGGATGCGCCAAGCACCCAACGCAGAACGGATTGATCCACATTGGCGGTGATCCAGCTACCCACCACGCCAGCCAGGCCGTGATTGATCAGTGTGGCCAAGGTAATGCCAATGATGATGGGAATTGGTTTTTTGAAACGTGTGGCCAACAGAAATGCGAGTAACTGGGTTTTGTCGCCAATTTCAGCGAGTGCAATTACACCGGTGGATACGAGAAGTGCCGAAGACATGACATAAGTTCCTGGGCCTGGAAAAACCAAATGACCACGCAGCTTCTCCAGGCCGATCTGGAAGCTGAGTAGTCAAAGGTCTTGCCAAGTTCTAGAACCGCTTACGCCATAGCCTGTAAATGATGATAGGCCAAGTGTGTTGACGTAAGCCTTTCCTTGCGGAAAGAGGCTACTCCCCAATGAGTGTCGCAATGATAGGACTTGGCATTTAAAAAATCAAGTCAATCGAGATTGGCCTCAAAGGGAAATCGACAAATCGTTCAAGGGGTGCAGCCCGAGAAATCTTGGTTTCAAGAGATCGTGAATAGTTGCTTCACTCACCTCACTTAACTTGCCTGGGTTCCATTTTGGCGATTTGTCTTTGTCCACCAGCAATGCCCGCACGCCCTCCGGAAAGTCTGGATGTACGCAGCAGCCCACGGAAGCCTGATACTCCAGCCGCAATACATCGGCCAGGTCTGCGCCTGCATGGCGCTTCATCAATTCAAATGAAAGCGCAGCCGAAGTGGGAGAGCCATGCGCATATGCTTGAGCAGCTTTGGCCAGCCAGGCCACCTCGTTCTGTTGCAGCGCGCGCAAGGACACGTCGATTTCAGCCAGTGTGTCATGGTTCATTACGGCATCAATTTCTTTGGCGTGTGTATGTAACAAAGGCGTGGGTGCCTTCACTTCAAACTGTTTCAGCAGGGCAGACAATTTTTCCTTGTCCGATTTCAGCTCACCCTGCCAGCTGGTGTTTTCAATGGCATGCAGTACATTTGAAAACTGCGCATGTTCTAGCACTGCATCGGCCCAATCCCCCATCAATGCATCGCCCGCGTTGACGATTGCGCCGGTCAGGGCCAAAAACAAACCCGTGCGCGCGGGCATGCGATGCAAGAACCAGGTGCCGGCCACATCCGGGTACAAACCAATGTGAATTTCCGGCATGGCAATGCGTGCATTGGGGCTGACTACGCGGTGGGAGGCACCCACCATCAAACCCACGCCACCACCCATCACAATGCCGTGTGCCCAACACAAAATGGGTTTGGGGTAGGTGTGTATGCGGTAGTCCAGCCGGTATTCACATTCGAAAAATGCCTCGGCTTCAGGCGGTACTACGCCTGCCCCTACGCGCTTGCTGGCGTGGTGCAAACTTACCACGTCTCCGCCCGCACAAAAGGCTTTGTCGCCTGCTGCACTCAGCACCACGCCAGCGATTGAATCGTCTTCCGCCCAGCTTTTTAATTGGGGGTCGAGCAGGTCGATCATGGGCAATGTGAGCGCATTCAAGGCTGCGGGGTTATTAAGCACGGCGTGGCCAAAACTGTGGCCGCTTGCGGTTGGGAAAGTGCCGAATGTGACAGGTGCTGACATAATGTGATTGGAATGTAAGGTGTAAACCGACTGCAAACAATACACCGATTCCAGGGACAAATAAAAAAAGCCCGGTGCTTTCACACCGGGCTTTTTCAGCTACCAAGTCAAATTAATGGTGCAGATCAAATCGATCGGCATTCATCACTTTGTTCCAGGCGGCCACGAAGTCGTTCACAAACTTCTTCTCGGCATCTGCACCGGCATACACTTCGCACAGTGCACGCAGTTGCGAGTTGGAACCGAAGCACATGTCGGCCAGGGTACCTGTCCACTTCACTTCGCCTGTCTTGCGATCACGGCCTTCCAAAACACCGTCGGCGCTGGTTGACTTGCTCCACTTGGTGCTCATGTCGAGCAAGTTGGTGAAGAAGTCAGTGGTCAATGCCTCTGGGCGCTTGGTGAACACGCCATGCTTGGCACCGCCCACGTTGGCGTTCATGGCACGCAAGCCACCCACCAACACGGTCATCTCAGGTGCGGTCAAGCCCAGCAAGCTGGCCTTGTCGATCAAACGCTCTGCCGCTGTGCCTTCCAAGCCTTTGCGGGCATAGTTGCGGAAACCATCTGCTGTGGGTTCCAGAACTTCGAAGGAATCGACATCGGTTTGATCTTGCGTTGCATCGGTGCGACCCAGCGCAACTGGCACAGTAATGCTGTGACCTGCTTTCTTCGCAGCCGCTTCAACACCGGCAGCACCTGCAATCACGATGAGGTCGGCAATTGAAATTTTCTTCCCATTGCCTGCATCATTGAATTGCTTTTGAATGCCTTCCAGTTGCTCCAGTACCTTGCTCAGTTCTGCAGGGTTGTTGGCTTCCCAGTTTTTCATGGGGGCCAGGCGAATGCGGGCACCGTTGGCGCCGCCACGCTTGTCGCTGTTGCGGTAAGTGGAAGCAGAAGCCCAAGCTGTACGTACCAATTGAGGAATGCTCAAGCCGCTGGCCAGTACTTTGGCTTTCAGGGCTGCAACATCAGCATCATCTGCATGCTTGTAATCGGCCGCGGGCACTGGGTCTTGCCAAATCAAATCTTCCGCAGGCACCAATGGGCCAATGTAACGGCTCTTTGGACCCATGTCGCGGTGCGTCAGCTTGAACCATGCACGGGCATAGGCGTCCGCAAACTCGTCAGGGTTGTTCAGGAAGTGACGAGAAACTTTCTCGTAATCCGGATCCATGCGAAGCGCCAGGTCGGCTGTGGTCATCATGGGTGCGTGGCTCTTGTTGGGGTCGTGTGCGTCCACAACAGTGCCTGCGCCTGCGCCACCCTTTGGTTTCCACTGGTGTGCACCGGCTGGGCTCTTCGTCAGTTCCCAATCGTATTTGAACAGGGTTTCAAGGTAACCCATGTCCCACTTGGTGGGGTTTGGTTTCCATGCGCCTTCAATACCGCTGGTGGTGGTGTCACCGCCCTTGCCAGAGCCATGCTTATTGATCCAGCCCAAACCTTGCTCTTCAATGGGTGCACCTTCGGGCGCTGGGCCGACCAGGGCCGGGTTGCCTGCACCGTGTGCCTTACCGAATGTGTGACCACCCGCGACCAGTGCCACTGTTTCATAGTCGTTCATGGCCATGCGGCCGAAAGTAGTGCGAATGTCGTGTGCTGAAAGCTTGGGGTCGGGGTTGCCGTCCGGACCTTCCGGGTTCACGTAAATCAAACCCATTTGTACAGCAGCCAAGGGGTTTTCAAGGTCACGCTTGCCGCTGTAGCGGCTGTTGGGCTTGTCGCTGGTGGCCAGCCACTCAGCTTCCGGGCCCCAATACACTTCCTCGGGCTCGTACACGTCTTTGCGGCCAAATGCGAAACCAAAGGTTTTGAAACCCATGGTGTCCATGCAGTAAGTACCGGCCAGGGTAATCAGGTCGGCCCATGACAATTGCTTGCCGTACTTCTGCTTGATTGGCCACAACAGTCGACGTGCCTTGTCCAGGTTGCCGTTGTCAGGCCAGCTGTTCAGTGGCGCAAAACGCTGCATGCCGGTGCCAGCACCGCCACGGCCGTCGGCGATACGGTAAGTACCAGCGGCGTGCCATGTCATGCGAACGAAGAATGGGCCATAGTGGCCATAATCGGCAGGCCACCACTCTTGGGAATTGGTGTACAGCGCTTCCAAGTCCTTCAGAAGGGCAGGCACATCGAGTTTCTTGACTTCTTCCACATAGTCGAAGTCTTCGCCCATGGGGTCAGTCAATGGGGAATTCTGGTTCAACAATTTAATGTTCAGTGCGTTGGGCCACCAGCTTGCGTTAGTGGGTGTGCCGGCAATCGCTGTTTTGGGACCATCGCCCGTGAATGGGCACTTTGCATCATTTGACATACATCTCTCCTTGGTTGCCGTTAATTATTAACTGCTGAATTCAGTGTAGGGTGCTAAATCCTATCAATCAAGTTGTTTTTATAAATTTACCCTATAGGCAGGGGCAATTGATATTTTTGACCTTCAGCATGTCTTTCATATTAATACCGGAAAAAAAGTTGGTCACTCCTCGTCGAAAGAGTCGTACTTCTCGCAAAGAAAGTCGATCAACGCACGCACCGCAGGCAGCATGCCCCGCCTGGAGGGGAATACCACATGAATGATTTCACGACGGGGCGACCAGTCGGGCAATAACTTCACCAGCTCGCCGCTGGCAACTTGCTTGGGCACCATGAGGTTAGGCAACTGAACCACGCCCACACCCGCCATGGCGCTGGCCCGCAAGGCCACCATGTCGGTGGTCACCAGCCGTGGTGAATGGGGTATCACGATTCGCTCACCACTGGCGTGGGTCAGGCACCATTCAAAACTGGTTTGTACCTGACCTTGGGTTTGCCCCAAACCCAGGCTTGGCCAGTCAATCAAATCGTTGGGGTTTGTGGGCAAGCCCTTTTTGTTGATCAAGCAGGGCGATGCCACCAAACACAGGCCACGGTCTGAGAGTACCTTGAGCACCAAGTCACTGCTGTCCAAAGGCAATGGGCGAACCCGTATGGCCAGGTCAACACCCTCGGCCACCACATCCACCCGCCTATTGCTGGCTTCCATGTGCACTGTGACTTGCGGATGTTTCACCAGAAATTCCGCCAGCATGTCGCCAATGTGTGCATGCAGCAATGCGATGGGACAAGTCATGCGGATCAGGCCACGTGGCTCGGAATGATTTTGTTCAATCAATTCCTGCGCACTTTCTGCCTCAATCAACATGGCCTTGCAGTGCTGGTAGTAAGTTTTTCCGATTTCTGTGATGTGCAGCTTGCGGGTGGAGCGATACAGCAGTTGCGTGTTTAGGCGCTTTTCAAGCTCGGCAATTCGGCGGCTAATTTTCGATTTCGGAACACCCAGTGCGCGTGCCGCAGCAGAGAAACCCTGGTGTTCAACCACTTTGGCAAAGTAGTACAGGTCGTTGAGATCCATGTGTATTTGCCCCTTATTGTTCCTCATGCAGAACGATCTGTTGAGTTTTTGCGTGCTTATCAATGATTGTTTGTTTCAATAGCATATTGCCATTATTAACTGTCAATGAGAAGGAAGACACCATGAGCAAGCCCTATGTTCGTCTTGATAAAAACGATGCTGCTGTGCTGTTGGTTGATCACCAGGCCGGTTTGCTGTCGCTGGTGCGGGATATCGATCCCGATCGTTTCAAAAACAATGTGTTGGCCTTGGCCGATTTGGCGAAATATTTCAACTTGCCCACCATTTTGACGACCAGTTTTGAGACTGGCCCAAACGGCCCTTTGGTGCCTGAGCTAAAAGAGATTTTTCCGGATGCGCCTTACATTGCACGCCCCGGACAGATCAATGCTTGGGACAACGAAGAATTCCTGGCTGCCGTGAAAGCAACCGGCAAAAAGCAACTGATTATTGCGGGTGTCGTGACCGAGGTGTGTGTTGCATTTCCAGCCTTGTCGGCCCTTGAAGAAGGTTATGAGGTGTTTGTGGTGACCGATGCATCGGGCACCTTCAATGAACTGACGCGCCATTCTGCCTGGGAAAGAATGAGCAATGCAGGCGCCCAGTTGATGACCTGGTTTGGCGTGGCCTGTGAATTGCACCGCGACTGGCGCAATGACATTGAAGGTTTGGGTGCCTTGTTCTCGAATCACATTCCCGATTATCGCAACCTGATTACCAGCTACACCGCGCTGACGAAATAAGTGCAAGGCGTTATGATTTTGACATGAACAAAATCAAGCGAATTGAACTTCGAAGCGCCGATTTGGGCGAAGGCATGTTGGTGAAACGTGCCTTGCCCAGTCGCCACCAGCGCATGGTGGGGGCATGGTGTTTTCTAGACCATGCTGGGCCTGTTAATTTTGCACCCGGCAAAGGCATGCATGTGGGTGCACACCCGCACACGGCCTTGCAAACCTTCACCTGGCTGATCGACGGCGAAGTGCTTCACAAAGACAGCTTGGGCAATGAACTGATTATTCGCCCAGGGCAGGTGAACCTGATGACCGCGGGGCGTGGCATTGTACACACCGAAGATTCGGTGGTGAATGGTGGCCGCCTGCATGCAGCACAGTTGTGGATCGCCTTGCCGCCAGAACTTGCAGATTGCGAACCCGATTTTGCCCATTATCCGGAACTGCCAATTTGGCATGTTGAGGATGTTCAATGCACCTTGCTGGCGGGCACCTTCAATGCATTCACTGCGCCCACGGCAGTGCGTTCGCCCATGTTGGGCATGGATTTGTTCAGTAAGCAGGGTGGCACAGTGAATCTGAGTTTGAACCGGGATTTTGAGTACGGATTTCTGACTTTGACAGGGCAGGTGAACGTGCAGGGCGAGACTTACACACCCGATGAGTTCGCCTATCTGGAACCTGGTTCAGAGAACCTTGAGATGACCCTGAGCACCGATGCGCGTGTCTTGTTGCTGGGCGGTGTGCCGTTTGAAACACCCGTGCAAATGTGGTGGAATTTTGTTGGCCACAGCAAGGAAGCCATTGCACAAGCTCAAAAAGATTGGGAGCAGGGCGATCCGCGTTTTGGCGACGTACTCGACGAATCAGCAAACACCGGTGTTGCTGCTCGACTGGCTGCACCAGCACTGCCCTGGAAATAGGGTTTTTAAAGCCATTTCAGGGTTATCCATAGGCCACGCTGACAGCTTGCATTTGGGCAGCCGTGTTGAAGTCGATTACAGTAGATGTATCGACTGACACGGAGTGCCCCATGGATTTTTCCCTGACCCCTGCATTGAAGTCACTTCAGGCCGAAGTGCGAACTTTCATCGCAGAACACATTATTCCCCTGGAAAAAGACCCTCGACAAACTGCGCACGGTCCCTCGGAGGAATTGCGGGAGGAATTGGTGGGCCTCGCCAGAAAAGCAGGGTTGCTGACCCCGCATGCCTCCACAGAATTGGGGGGACGTGGCTGGAGTCACATTGAAAAAGCAATCGCTTTTGAAGAGGCTGGTTATTCCACACTGGGTCCCACGGCCATGAACATTCATGCGCCTGATGAAGGCAATATTCACTTGCTGGAAGTGGTTGCCACGCCCGAACAAAAAGAACGCTGGCTCAAACCCATGGTGCAGGGAAAAATTCGCTCGTGTTTCGCCATGACCGAACCTGCACCCGGTGCGGGTGCCGACCCTTCCATGATGCAAACCACGGCTGTGAAAGACCGCGATCATTATGTGATCAATGGTGACAAGTGGTTTATCACTGGCGCTGAAGGGGCAAGTTTTGCAATCATCATGGCAAAAATGGAAGACGGCACAGCCACCATGTTTTTAAGCGACATGGATGCGCCCGGCATTGAGTATGTTCGCACCATGGATGCAATGGATGCGTGCTTCACGGGTGGACATGGCGTGTTGAGGTTCAACAATTTGCGCGTGCATGAAAGCAGTGTGCTGGGTGAAATCGGCAAGGGTTTTCGGTACGCCCAAGTGCGCTTGGCACCGGCGCGTTTAACGCACTGCATGCGCTGGCTGGGCCAGGCGCGCCGCACACACGACATTGCATTGAACTACGCCCGCAAACGGCAGGCCTTTGGTGTGCAGTTGGGTGCGCATGAAGGCGTCAGTTTTATGTTGGCTGACAACGAAATGGATTTGCACACGGCGCGTTTGCACATTTGGCACACCGCCTGGATGCTGGACCAAGGCGAGCGATGTAATTTTGAATCGAGCCGTGCGAAGGTGGTGTGTTCAGAGGCCGAGTGGCGGGTCGTGGATCGCAGCGTGCAAATTCTGGGTGGGCAGGGCGTCACAGGTGAAACCATCGTAAGCCGCATTTTTACCGACATGCGCGCATTTCGAATTTACGATGGCCCCAGTGAAGTGCACCGCTTCAGCATGGGCAAAAAACTGATTGCAGGCCTGGACAAAAAATAAGGAAAAACCATGAGCAACAATGATCTGTTTTCCATGCAAGGCAAATTGGTGCTGGTGACTGGTGCTTCGAGTGGCTTGGGAAAACACTTTGCACAGGTGCTTGCCGGTGCAGGGGCAACCGTGTTGTTGAGTGCGCGCAACGTTGAAAAACTGCAGCAAGTGTTGGATCAAATTCAGGCAGCCGGTGGCAAAGCGTATGCGGTGGCCATGGATGTCAGCAAATCGTCTTCAGTGAACACAGCCATGGCGAATATTGCTCAACAACATGGTGTGCCCGATGTGTTGATCAACAATGCCGGCCAGTCGATTGCCAAACCCATGTTGGAGCAAACCGAAGACGATTGGGACCAAATACTGGATACAAACCTGAAAGGTTGCTGGCTGGTGGGCACTGAATTTGCGCGCGCCTTGGCTGCTGCTGGTAAACCGGGCGCGATTGTGAACATTGCATCCATTTTAGGTGAGCGCGTGGGCGGTGCGGTGGGGCCCTATGCCATTTCAAAGGCCGGGTTGGTGCAGGCCACCAAGGCGATGGCGCTGGAACTGGCGCGGTACAGTATTCGTGTGAATGCAATCTTGCCCGGCTATGTGGCCACCGACATGAACAGCGACTTTCTGGCCAGTGAACTGGGCGACAAATTGCGCAAACGAATTCCGACACGGCAGTTTTGTGAACTCAGCGATTTGACTGGGCCGCTATTGCTGCTGGCCTCGAATGCAGGGGCGGGGATGACTGGCGCTTGCGTTGCAGTGGACCGGGGGCATTTGGTCAGCGCTTTGTAGGGCGCCATGCAATGAACGATATTCAAAAAAAATCTCTGGAAAAATATTTGACGCAGGCATTGCTCGCAGACAAGGTTGAAATCTTGCAAGCAGCATTGCTTTCCGGTGGTGCCGTACAAGAAAACTGGGCACTGGATTTGCAGGTCACTGGTGGTGTTCATGGAAGTACTCAAGGTGGCCGATTGAACACTGTATTGCGTTGCGATTCACCCACTGCAGGTGTGGCCATCAGCCACGGTCGTGCGCAGGAATTCGCTTTGTTGCAAACCGTGTTCAATGCAGGTGTAACCGTACCGCAACCCTTGTGTTTGTGCACCGACACTTCCGTGTTTGGGCGCCCGTTTTTTGTGATGCGCAGAATAGGCGGCACAGCGGCTGGCCATGTATTGGTGAAGAACACCACTTACGCACCTGATCGTGTTGAACTGGCTCATCGTTTGGGCAAAGAATTGGCGCGTATCCATTCGATCAGGCCGCCCCTGGAGGCACTGAGGTTTTTGCATGCTTACGCTGAATCGCCCGCGCAGTATCGGATCAATACCCATCGCGAGTTTCTGGATCAACACCACACCGCTTACCCGGCACTGGAATGGGGTTTGCGCTGGCTTGAGCGCCACGCGCCAGCACGCGACTTGATTACACTGGCTCATGGCGATTTTCGCACCGGCAACTACATGGTGGATGAACATGGGCTGACCGGTATTCTGGACTGGGAGTTTGCAGGTTGGAGCGATCCGCTGGAGGACGTTGGCTGGTTTTGTGCGAAATGCTGGCGCTTTGGGCAAGACGATTTACCGGCAGGCGGCATTGGTCTGCGCGAACATTTTTACCACGGTTATGAGGTCGAATCTGGTCGCACGATTGATCGAGATCAAATTCATTATTGGGAAGTGATGGCCCATGTGCGTTGGGCGGTGGTGGCCATTGAGCAGGCACAACGCTTTTGTTCCGGGCAAGAAAACTCCCTGTTGCTGGCTTTGACTGGCCACATTGTGCCGGAGCTGGAATGGGAAATTTTGAACATGACGGAGCACAACTGATGCGTGAACAACCCACTGGTGAATTGCTTTTGCAGTGCGCGCGCGAGCTGCTTAAGAGCAAAGTGTTGCCTATGTTGCAGGGCGATGCCAAGCGAGATGTGTTGATGGTGATGAATGCCATGTCGATTGCGCAGCGTGAGTTGCAGCAAGGCGCCGCACTTGAGGAAGAAGAGCAACGCGGATTGGCCGAAGTATTAGGTGAACCTGTATTCGATGTGGCCCGGGCAAACTGTGTATTGGCGGCCCGCATTCGTGCTGGTGTTGCAGACCCTCACAACCCAGAGCGTACTGAAGTACTGAGCCACTTGCGTGTTGTGGGTAAAAACCGTTTGCTGGCCAGCAACCCCAAAATACTGACGAGCCACAAAGTATGAGCACCTTGGTGTTGATGCGACATGGTCAGGCCTCGTTTGGGGCCGCGCGTTACGATGCTTTGTCGGAACTGGGACAAGCCCAGGCGCGAGCCACAGGGCTGTGGATGCGCAATCAAGGCATACATCCAAATGCGGTGTTGCACGGACCCCGACAAAGGCAGGCTGACACCGCAAACTTGTTGCTCAAGGAAAGCGGGTATCTAATTTCTGGCAAACAATCTGAGGCATTGGATGAGTTTGCCGAGGGTGAAGAAATTTTCAGTGCAGCAGAGCAATTGCTTGGGCGCAGTATGGCACTCGATTCGGGTCGGTCACGCCTTGAAGTGCTGCGTGATTACGATGCAACCTGCAGGGCCTGGGCCAATGGTGACGTGCGTATCCCGGGGCGATTAAGCCTTGGCGAATTTCGTGAACAGTTGCGCGATTGGTTAAGTTCGCACACACAGGCGCAACATGCCAACGGGCAGATTGAAGTGGTGGTCACATCTGCCGGATCTATTGCAGCACTGGTGTGCGAAGTGATGGGCTTGCCCGATGCAAGCTGGTACAGCCTGCTGCGTGTAATTCGAAATGCATCGCTCACCGAGGTACTGTATTCAAAAGGCAAAGTCAGCTTACTCAGTTTCAATGGTGTGAGTCACCTGCCACCGCAATTAAACACGTCCATGTAATTTAGCGGCAGTAAACACAGATCAGGCAGTTTGCTTGCCTCCTGCGGCATTTCCATGGCTCACCAGTTCCCGTGCAGGGCGCACTTCAATTGAGCCATAACGGGCGGGCGGAATTTTCTCGGCCAGCGCAATCGCTTCATTCAGGTCTTGGGCTTCCAGCATGTAAAAACCTGCGAGCTGTTCTTTGGTCTCTGCAAAGGGGCCATCAGTCGTGTGGGTCTTGCCATTTCGAACCCGCACGGTAGTGGCGGTATTGACCGGCAACAAAGGGCTACCTGTGATGAAGTGCCCCTTGTGGCTTAAATTTTCAACGCAGGCGATACACTCGTTGTTCAGTGCATCCCATTCCTGTTGCGACATGCTGTTCATGATGTTCTCGTCGTAATACACCAAGGCCAGATATTTCATATTCAATCTCCGTAGCGACAATCTTCGCGAAGTGATTCTTCAATCGGACGAATTTCGATCGTACCCAATCGCGCAGAGGGCCATTGCGATGCAATTCGCAAGGCCTCGTTGAAATCATGGGCTTCAATCAGAAAAATACCACCCAGTTGTTCCTTGGTTTCTACAAAGGGCCCGTCGGTTGTTACCAACCTTTGATTGCGCACCCGCACCAGCACACCATGGTTGGCGCTCTGAAGTGCATGGGTGGTAATCAAGTGGCCGCTTGCTTTCAAGGATTCCACATAACTCAATGTTTCCTGCCTCAAAGCCAGCCATTCTTCATGTGGCATGGCTTTGAACAGGGCCTCTTCCTCATGGGCAAGGCAAAGGTATTTCATGGCAGGTTGCCTCTCAAGGTTGGGCATCGAAAATGGCTTTACCGCTTTCAGGGTCGAATGGCGAAGAAAAATGCTCATGCACAATTTTCCATTCATTTTTTTCCTGACGCAGACACACGGTGGCACGCATCCAGCCAACGTTTTCATTGCCAAAGTCTTGAACCGAACCACAACGCGACAGGTAATGGCAGAAGGCCAGTTCGCCGCTGCTTTGAATGTTCAATTGATGAATTTCAAAGATGATGCCGCCACCGCACAACTGCATGCAGTATTTCCAGTGTTCTGCGTAATTGGCTTTGCCGACGATGTGCAGCACTTTGACTGCATCAAACGACACCACATTCTCGCTGTAGTGGCTCATGATTTTTTCCAAGTCTTCGTCGACGACTGCTTGCTGCCAGGTTTCCAGTACTGCCTTGATTGCGTTCATGGTTTCTCCTTTAGTTGGGGGTTTCATGAATTAGTCGAACGGCACTTTCTGAAATCGACATTGTTTGAAATTTTTTTTTAGATTAATTTTTCAGTCTGCCCAAGTCATCCAGACGTTGTTGTAAAAAGCGCTGCTCCGGCCCTTGTCGAGTCAGACGAAGTGCGTCTTGATAGGCATCACGGGCTTCCTTTACGTGGCCCATTCGCCTGTACAGGTCTGCGCGTGTGGCGTGGGCCAAGTGGTAGTCGTGCAGGTGGCCTTGCTCCATCAGCTCGTCGACCAGTGCCAAACCGGCTTGCGGGCCATCGCGCATGGCCACTGCCACGGCACGATTCAACGCAATAACCGGCGAATGGGTGTGCTCCAGCAGCGCATCGTAAAGGCCAACAATTTGTATCCAGTCTGTTTTTTCCGCGCTGGGGGCTTCCGCATGCACAGCACTGATTGCTGCCTGCAGCGTGTATGCGCCAAATCGGCGTGTGGCCAAGGCCTGCAACACCAACTGGCAGCCTTCGCGGATCTGGGCCTGATTCCAGAGTGTGCGGTTCTGGTCTGCCAGCAAGATCAGGTCACCATTGGGTGTGCAACGTGCTGCCTGGCGGGAGTCATTCAATAACATCAAGGCAAGCAGCCCAACAGCTTCGGGTTCTGGCAACAGTTGTACCAGCAGGCGCCCAAGGCGGATAGCTTCGCTGCAGAGTTCTTTGCGAATCAATGCTTCGCCGGTCGAGGCCGAGTAGCCTTCATTGAACACCAGATAGATCACATGCAGTACGGCATGCAGACGTTCTTGAAGCTGATCGGCTTGAGGCACTTCGTAGGGAATTTTGGCATCGCGAATTTTGGTTTTGGCGCGAACAATTCGTTGCGCCATGGTGGGTGTAGTGCTTAAAAATGCGCTGGCGACTTCTTCCGTGGAAAGCCCGCACACCTCCCGCAAGGTGAGCGCCAATTGGGCTTCAGGTGACAGGCTGGGGTGACAACAGGTGAAAATCAACCGCAAGCGATCGTCTTCAATGGTTTCGTCGGCGTAATCGGGTTCATGGTGTAGTTGCTCAGCGAGATCGTCGGCAACGTCTTCAAACGAGGTGTCGAATTTTGCACGGCGGCGGATTTGATCAATGGCTTTGAATCGGGCGGTGGACACCATCCAGGCCCGTGGGTTGGCTGGGATGCCGTCAACTTCCCACTGCTGTAATGCAATTGAAAATGCTTCGTGCATGGCTTCTTCAGCCACATCAAAATCGCCAAGCAGGCGAATGAGTGTAGCCAGAATTCGGCGGGACTCCTGTTGGTAAAAAGTATCTAGCCAAGGTCGCAGGGCAGTTCTCATGTACTTAAATTAACATTCGTTAATACAAATGATAATAGTTATCATTATAATTGGTGGATTGTCCATTCTCCGAAGTTTCTCATGATCTCCCAGAATCCCAAAGTCAGCTTCTTGGCTCTCGCAGTATTTTCAGCCCTGTCATCCAACGCATTCGCCCAAGCCAACGAGTTACCTGCAGTGCAGGTCAATGCCAGTGCCGATGCCTCAGCCGACGGACTTGCACCTGAATACGCAGGGGGCCAAGTGGCCACAGGCGGACGTGTGGGTTTGTTGGGCACGCAATCAAATATGGATTCGCCGTTTAACCTGACCAGCTACACCTCGAAGTTGATTCAAGACCAACAAGCATCCAGCGTTGGCGATGTGTTGTTGAACGATCCGGCAGTTCGCGTGGCGCGTGGTTTCGGTAATTTTCAGCAGGTGTACCTGGTGCGCGGCCTGCCCATTTTCTCGGACGACATGTCGTACAACGGATTGTATGGTCTGCTGCCCAGGCAATATCTGGCCGCAGAATTGATCGAACGCGTTGAAGTGCTGCGTGGCGCGAACGCGTTTTTGAATGGTGCAGCGCCCGGCGGCAGTGGCTTGGGTGGTGCGATCAATGTGGTGCCCAAGCGCGCGCCGAACTACGACATTAACCAGGCCACAGTGGGTGTGCAGAATGGTGGAGAAACTTACCTGGCTGGCGACTTTGCTCGCCGTTTCAACGATGGGTCTACCGGCATGCGGGCAACCATTGCCAGGCGCGATGGCGACACCAATGTTGAAGGAGAGTCGCGTGAACTTTCCTTGTTCGCAGTGGGCGCAGATTTTCGCAGTGACCATCTGCGAATCTCCGCAGATGTGGGCTATCAAGAGCACAAGCTTCAGGCTTCGCAGCCCAATATCACAATCGCCGCAGGCCTCGCCATTCCAACCACACCGCGTGCAGACCGCAGCATTGCGCAGCCCTGGACCTTCTCCAACGCAGAGGACACATTCGGCACTGTACGTGCTGAATATGATTTCAATGACACGGTGACTGGCTGGTTGGCCGGTGGTGCAAGGGAAAGCAACGAGGCCGGGAATTTTTCCAACCCCACCGTGGTGGATGAACAGGGGAATACCAACTCCTTGCGTTTTGCAAATGTTCGTGAAGACTCCGTGCAAACTGCCGAAGCAGGTTTGCGCTTTAAGTTCAACGCGGCTGGGGTAAAGCACACCGTGAGTACCACCGCTTCAGTGTTTGAACTTGAGTCAAAAAATGCTTTCGATTTTTCCAGCTTTACCGGTTTCTCGAACAATATTTACAATCCAACAGCAGTTCCCGAACCCGCATTGGGCGCATTCCCCAGTGGCAATTTCAACAATCCTTTGCTGACCGAGAAAACAGAAACTTCAAGCCTCGCTGTAGCAGACACCATGGCGTTTTTGAGTGAGCGATTGTTGCTGACCGTGGGGGCGCGCCACCAGCAAATTGAAGCCACCAGTTTTAATGGAAACACCGGTGAGCAAACCGCCAATTACTCTGAGAATGCCACCACACCGGTGGCGGGCGTGGTATTCAAACTTAGCCCCAAGTACTCGGTATATGCCAACTACATTGAAGGACTGGTGAAGGGTGACACCTCACCTGCCACTACTGGCGCAGGTGCACCTGTGGCCAATGCAGGAACTGTGTTCAAACCTTACATTACTGAGCAGGTTGAGCTGGGCGTGAAATATGACGGCGGCAGCGTGGGTGGTTCAGTGTCGGTGTTCCAAAGTGAAAAGCCCAACTACGGCATTGACAGTTCCAATACTTTTTCACAAGTAGGCGACCAAACCAATGAAGGCCTGGAACTCATGGCGTTTGGCAAAGCCAGCAAAACAGTCACCGTGCTTGGTGGCGTGAGTATTTTGAACACCGATGCTGATGGCCGCGATGCGATTGGCGCCCCTTCAACACAGGCCAACGTGGGGCTGGAATGGAGCCCGGCGCAGGTGCAGGGGCTTGCATTCGAGACAAGGGCAATTTACACCAGCAGTCAGTACGCTGATGCAGCCAATACACAAGAGGTGCCATCATGGACTCGCCTTGATTTGGGTGTCAGGTATGTGATGCCGGTGGGCAATGCGCAAGCGTTGACACTGCGAGCCCGTTTGGACAATGTGACTGATCGGAATTACTGGGCCTCTGCGGGTGGCTTCCCTGGTTCGGGTTACTTGACGATTGGCAACCCGCGTACCTTGACAGTGTCCGCTTCGCTGGATTTTTAACAGAGCATGTTGCGGCGCATGATTGACCATGCGCCGCGAATGGCTGATGATGTAACCGCTCAGTTACATCTGTGTTGCAGTACTTTTTCCCTTCACTGGAACACCGCCATGCTCACCCGCTTTCTGCTTGCCTCACTGGCCTTTGTTGGAACTGCGGCTTCCACGCCTGCACTTTCACAGGTCAAGGGACCGGAAATTCCGCCCAACCTCATCGGCAATGTCTCTCGCCAGCTTATGAAAGAGATGAAGCCATTGGACAAGCCACTGCACATCAAGATTTGCATTTTCGATATTTTGGGCAAGGCTGGGCCGGTGTTCAGCGTGGCGCAAGACATTGCTTTGGAAGCACGCAAGTGGAATGTGTTCGCCGAGTTGATTCCTCACACCAATGAAACGGTGGCCACCGAGTCCTTCAGGACAGGGCAATGCGAGGCGGTGGGCATTACCACCTTGCGTGCGCGTTTGTTCAATCAGTTCATGGGCAGCTTTGATGCAGTGGGTGCGCTGCCCTCTTACGATCATGTAAAAACTGCTTTGCAGGTTTTGATGGGTAACGACGCTTTGTACGACCTGTCAATTCAAGGCAAGTATCAGGTGGTTGGCATGGCCCCATTGGGTGCAGCGTATGTGATGGTGAACGACCGATCCATCGACTCGATTGAAAAGGCTGCGGGCAAGAAAGTGGCGGTGATGGATTGGGACAAAAGCCAGGCCAAAATGATTCAGCAATTGGGCGCACAGGCTGTGCCCAGCGATATTACCAACTTCGCGCAAAAATTTAATAACGGTGTAGTCGATGTTGTGGCTGCGCCCGCCGTGGCCTTTGCACCGCTCGAGTTGTACCGTGGCTTGGGCACCAAGGGTGGTGTGTACAAAATGCCGCTGTTGAACGTGACAGGTTCGGCCATTATCAACCGCACGCGCTTGGAGAAAGAAATTCCGGACCTCGATGAGCGTTTGAAAAAAATGCGCAAGTTTGGCTTGGGCTTTATTGATCAAGCGCTGGATGCTGTCAGGCTGATTGAGAAGCAGGTGCCTGCCAAATACTGGATGAACGTGACACCAGTGGATCAGGAAAAATACAATGTGATGATGCAGCAGGCGCGTGTGCAGTTGACGCAGGAAGGTGTATACGACAAACGTATGATGAGCCTGCTGAAAAAGGTGCGCTGCCACCACACACCCAGTGCTGCGGAATGCAGCACGAATGTGGAGTAAGGTGGCTTTTTATTGCCTCAGGTAGCTGGCCGCTTGACGCTGTGCAAGCAGCACCAAATTGCCTTGCGCAATTGATACATCAATCAGGTGAAGTCCCCAATTCGATCCGCCAATAAATTCACCGGGATAGTCGTCTGCGCGCGGATCGTCGGGGTCTGCCACGATACTCGCTTCAAGATAACTGACACCATTCGGCCCCACCTTGCATTCTCCTTTCACTTGCCCGGGCATGGAGTAGTAGGGGGTGGGAATGGTGAAGTTGCTGATTGGATTCGCGTAGGGGCCGCCAGGTCCACGTGGAATCAGTAACACACGAAATACCGGTGGCTGCTGGCGAGGCACAATCGGAAACAAATCTGCTTGTCCGCCTGCCAGTGCTGCGGGGTTTGTGCACAGCGCTTGTTGACCTTCTTCAGCGCTTAAACCAAAGCGTGGATCTTCAAGCTGAGGATCGTCTGCGCGGTAGGTCACATAGGCCACTACGCAGCCCAGTTGGTTGGCATTTCGACAAGCGGGTACCGTTTGAAACGATCCGCCCACATCGCGACCAGTGGGCACCAGTACATTGGTACCAGGAATGTGTGCGGAGATAAACCTGCTCAGCAAGGCGGGGCGGGTTTCAATTTCCTCGGCGATCAGCCTGCGCAAAATACCCGATCCCTGGGAGTGTCCTACCAAAATAAAACCGCGTCCATCGCTTTGGTTGGCAATGTATTCCTTGAAGGCATCGAGCACATCGGCATAGGCGACTTCGCCTGCGTTGGGTGCAATGTCAATGCCACCCAGGGCGCCCGTGAATGTAGTCAGTCCCAGTGCAGTCAGGGTGCGTTGGCGGTACACCGGTGCAAACTGGCGGCACACTTCGCCATAACGGCCAAATTGCAGTGCAGTGGTTTGTTGTTCTTGCAAGTCATCATTCAAGTCTGAGTTGCCCATCAGATCGATGCTGGTGGTTGGGTAGACGTAGAAACAATCCACTTGGGGCGCTGTGGCAGGTGCGTAGCTTAGTGTGGTAGCAGTGGCATCTGCAGCCACTGCAGTGCTGTCAAAATTGCCGTTGCACACGTTGCTGGTTCCCATCAAATCGGGGTGACACAACCAATTGCTGGTGCCTGTGTACAAAGTGCTTTGGTAGCCTGGGAACGGGTTGCTGGTATTGGCGGCACTCGCGCCTACTCGTGTGGCAGCACTGCTGGTGCTGCTTGAGTCTCCACCGCATGCGGACAGCAACAGCGATACAGTCGCAACGCTCAATAAAAATGGATGAATCACATTCTTCTCCCGTCACTGCAGGTGGCACCTGTAGCCGTTACATCAAACGCCTCGCTCACACCTTCAAATGGCTCGGGCGACCCCGCTGGTACGGCAACACCCCGGTGCTTGATTCGATATTTACCCGCAGGCGTGTTGGCCGGAATTTTCCATTCCGCCAAGGCGGAGGATACAAAGCCGGGCAATGGAATCGGGCTTAAGTACGGCGTGGGCTCGAAGGGCTGCCAGCGGAAAATCAGTTCGGGCGAACGGTCGTGGGTAAAACTTTCCCATTCACCGTTCGCATTCATTCGCTCCACTTCCACAATCGCCAGCCCACGGGTTTTCATGTTGCGCGGATGAGCGCTTTGAAATTGTGCGGTCACCGTGTTGCCGGCCGTCACCGTGGGTGTGGGTTGGGCCAATACATCGCCAAATGCGGCACTGGGGGCCTGATCAAACGGCACATAGGGTGGGCGGGGAATCGGGTTGCTGGTCACTGTGCGGGGTGGGCCGGCAGGCGGTTGATTTTGCTGGGCCAATGACAGGGCCAGCCTGCGGCTTTCCTGTTGCACGGCGGCCAGCGTCCAGGGTCCAAATTGCGTGGAGGCGCCCTCATATTGCTGAATGGAATATTCTTCACGCGTGGTGAGGTAATTGACAAAATCATTGCTCAGGCCACTGATGATCACTTGGTCAATGCCTTGTGGCTCCAACACTTCCAGCACAGTTTGACGAATGCGCCGCCCGGCCATGGTGGTAATTTCCCAAGGCAAGCCCAACACTGCCACATTGCCAATGGTGAACAACTGAAATGGCAGCACATTGTTGCTGAAGTTCAGGGGCGGGCCGAGTACAAACAGCACGGGTTTTTCAGCTTGGCAACTTAGGCTGGTGCCAGCGGGCACCGCGTCAAATGGAAGGTCATTCAGGTTGCACAGCACGGCGGTGGCCAATATTTCCGGTGGCAGTTTGCCTGCGGCCAGCGCAGCCAGGTCGCGGGTGAGGCGGGCCGGGTCGGTGCGGCCGTTGCAGCTCGCGCCTTCCACTGTGGGGCCAGGGCCGTCTTCAGCGCCTGCACCAAATGACACGCCCATGGCGGCGGTGCAGGTTTTTTTCACGGCGCTGTTCAGTGATTCTGGGTGGCGCAGTGAATTCAGCACCACGGGGTCTGTAATTTCCACTTCGTCCATCTTCACGTGGAATTGTGCAAAATTCACTCCACCACGCACCAACTGGTTGGCATCGCGGTACAGGGTCAGTGCGCGCGCCAGTTGCTTGCTGCCGTTGATTTCCACAGCCTTCAATTCATCGGTAGAGCCACCACGTTCCTCAAAAGGTTTGTCTTTGAAGAAAATATTGGGGCTGCTGTCACCTTCATCGGTTTGTGCAAATGCAGCCACGAAAGTGTCTTTCCCGGCCGGTGCCTCGTATTGTGTGCCCATCAATTTTTCAAAGGCCAATGCAGCCCAACCTTTGTTGTCTGAGGAAATCAATGGATTGGTGTTGCCTGTGGTGGTGGGGTGCACACCAAACCAGTTGATTTGCCCGATCGGTGTGCCATCGGCACGGCGCAGTTTCAGCAGTGCCATTTCCTTGTTCACATTTTGGCTTTCACCACGCTGGTTCAAATACTGATTGCGTTCTTCTTGCGGGTTTTGATCGTAGGCAATCGCAGAGCGATTCACATTGGCATTCAACAGTTCACCATTGTTGACCAACAGGCGACCTGGCTCTGGGTTGGCTTGCAGGTTGGCATGTGCACGTCGAATGGCTTCCACAATGCCGTCTACGATGAAGTTGTAAACCTCCTCGTCATGCCCCAAACGGAACGCGTTGAAGGCAGTGAAGTGCGCATAGCCACCGGGCCCGGCGTGGGTGTGGGTGGCGTTTAGCATGATGTTCTGCTCGTTGTAGAACGGTGCCAATTGAGCATCGGCTGCCACCTTGTTCAAAACCCCTTGGCGCACAGCATGGAAAATCATGCCGAGGTCGTTGACCACATACACCACGCGATTGCCGTTGCATGGTGAACCAATCACATACGCGCGGGAAAACTGGCGGGTGTGCAGGCCAAGGCTGGCGTGGGTGGGGCTTTCATAACCCATCATCACAGAACCCGCTGCGGGGCCAGTGATGTCGACAATGCCGGTGCCCATGGTAAACGCGGTGTTGTTTCTGCAAGTGCCACTGTTCAAGCCTGTGCTGGGTTGAATATTGCTGTTCGGTGTACTGGCTGGGGTCAGGGAGGGGCTGTCTTGCCCTTCACCGATCAACAGGTTTGGATCGCTTAGCGCACATTGCAAACCTGCGGTGTCAACAAACTCAGCGTTGCCGGGGTTTTCATTGGGGTTGGTGCGATTGTCGGTTTGGGTCAGATCGCTGCTTTCGCCAAGGCAGCCTGCCAAAGTGGCTGCGGCCAGCAAAACTGTGACAGCGCGAGTTGTGCGATGCAAATGGATGTTCATTGTGAATACTTGTTGTGTGTGTCTCCTTTGATTCTTACTGCTTCGTTGTTGGCACAGATTCAGGCCAGGGCTCCATGTGACGTACTGTGTCGTGTAACCGACACTAGTCACTTTTGAAGCCCTGAAGCGGGGGCGCTTAAAAAGTGTTGTTCACCAGTACTTCGTCCAGGCTGAGCTGGCCGGGCTTTGGCCAAGGCGCTTTGGTTCCTTTTCCAATGGCCACCATGGGGCCCATCACATGGTCAGCAGGCAAGTTGATCAACTTGGCCACCGCTTCAATGTCAAATCCGATCATCGGGCAGGAATCCAGGCCAATGCCTTTGGCGGCCAGCATCAGCGTTTGCATGGCCATGCCAATGGATCGTTGGGCTTCATCGCGCTGCAACCAATCGCGACCATCGTGGAAAGGTCCCATCCAGCCAACCAGCAAATCTGCGACTTCTTTTGGCGCCTGCACCCAATAGCGTGAAGGGTCTTTCTGCCAGGCTTTCATGTCGGCGGTCATGATGACCAGCAAGGATGAGTCCGTGATTTGGGTTTGGTCGTTGCCTAGTTTGCGCATTTCTGCACGCAGGACCTTGTCGCGTACCACCACGAAACGCCAATGCTGAATGTTGAAACTGGTCGGTGCCTGAATGGCGGCCTCGAACAGTTTTTTCTCATCGTCTGCGGAGATGATGTGCTCGGGATCAAATGCCTTGATGGCCCGGCGTTGATAAATTGCGTCAAATAATTCCATGTACTGCTCCTTGTGGACTGCTGTGCACCGCATAAAAAAAGCCGGAACCCTGGAGGGGGAACCGGCCAATAGTGTACAGGCTAAAAGGGAAAGTCGTTTATTTGGCCAAACGACGTGCCTGTGACACTGCGTAGCTGCCTGCCCGTGCTGCAAGCAAAGGATCATCCGATCCTTCGATACCGGTGGGCAATACCAGTGGGTTGAAGTTGATGCCGTCGCAAGCGGACTTGTCTGTCACTGCGGTTACTTTCAGGCGACCGGCCACTACTTTTTTACGGTCGTCAGGTCAGGCCACAGTGGCGTTGTCTGTGGGGTCTCCAGCTTCAGCCAGTTGCAGCACCATGTCGAATTCAACTGGAATTTGTGACACTCGGCCTTTCAGTTCATCTTCAAGAAACACCTTGGCGTGTGTGGCCAGTTTGTCTTCGGCAATGAATTCCTGGCCTGTCACGGGTACAAACATCCACTTTGCGAACTGGGTTTTGCCTGCTGCATTGGTGAACTTGAATGCGTTTGCGCTCCAGTAGTTCACTGCACCGTAGCTGGCAGGTACGCCAGTTTTGGCAACCCATTCCATTTGCGGTTTGAAGTCAGGGTACTTGGCGGCCGCCGCTGCTATCTTTGCAGGATCCGGTTTTTTAGTTGCAGGGTCTGGCTTGCGTGCCTCCAGGAAAGCAAGGAAACCGTCGGGTGTGGCAGCCGTGAAGAAGGGGGATGAAATGTTGGCCATCAGCCATTGCTCGCCATTCGGCAAGTCAAATTGGGCGGCCAGGCCGCGTACGCCTTTGCCGTTTTCAGGCGCATTGGGATTGCCGCCACCCACGGAGAAGCGCAGGGTAACCGGCACTGGTTTGCCAGAAAAAACAGACGCTTTGGAAACGGCCGAAGCTGCCTTGTTGCCTGTGAATGTGCCCGCTGCGCAAACGCCGCGAGCGCCTGACCGGCGCGAACCCGCATGCGTGCCAAACACACCTTCAAGGCCGTCCACCAAATTCACTGCGTTGGCCGGTTCGCTGGGAATTGCAGTCTGAGCGACCGCTGTTTGTGTGCCAAGGGCGGCCAGTGCCGCAACAACTGCCAAACCAATTGCTGTTCTCATTTCCTGCATCCTTCTTTTGATGGTCATCGATCTCGCAACCCACCCGGTGAGCCGGATGGTCTACGCTATAGATCGCTGACGCGAGAAGGAAGTTACAGTGTCACAAAAATATAATTTATTGGGTAGGCAGCAGGTTCTTGATCACTGACTCGGCTACGCGCTGATTCATGTAACGCGGTACCGCATAAGTAAAGCGGGCTTCTGCGATTGCAGACTTGGCCACAGCGGGAATGTCAGTTGCTTTCAAGGCAGCCAGCTGGGTTGGAATGCCAAACTTTTCATTCATGGTGCGAATACGGGCAATAAAGGCCCTGGCCAGGTGTACGTCGTCGGCACCTTTGTCACCAATGCCGCACGCGCGGGCCAGAATGGCCAGGCGGTCGGCACAGTTGGGCAGGGAATAGTCCAGCACATGGGGCATCACTATGGCATTGGCCAGGCCATGGGGCGTGTGGTACAAGGCACCAAATTTGTGAGCAATGCCATGCACATAACCCACTCCGGCTTGTGTGAAAGCAATGCCAGCCAGGTGCGATGCCCGAGCCATTTTCTGGCGAGCTTCCAGGTTGCTGCCGTCTGCAACAGCAGTTTCCAGGTGCTTCATGATCAGCTGGGTTGCTTCCAGGGCTTTTTCATTGGTTTTTCGGGTGGCATTGCGTGATACAAAGGCTTCCACAGCGTGGGTCAAGGCGTCCATGCCCGTGGCCGAGGTGATGTGCGCAGGCAAGCCGGTCATGAGCGATCCATCCAGCGCGGCGGCCGTGGGCAACAAGCGAATGTCCATGGCGGCTACTTTGCGTTTGTTTTCTGTGTCGCTGACCACGGCCGCAATGGTGACTTCTGCACCGGTACCAGCGGTAGTGGGTACGGCAAACAAGGGAATCATGCCCTTGTGCACCCGCAGCAAGCCGGTCAGTTTCAATACAGGCTTGTTGTTCTTGGCGCGGGCACCAATCATTTTGGCGGCATCAATGGGGCTTCCTCCGCCCACTGCCAAAATGGCCTGGCAGCCGTTTTCCATCAGCATGCGATAACCGGCTTCAATTTGCTCCACAGTGGGGTTGGGTTCCACGCCGTCATACACCACGTACTTCACGCCCTGGGTTTCAAGCTCAGCCTTCATTTTTTCAAGTACGCCAAGCTTGACCAACACAGCATCGGTCACGATCAATACATTGCGGTGGCCCGCGTCGGCCATGTGCCGAACCAAGTCCAGTGAGGAACCGGTGCCTTCGAACATGCGGGGCCACTTGAAGGGCATCAGTGCAGTGACCACTTTGAAAATGGCCATATAAATGCGTAACGCGAGCACTTCGAGTGCATGCAACATGCGGGTGTCTCCTAACTTTTATTGTGGGGTTAACAGTTGTTACTATGATTGTACAAAGAGTAGGCAGTGTAGAGGCAGAGGAAATATTCCACTTTTCTTGACGATCGGGAAAATTTCACGAGCCCTTTCGGTCAAGCTTGCCGCACTGTCAACAACAACATTCAAGAGACATTGTTCATGAAGCACCGCAGTACACCCTTGATTGCCGCCTTGGCCACCCTCAGTATTACGCAACCCGCACTGGCACAAACCGAAAACCTGGACACCTTCGTGGTCTCGGCCACCCGCGAAGCACGCGACCCGTTTGAGGTGCCAGCCTCGGTCGACAAGATCAACCAGAACACCCTGGAGAAAGCGGCCAGCTTTCAAGTGAATTTGTCGGAAACACTGACCCGTGTGCCGGGTTTGGTCATCAACAACCGCAATAATTTTGCGCAAGACCTGCAAATTTCAATTCGGGGCTTTGGGGCGCGGGCCACCTCGGGGGTGCGAGGCGTGCGTTTGTTTTCCGATGGCATACCCGCCACCATGCCGGATGGTTCCGGCCAAATTTCCCACTTCAGTTTGAGCTCAACCGAGTCAATAGAAGTGCTGCGCGGGCCGTTTTCATCCCTGTATGGCAATTCCTCGGGCGGCGTGATCTTGCTGACCACCGAGAACCCGCGCGTGGGCACTGAGCTGGAGGTGAACCAGATATTTGGAACCGACAGCACCCGCAGAAGCGGTATCAAGCTGAACAAGGGCAATGAGGAAGTGGGCATTGTGATTGATGCATCCACTTTCCGAACCGATGGATACCGCGACCACAGCAAAGCACGTCGAGACAATTTCAACAGCAAAATGGTGTGGAATTTAAGCAGCGACACCAGGCTGAGTTGGGTGGTGAATTATGTGGACATTCCACTGGCGCAAGACCCGGCTGGCTTGACCGCTGCCCAACTGGCCAGCAACCGCCGGCAGGCTGGCACCAACACGGTGGCCAACAACACCAATAAAACAGTGGAGCAAAGCCAAACAGGCATTGTGTTGGAGCACAAGTTCAGCCCCGGCACCAATATCACTTTCAGCCCTTATTACGGGGACAGGAAGATTCGCCAGGTGTTGGCCAGCACTGCGGTGATTGATTTGAAAAACGAGTACAGCGGCGCCGACCTGCGATTTGGGCACCAAACCAGCCTGCTTGGGAAACCCTTGTTTTTGAATGCGGGCTTGACCGTCGGTGAACTGGAGCAGGCTCGTTTGGGCTTTTTTGGTGCCAGCACCACACCCAACCGGGATGAGGCCAACACGGCCAGCCAGTTCGATCAGTACCTGCAGGCGGAGTATTTTTTCACCGATAAATTCAGCGTGCTGGGCGGGGTTCGAAATTCGTCCATCGAGATCGAATCCAATGATCAATTTTTGAGCAACGGCGACGGCAGTGGCAGCAAAAAGTACGATGAGGTCACCAGCAATGTGGGCTTCACCTACCGTTTGCAACCCAACATCAACACCTATATTTCATACGGTGAAGGATTCGAGACCCCCACCTTGCTTGAAACTGCGTATTTGTCAGTTGCACCACCTAGTCCAAACTTCAACTCCCAGCTTGAAGCCGCAAAAAGTGAGCAACTTGAAATTGGTGTTAAAGCCAAATTTGGTGGCACCTTGGTGAATGCAGCGCTGTACACGGTAGACACCGACAACGAGATCGTGGTGTTGGCTGCGAACGGTGGTGCCACCTCATTTCAGAACGCTGGCTCGACCAGTCGCGAAGGTGCGGAACTGGCCCTGCAGCATGCTTTCAACAGGCAATGGCAAGCCAATGCGGCGGTGAATTACATTCGTGCCACCTACGACACCTCGGTTAAC
This sequence comes from Limnobacter sp. UBA7229, assembly GCF_002473065.1. NCBI lineage: Bacteria > Pseudomonadati > Pseudomonadota > Betaproteobacteria > Burkholderiales > Burkholderiaceae > Limnobacter > Limnobacter sp. UBA7229. Next base: position 87,801 of record NZ_DKTN01000010.1, on the reverse strand, counting down.
AGCATTCAGGCCGGCAACAGCTTGCCCAGCATTCCGAAAAAAACCTTCTTCGGTGAGCTGGTCTACAAGCCTTCAAGCCTGTATGAGGCAGCCACAGAATTGCGGTATGTCGAAAAGCTGTTCGCCAACGATGCAAACGATGCCTTCGCCCCTTCCTACTCGGTGGTGAACCTGCGCGCCAGCAAGGACTGGCCTTTAAATGGTGGCTGGAATGTGCGCACCTATGCCCGTGTGGACAATGTGTTCGACAAGGAATACGTAGGGTCGGTGATTGTGAACCAGGGGGCAGGGCAGTTTTTCGAGCCTGCCAGCGAACGCCAGTTTTTATTGGGCGTTACCGTGGGTTTGAAGTGGAGGTAAGCACTCATGTGACTGTCAGGTAACTTTAGAGCGCCCACACCACTCCCCGTGACTTGGGCGCTGTTAGAATCTGACACACATAATTTTCACAATCAGGTTTTCCGCCATGTCCAACGCACTCAGTCTTCGTCGCATCAGCCGCATGTCCAGCAACGGCTGGGATCGCTTGTTCAAATCAGAATCCATGGTTCGCGCGGGTTTGCAGCCGTTTGAAATTGTTCACCAAAGCGGCATTCACAGCGTTCGCCATTACTTGCCCTTAACTGAAGAAAGCATCACCGTCGGTGACGACACGCTGCCAGTGAGCAAGAAGCGCAATCAAATTCCGCTTGTGCTGATCGCACCCCTGGCCGTGAACATGTATGTGTACGATTTGCTGCCCGAGCGCAGTTTTGTGCGCTACCTGATGGCGCAGGGCTTTGATGTGTACCTGATCGATTGGGGCAAGCCCACGCGCAAACAGGCAGGTTTAACCCTTGAGAATTACATCAAGGAATTTTTGCCCACGTGCCTGAATGCCGTGCGTGAACACAGTGGTTCCAAAAAGCTGAATCTGCAGGGCTGGAGTATGGGCGGTGGCATGGCCTTGGCTTACACGGCCTTGTTCAAAGACGAAAACATCAACAAAGTGGTCACCTATGGAACGCCCATCGATGGCCACGCCAACGGTGCCATCGGCCAACAATACAAACGCTTGGCGAACCTTCTGAAGTCGGCCCGAATCAATTTTAGAAAGGTGCCCGCCCAATTGCTGTACACGCCGGGCTGGGCCAACGTGATCGGTTTTAAATTGCTCGACCCTGTGGGTAGCCTGAAAGGTTACTGGAACCTGATTTCACAGTTGCACGACCGTGAGTTCGTGGCCCAGCATGCCAACCAGGCGGCATTTATTGACAGCCTGGAGGCCTACCCCGGGGGTGCATTGCGAGACTGGTTTGCGAGCATTTGGCTTGAAAATGAAACAGCGCACGGCCACTTCAAAGTGGGCAAGGCCGTGGCCAACTTCAAAGACATCACTTGCCCGGTGTTGGGTATTGCAGGCAAATCGGACAACCTGGCCAACGTGGCGTGCTGCAAGCCGATCACCAAGGTTGTTGGCTCGGAGAAGTCCGAATTCTTTATCGGCCCGGGCGGCCACATTGGCATCATGAGCGGCAAGGAATCGCCCAATACCATTTGGGCGAAAACCGTGAGCTGGCTAAATAGTTAACACTGTGCATCCACCTCCGCTTTTGGTTATAGTGAACTCACTCAGCACCAAAAGCAGTAGGAGGTGGCATGCTGAAATCCAGACGAAAAATTCTTCAGGCCAGCGCAGGCCTTGTGCTTGCAGGCCCCATGTTTGGTCAACGCCGTGCCTTGGCGCAAACACCTGCATGCGATGACAGCCCTACACCCCGTCAAATCGAAGGCCCGTATTACACCCCGCAAACTCCCCGGCGCAGCAACTTGATCGATGGTTTGCCCGGAGAAGTTCTGATATTTGAGGGCAGGGTATTGAGCACCGTATGCCAGCCCGTTCCCGATGCAATTGTCGATTTGTGGAGTTGCGATGCCCAAGGCGTTTACGACAACTCAGGTTTTAAACTGCGCGGGCATCAAATCACGGATGCACAGGGTAGGTTTCGTTTTCAAACTCTTGTGCCCGGGTCTTACGGCAATTCCAGTTTCAGGCGCACACCGCATTTTCATGTAAAGGTTCAGCCTCCGGCAAGCCCTTTGCTGACCACGCAACTTTATTTTCCAGATCATCCATTGAACCAGCGCGATAGTTTTTTCAATCCAGCCTTGCTGGTGAAGATTGAAAAAAAGGTGCAACAACCCAAGCTGGCCTTGTTTGACTTTGTAGTGCCTGTGCAGGCTGGGGGATAAGTTCAATGGCAGTACCCACACGAAGTTTGTTCGCCCTGTGCGCTGTGCTGGTGGCAGCCGCCTGTTCAACGCTGCCCGCTACGCGGCCGGCTGCGCAAGTTGCGCCAACCGTGTGGCTTATGGGCGAGGTTCATGATAATCCCCAAGCCCACCGGGCCCGTTACAACTTAATTGCCAGCAAAGTGAAAACAGGCTGGCGACCCGCCATAGCCATGGAACAGTTTGATCGCGAACACCAAGGCCTGTTGCGCACCGCGCAAGATGAATGTAAAACCGCTGCCTGCATTACCTCCAGGCCGTGGGTCGAAAAATGGCAGTGGGAGCTTTACGAACCGCTGATTCAACTGGCCTTGGACTATCAATTGCCTTTGCTGGCGGCCAATGTGTCGCGCGAAGATGCAAACCGGATTGTGAAGGGTGGCTATACCGCTGCCCTGGACCCTGACACGATTGCCCACTATGAATTAAATAAGCCTTTGCCAACGGCTCTGGCCGAACAGCACCGGCAAAACATTGTGGAAGGGCATTGCAATATGTTGCCGCTTCAGGTGGCCGAGAAGATGATCCCTGCGCAAGTGGCCCGAGATGTCTGGATGGCCAATGTAATCGAGCAGCAAGCCGAACAGCGCGATGTGGTTTTGATTGCGGGCAATGGCCATGTTCAAAAAGATGTCGGCGTGGTGCATTGGTTGCCCGTTACACTACAAGAAACAACAACCGTGTATGGTTTCATTGAGAATTCGCAGGCGGGTGGCTCTGAGCAATTCGATGTACTGGCGCAGGTGCCGGCACATCCCCGTGAAGACCCTTGCGAGGCATTCAAGGCCATGATGAAAAAATAAGCCACACTCAGGCAGGGGGCAAACAAGTGGGTAGTTCATTGCATTGGCGGTGCGCTGGCGCGCTCCTGCTTGGCGCAGCGGCGTGTTATTCACAACCATTGAAAGCCAATGGGTTCGAAGATTTCGATGATGCTGAATTGATTGATCACATCGCAGGCAGTGTTGCACGTGGCTACGGACGCATGTATGGCTACGGCGTCGATTTCAAACTCATCGGAAAAGAAACGCCACATCAGTCGCCCTTGCTGGTTCAATACAATGCGCCGCTGAAGCGATGTACTTTTTTTATCAGTACGCGCGATAAAACATGGCACAGCTTTGAGCAGTACCTGGAATTTTTTGAAGGTTTGCCCAAGCAAGTAGTCTATGAGGCCTTCTTCGCGCATGAATCAGGGCATTGTGTCCAGATGAATGAGCAAATCGATTTTGGTCCGGTGCGGCGCCGTCACCGTGAGGAACTGTATGCCGATGTGTTTGCCCTGTCGCATGTAGAACGTTATTACCCCAAGCATCGCAAAGCATTTCAAGAGGCGCAGTTGAAAATGCGCCGTGCTGCGTTGGGCATTCAAAACGAATATGACTTTTACAAAGAATTGCTGAAGTTGCATTACAGTCCTGGCCTTCAATCGGCATTGAAAGTGAAAAATCCGCAAGAAAGAGCGTACTCAATTGCCAAAGCGGTGGATCTGTTGTGATAGTTTGTTATCGTGATAAGTAATTAGGCTTAATCCCAAGGAAGCACAGGAGTAGTGAACATGGATCAAATGAAATTTGGCTTGGCAGAGAAAATCAAGGAAACAACCGTCAGTCGCCGGGGCTTTTTGCTCACTTCGCTGGCAGGCGGTTTTGCGGTGGCTTCAGAGCCTCTGTTTGCCCAAGCCATCAAAACAGACACACAGGGCATTACCGCCGGTGAAGTGAAAGTACCTGTAAAGGATGGACAAATTCCAGCCTACCGCGCCATGCCTGCCAAAGGTAAAAACTTTCCGGTCATTCTCGTGATTCAGGAAATTTTCGGTGTTCACGAGTACATTCAGGACATTTGCCGTCGCTTGGCCAAGCAAGGCTACTATGCAATTGCACCCGCGCTGTTCAGCCGCGAGGCCGATGTGTCCAACATGAGCCTTGATGCAATCTTGAAGGAGGTGGTGCCGGTGGTGCCCGATGCGCAAGTGATGACCGACATCGATTCCACGGTGGCTTTTGCCAAAGCCAGTGGCAAGGCCAACACTGCCCGCTTGGGGATCGTGGGCTACTGTTGGGGTGGGCGCACCGTGTGGCTCTATGCCAATCACAACCCTGCAGTTAAGGCAGGCGTGGCTTATTACGGCCTGCTGGCTGGCTTGAAAGGCCCCAACAAGCCGGCTGATCCGGTTGATGTGGCTGCAAACCTAAAAGTGCCAGTGCTGGGCCTGTATGCTGGTGAAGACAGTTTTGTGCCCGATGAAGTGGTCGACAAAATGCGCAACGAGTTGGGCAAAGGCAACAGTGCTTCTGAAATCGTGGTATTCCCTGCGGTAAACCATGGTTTTCATGCGGATTACCGACCCACTTATGACAGACGAGCGGCCACGTATGCCTGGAAACTGACTTTGGACTGGTTTAAAGAGCGTGGCGTGTAAACAAGGGTTCGGATGAGGGGGATTTGAGTCAAATTTGCTGAATTTATCCCGGATTGTCTTGGATTGACTTAGACAAAGATGACTCAATTCGCTCAAGCGTTTACACTTGAAGCACCCCAATCGTTTGGTTAAAACTCCAAAAACATGAAAACCGAGAATCCTTTAGCGCTAGACAACCAGCTTTGTTTCTCTTTGTATGCCACCTCCCTGGCAATTACCCAGGTTTACAAGCCGCTGCTGCAACCCTTGGGCCTCACCTTTCCACAGTATTTGGTCATGATGATTTTGTGGAAAGAAGACGGTGTCAGCTTGATCAATGTGGCTCGCCAACTGGGTCAACAGCCCGGTGCACTCACGCCAGTCATCAAACGCATGGCCGAACAGGGCCTTCTGACCCGCAACCGAAGCGCTGACGACGAAAGACAACTGCAAATTTATCTGACTGACGAAGGCAAACGGATTCGGGAACAGGCACTGGATGTTTATGCGTGTGTGGTTGAGCAATGTGGCATGACACCCATGGATATTCATCGATTGAAGTGCGAATTGGATGCTCTGCGCGAAAGGCTGTTGAAAGCCTGATTGCTTGTCCGTAATTAATTATTGCGATAACATTCCCAATCATTGATGTTTCTTATTGAAGTGTCTCTTCAAATAGTTATCGCGATAACTATTTGTTTGTTCATCCATCCAATCACAGGAGAAAACAATGCAAGTCGTGTACTCAACCAAAGCCACATCCACCGGCGGTCGTGAAGGGGGCTCAGCCACCGAAGACGGGCGCTTGAAAGTACAACTCAGTACCCCCAAAGAATTGGGTGGAGCAGGCGGTCCAGGCACCAATCCTGAGCAATTGTTTGCCGCGGGTTACTCGGCCTGCTTTATCGGAGCCATCAAGTTTGTAGCCGGGCAAGACAAAATCAGCTTGCCTTCCGAGCCTGAAATTACTGCCACAGTCGGTATTGGTGGCAACCCCAACGGTGTGGGTTTTGCAATCACTGTGGACATGAGCATCAAGCTGGAAGGCATGGACAAAGCCGCAGCCAACGCCTTGGTGGAAAAGGCGCACCAGGTGTGTCCGTACTCCAATGCAACCCGTAACAATGTGGATGTAAAGTTGACGGTGGTGTAAGCACCAAAAAGCCACAAAACCATTGATCAGCGGTGGGCTTTTGTAAGCAGCCCATCGCTTTTGTTTTTTTGCAGGGAAACATTGAATGCACAAGCACTATGCCAAACCCGCGTGGATGAACAATGCCAGGGGCGATGTACGCTGTGCAGGGTTCGAGTTGGAGTTTGCCGGGCTCGATTTGCAAACAGCAGCCAATGCAGTCGCGAAGGCTATCAACGGCGAGGTGATCAAAGACACCCAAGCCGAGTGCAGGGTAAGGCATCCGCAGTTTGGTGATTTCAAGATCGAACTGGATTGGAGTTTCGCCAAAAATATGGCACGCAAGCGGCTTGAAGAGCAGGGTGCAAGTGAAGATGCGGTACTGGCGCTGATGACCGACCTGGCTCGGCAAATTGTGCCTCTTGAGGTGGTCTGCCCACCTGTTCCAGTTGATCAACTCCAAGTGCTCGATGGCATGGTGAAGGCCTTGCAACAGGCCGGTGCCTTGGGTACTTCTGATTCACTGATTTACGCATTTGGTGTGCACATCAATACCGAATTACCTGCCCTGGATTCGAAAACACTGGTGCCCTATTTGCAGGCGTATTGCGTGTCGCAGTACTGGTTGATGAAGGCACATGACGTGGACACACTGCGTCGGTTAACGCCTTATATCGACACCTATCCCAAAAAGTACATCCAGGAGGTGATGACCTACACGGCAGATACACCTTTGCAACAAATCATTGACGATTATCTGGAATACAACCCGACCCGAAACCGGGGCATGGATTTGCTGCCTTTGTTCAAACAGATCGATGAAGCACGTGTGTTGGCTGCGGTTAAGGATGAGCGCGTGAACGCACGCCCCACCTTTCATTATCGTTTGCCGAATTGCGAGATTGAAAAGCCCCAATGGGAGCTTTCCCGAAGCTGGAATATTTGGTGTGTGGTGGAACACCTGGCTGCGGACCCGGTCACATTGAAGTCCATGTGTGAACAATGGACCGATTACAACGAGAACCTGATCAACTTGAAGGAAGAGCCTTGGCACCAGCAACTGGCGACCATTCACGAAAACCTGTTGTCGGTGTAACCGGCAACGCCAAGTGGTGGTCACCGTCGTGGTTCAGTATCCGGTTTGCGGTGTGGTTGGCCGGGGGCACAGCCCGGCGCATTAGCGTGAAGCACCCGTGGCCGATTTCGCAAATTGATGCCTTGATTGTGAGTGGTGGTGATGACATTCACCCCTCCCTGTATGGCGAGGAGGAAGCACCCAAGGCCCATTACGACCCCGATCGCGATGCCTTGGAGCAGGCGCACATTGCCTGGGCCTTAAAGCACCAAATGCCCATGCTGGGCATTTGTCGCGGCACCCAGTTGATCAATGTCAGTTTGGGCGGCAGCCTGCACATCGATATTCGCGCAAAGCGTAAATTAACCTCGAACAGGGGCACGGTGTTGCCACGTAAAACCGCCGCCTTGCGGGCCAGCAGTTGCTTGGCTTTGGTAACCCGCGCCAGCCGCTTGCGCATCAACAGCCTGCATCATCAGGCGATTGACCAACTGGGCGAAGGTGTTCAAATTGTAGCCCGCGACCTCGACGGCTTTGTACAAGGCATCGAGCCCACCGGCCCCTGCCACTGGCTGGGTGTGCAGTGGCACCCGGAATATTTGTTGTACCGCCCGCAGCATCGGCGCCTGTTCAAATGGCTTGTGCAACAATGCAAGCAAGCTTCCCTCCGCGTGTAACCCATGTCGTATCTTTTGCTGTTTGCCTCTGCTTTTTTGGCGGCCACCATTTTGCCCTTTTATTCCGAAGTGGTTCTGTTTGCCATGATTCGCGCTGGTGAACCCGCTGGTTTGTTGCTGGCCGTGGCCGCAGTGGGCAATACCCTGGGTTCGGTGGTGAACTGGGTGCTTGGGCGTTACCTTTTGCACTTCCAGCACAAAAAATGGTTTTACTTCAAGCCTGAGCAAATCGAGAAAATGCAGGCCTGGTTTCAGCGCTATGGGGTTTGGAGTTTATTGTTGGCCTGGATGCCCGTTGGAGGTGACCCGTTGACGCTGGTCGCCGGTATTATGCGAGTGAACCTGTGGCTGTTTATTGTGCTCGTCGGTATTGGAAAAACATTGCGTTATGTGGCGGTGATTTATTTTTCTGAAATGTCGGTGGCCTGGTTTTAATCAAATTCAAACAAGAAGGAAATGGTGTTGTCATGAACCCGAGTGATTTGCCCAACCTGGATGCCAACTGTTTCAAGCAGCCTGATCGTGACCTGCTGGGCGACAGCTTGTTGCACCCGCCACGGATTCTGATTTTGTATGGCTCGCTGCGTGCGCGTTCATTCAGCCGTTTGGCAGCCGAGGAAGCTGGGCGCTTGCTAACCTTGATGGGGGCAGAGGTTCGGTTTTTTAACCCGGAAGGTTTGCCTTTGGTGGATGAGGCGAATGAGCAACACCCCAAAGTGCAAGAACTTCGTGAGTTGGCAGATTGGTCGGAGGGCCAGGTGTGGAGCTCGCCCGAGCGCCACGGTGCCATGACAGGCGTGATGAAAACACAAATCGACTGGTTGCCCCTGACTGGTGGCGCCAAGCGGCCCACACAGGGCAAAACCCTGGCTGTGATGCAGGTGTGCGGTGGTTCGCAATCGTTTAATGTGGTGAACCAGTTGCGCGTGTTGGGCCGATGGATGCGCATGATCACCATTCCCAATCAATCTTCGATTGCCAAAGCATTCATGGAGTTTGATGAGAACAACCGCATGAAGCCCTCGCCGTATTACAACCGCTTGGTGGATGTGATGGAAGAGCTCATGAAATTCACCTTGCTGACGCGCGGGCATGCGCAATACCTGGTTGATCGCTATTCCGAGCGTGTAGAGTCTGCGGAGGAGTTGTCCAAACGTGTGAACCAGCGCAGCATTTAATTTTGAATAGGTAGGCGAAACACTGTGTTGAAAACATTGACCTGTTTTGTTTTACTGATCAGCCTGGGCGCAGCCCATGCAGGCAGCGCTACAGTTGCCGCTGCAGCCACTTTGCGCTACGCGCTGGACGAAATTTCCCCCCAATTTACCAAAGCCACCGGGCACAGCTTGAAGGTGGCGTATGGTTCGTCGGGCAACTTTTATAGCCAGATTAAACAGGGCGCGCCGTTTGATGTGTTTTTGTCTGCCGACATGGTTTTTCCCCACAAGCTGGTGGATGAAAAACTGGCTGCATCGCCGGTATTGCCCTATTCTGAGGGGCGTTTGGTGTTGTTGCTGCCGCGTAAAACTCGTTTGAAACCCGATGGCTCTTTGGCAGACCTGGCCGCTGCGCTGAAGGACGGTCGCTTGAGCAAGCTGGCCATTGCCAACCCCACCGTGGCACCTTATGGCATGCGTGCGCAAGAAGCGCTGATGAATGCTGATTTGTGGGCAAAGGTAAAGCCACGCTTGGTGATGGGTGAAAACATAGGGCAGGCTACGCAGTTCGTGGCATCAGGTGCAGCACAGGCCGGGCTGGTGGCGTTGTCGCTAGCCCTTGCACCCGAGTTGGCCGTACGCACCCAATATGCCCTTGTGCCCCGTGAATGGCATCAACCCTTGGTGCAAGGCATGGTATTGATTCGCCCCGATAACCCGGCTGCAAAGGCATTTGCGGATTTCATGAACACGGCACCTGCTCGCGCGGTGCTCAAGAAATACGGCTATGACGAGGTACTTGGGCGATGATGGATTGGTCTGCGTTTTCGCTGTCCATTCAATTGGCACTGGGTACCTTGTTGGTGTTGTTGCCGGTGGGTTTGCTGGCTGGGCGCTGGTTGGCGCGCACTCCGTTCAAAGGGCGCACATGGATTGAGGCTGCCATTTTGCTGCCTCTGGTGCTGCCACCCACGGTGATGGGTTACTACCTGTTGTTGGCGGTGGGGGGTGGTTCGCCTGTGGGGCAGTGGCTTCAAAACACCTGGGGCATTTCGCTCACTTTCAATTTTGCTGGCCTGTTGCTCGCTTCCGTGTTGTTCAATATTCCTTTCATGCTGCAACCCATTCAGCGCGCATTCGAATCCATTCCCCACAACTTGAACGAGGCTGCACAGGTGAGTGGTTTAAGCACCTGGGCCGTTTTCACCAAGGTGGAATTGCCTTTGGCCTGGCCCGGTATTTTGTCAGCCATGGTGCTGACCTTTGTACATACCTTGGGCGAGTTTGGTGTGGTGCTGATGATAGGCGGCAGCATTCCTGGTGAAACCCGAACCTTGGCCATTTCAATTTACGACAGCGTGCAAAGTTTTGACTTGAATGCTGCCAACACCATGTCGCTGGCCCTGTTGATGTTCTCGCTGGTGGCGGTGGCCACTTCGCTGTTGTTGTCTGGCCGAAAAAGGCGCAAGCCATGAGCGTCACTACGAACAGGCCAAGTGAATTGCTGGTCGACATCGAGCAGCAAAAACCCATGCCCCTGCGCGCAAATTTTTCTTGCGAGGCCGGGCAATTGCTCGCCTTGGTGGGGCCATCGGGGGCGGGCAAATCGTCCATATTGCGTGTACTGGCGGGCTTGATGAAACCAGCGAGTGGTCGCATCGAAGTGGGCGGGCAGGTGTGGCTCGACACGCAGAAGGGTGTTTTCCAAACACCCCAGCAGCGTCGGGTAGGTTTGGTCTTTCAAAATTACGCCCTGATGCCTCACCTAAGCGCTGCTGCCAACGTGGCGCTGGCCTTGCAACACTTGCCCAAGGGTGAACAAATTATTGAAGCGGTGCAGTGGCTCAAGCGCGTGCGCCTGACTTCCGATGAAGCCATGCGCAAACCAGCACAATTGTCGGGCGGGCAACAGCAACGCGTCGCGCTGGCCCGCGCCCTGGCGCGTCAGCCCCAGTTGTTGTTGCTGGATGAGCCTTTTTCTGCGGTGGATCAAATGAACCGTGAAGGCCTTTACCGCTTGTTGGCCGAACTGCGGGCTGATCTGAATATTCCAATTGTGCTTGTAACACACGACCTGAATGAAGCCCGTATGCTGTGCGACAAACTGGTGGTGCTGGACCAAGGTCAGGTGCTACAGGAGGGCCCAGCCTTTGATGTGCACCGAAGACCCCGCAATTCCAGGGTGGCTGACCTGGTGGGCATTCAAAACCGGTTTCACGGGGCATGGCTTGGGCCTGGCCAGGAAGCCGGCGTGGGGCATTTGCAATGGACCCGTGCGCTGGATACCCAGCAGGCAACTCTTTCCAACAGCTATCAGCTTCGGGTGAAAGACAAAGGCAAGATTCCGCCTGGTTTCCCGGTGAACTGGGTGGTGCATGCCGACGGCCTGGCCTTGAAGCCGGCAGCATACAATTTGCAGCGAGAGGGTTTTGTGGTGTTGCCTGTGCATGTTCAAGCGCACCGTGACCTGGGTGAACTCAGCTTGATCGATTTGGCCTTGGATGTGGCGCCGTTCGAGACGCTGAAGATGGCTGTGTCGGGGGCGCAGCGTTTGGGCCTGAAAAAGGGCGAGCCCTGTGTGGTGGAAATGGATTTGGGATTAATCCACATCATGCCGAAAAAACACCGACAGTAATAAACTGCAACTGTGATTAGGTAAAGTGCGAAATAAAGTAAGTAACTGATTTACAAGGTGAATCTGAAAGTGTTGGCTTGAAGTATGAAGGTTTGGAGACAATTCAAACTTACAATACAAAATGAGCAAAACACTTCAGTCCGCGCTGGCGCTCAGCACGCTTGCGCTTCTTGCCGGTTGCCTGGGTGGCAATGATTCCAGCATTCTGGCTGGGGGTGATGGCCCCACGGTCACCAACCCCAACGAAGAAACACCAGTCGAACTGGAGCCGGGGGATGGCATTCGCGTTTTGTCCAATCGAGCCGACCTGATCAGCGACGGCAATGCCCTGGTTGAAATTACGGCCGAAGACCCTGCCAATTTGCAGAATGTGAAAGTGATGCTGGGCTCCGTGGATGTAAGCGACCAGTTTGCGCTGCGCGAAAATGGCCGTTACATGGGTCGCATTCAGGGCTTGGCCTTGGGTGAAAACCGCATCATGGCAGTGTTGAAAAACACAGGCCGAATTGTGACCACCATCACCAACCACCCCAACGGTGGGCCGGTGTTCTCCGGGCCGCAAGTGCAACCGTGGACCTGCACCAACGAGGGCACCATGGATGCCCAGTGCAATCAGCCGGCCGTGTTCAGTTTTTCATATCTGCCCGCCAACAAGCTGCAACACGTACTCACCAATTCGAATTTCCAGGAACAGGAATTTGCACCCACCTTCTTGCCTTACGATCCTGAAAACCCGCCGCCCGCCAGTGAAATTGCAACGACCACAACCGACAACGGTGTGACTGTGCCCTTTATAGTCCGCACCGAACGGGGTGTGCAAAACCGCGACCGTTATCAAATCCGCACACTGTTCAACCCGGCCGAGGATTGGCAACCGTGGAAGCCTCAACCACAGTGGAATGGCAAAGTACTGATTCACCATGGTGGCAATGTGGGCGTCACCTATGGCCCAGGCAACCCGCCCAATGGCGACATTTCGGGTACAGCACCGGACGGCGCCGAGTTTTTGCTCGGTGACAGCATTACTGTGGCTTTGGGGCGCGGCTTTATTGCCACTTCCACGGCCCTGGCCAATTTGGGTCACAACGTGAATTTGGTGACTGCCGCTGAATCGTTGATGATGGTGAAGGAACGGATTGTTGAGCAGTATGGCGAAATTCGTTACACCATGGGCACAGGTTGCTCGGGTGGAGCCATTGCCCAGCAACACATTGCCAATGCCTACCCTGGTATTTACCAAGGCATCATCGTGCAGTGTTCGTACCCCGATGTGTGGACCACAGCCACGCAGTTTGCTGATTACAACTTGTTGAATTCTTACTTTGGCAATCGCTACCCAGGTGTGAATGAAGCAGAAAATGCCAATCAGTTTCCCAACTTCAATCAAAACTTTTTGCCCTATGTGCAATGGAGCCCGGTTTACGGCCATTTGCCTGTTAACCCGGTGCTGTCTGACAACGCCTTTTTCCCCAAAGCCTACCCATACGCACAAAATTGCCGTGGCTTGAATGGCGCGGCCATGCCCTATGACCCTGTGAATAATCCGGGTGGTTTGCGCTGTGGTTTGATCGATTACATGAGCACGCAGTTTGGCTTTAGAACGCCAGATGTATGGAGTGCCAACGAGAAAAAGATTGGTCGAGGTTTTGGTGGTATTCCGCTGGACAACGTGGGCGTTCAATATGGCCTGGGTGCTTTGAAGCAAGGCACCATTACCGCCAATCAGTTCCTGGATTTGAACCGCAACATTGGTGGTTTTGATGTGGACATTCAACGCGTGGCTAACCGCACAGTGGCTGACCCCTTGGCTTTGGCCAATTCCTACAAAACAGGCGCGGTGAACACGGCCGAACACCTCAGCAATATTCCGATTATTGACTTGCGGGGCCCCGATCCCGGCATTGCACACGATGCCTTCCACAGCTGGCAAATGCGCGCCCGCCTGAATGCCACACAGGGGCACTTTGACAACCATGTGATCTGGTTTGGGCAATTGGTGTTGGCGGGTGATTCTACCTACAGCACCGAAGCCTTGCTGGTGATGGACCGCTGGTTGAGCCAGATTGAGGCCGATGAAAGCAACAAACCTTTGCCTGAAAAAGTGGTGGCCAACAAACCGCGTGCAGCCCGCGACAAATGTTTGTCAGCGCAAAGCATTTATGCTGACGATGGTCCCTTTGTCCCCATGAGCGGCAACCTGCTTTATCCGGACCCGGTGTTGCCCATGGCCAACTCGAGCAGTATTCCAAAGCCACCCCCAGAGGCGGGTCAAATTTTTGATCAACTCAGCAATCAGGTGTGTGGTCTGGACTTCTCGGCTTTTGACCCCACGGGCATGTCGGGCCAACTCACCGGCCCCATTGCGGAGTTGCAACACGTGTTGGTGCAAACCCGTTTTGGCACGCCGCGCACAGTGGCGGGTGACGACATTCGTACCTTGACCAACAAATGTGTACTGAAACCGGTGGATGCAGCCGATTATGCGGGTGCAGTTTCAATTACTGATTCAGCCGCTTTTGTAGCCCAGGTGAAGGAAATTTTCCCACAAGGCGTGTGCGACTACAGCAAGCCTGGTGTGGGCACGCAGGCAACGCAAACCTGGTTGCGTTATGGCACTGCCACCGAGAAGTTGATCGGAGGAACACCCTTGCCAGTCAAGCCCGCCAATTCAAGGCAGGGTTGGTCAGCATCTGCTTTTAGGAATGTTAATTCACAGTAATTAATCATTTATCAATTGAACGAACAGAGGGGGCTTTACCACGGTAATGCCTCCTTCTTTTTTTTCCGGATCGGGCACACTGGGGGTGTTAAATCCAGTGAATCCGTTCCCCTTGAACTCTGAAAAAATAACTCCCGACGTGTTGGAGCACAGCCCCGTTGGCTTGATGCAGGTTGATCATGCCGGGCGAATTCTCTCCCTGAATTCATATTGCGCCGATATCTTCGGTTACTCCGTGGCCGAGTTGCTGGATCAGCCCTTTGAAAAGCTGTTGCCGCCTGAGTTGAGAAGGGGGCATTCCAGCCTGTTTCAGGAATTCATGCAGTCGTCCAAGGGGCGCATGATGGGGCAGGGCACCGGGCAAAAATACTTCCCCGCCCATCACAAAGCGGGCCATGAAATTTCCGTGCAAATTGGTTTGAACGTGAATCGAGAAGGTGCAAGGCCTGTGGTAATTCTGGCCGTTGTGGACGTGACTGACAAAGCCAGGTTGCTGAATGAACTCAAGCATGGCAACGAGCGCCTGCGTCACAAAACCAAAGAATTGATGCAAGTGGTGCGCCAGCAGAACCACTTTTTGAATGTGGTCAGCCACGAGCTGCGCACCCCTTTGAACAATTCTCTTGAAATGTTGAACCAGCTGTCGGCCACACAACTGGATGAGGACCAGGCTGAGTTGTTTCAAGACCTGGACAAAGCCAATATTGATGTCACCCGCAGCGTAAAAATGCTGATGGATTACGCCGATAGTATGTTGGGCGAGTTGCAACTGGAAGAAGAGGAATTTGACTTGCGCGCGCTTTGGCTGGACCGCTTGAGATTGGTGCAGCGTGCGCACCCCGGTCAAATCCACTTGCTGCAATTGCGTGAGGAATTCGATTTTGACCCTTTGGTGCTGGGCGACAAAATACGCATTGGTCGAATGATGCATGGTTTGATCGACAATGCCATGAAGTTTTCTGATGCCCACCAGATCAAGGTGCACATTGCATTCAAGGCCGAGCCTTGTGCTGAGCTTTATTTTGAGGTCAGTGACGATGGAATTGGTATGTCCGATTCACTGATTCAATCGATTGGCCAGCCATTTGCCAATCAATCGGTGCGCCGCACCCGTGGGGGCGGTGGCATGGGGGTGGGTTTTTACCTTACTCACAAATATCTTGAAATGATGGGCGGGCAGTTCTCATTGACAAGCCGGCAGGGCGAAGGCACATGCAGCAGTATTCAACTGCCACTTAAGTTGATGGGCCGGGCCAGTGCACAAGCGGTCTCTGCCGACAGTGCAGGGGGCGATTTGCCTTTGAGTAATTTGCGGCTTTTGCTGGTGGAAGACGACCCCACTGTGGCGAAAATCAATGCCATTCGACTTCGCAAACTGGGTGCCCATGTGGTGGTGGCTGGCAATGGTCAAGTGGCCGTTGAAATGCTTCAGGACAAAAGCGTGGACATTGCCGCAATCCTGATGGACTTGCACATGCCCGTGATGGATGGTTTCAGCGCAACGCGCCACATTCGGGACATGGTTGAGTATGTAAAAATTCCAATTGTGGCGGTGACTGCGGGTTCGCGTTTGGCTGAATATGCACGTGCCATGGCAGCAGGCATTGATGCCTTTTATTCCAAACCCTTTGAGCCCAATGTATTGATTCAATACTTCAAGGCGCGTGGTGTGATTCGCTAGTACAATGTAATTTTATTACTTCGGGTTTAACCCGGCGTGTGCATGAATTTACTTGATCGAATCCGCATGGAACTGGACCAGTTTTCCAGTGCTGAACAGGCAGTGGCACAGTTGGTGTTGAAAGACCCCAGTGGTTTTCAAAAAATGCCTGTGACTGAACTGGCCAAACGTGCGGGTGTCAGCAGCCCGTCGGTGGTGCGGTTTTGCCGCTCGCTGGGTTACGAAGGCTTAAGTGACTTCAAGTTGAAACTGGCCGCCAGTTTGAATGCAGGTGTGCCGTTCATTCACCAGTCGGTGAAAGCTGGCGACAGCGGTGAAACCCTGATTCAAAAAGTACTCGACAATGCCATTCACACTCTGCGCACTTTTCGAAACACAGCCCCAGCCAAACCCATCGACAAAGCCACGCAACTGCTTGCAAAAACAATTGCCAAAAAAGGCCGGCTTGTTTTCTATGGGGTGGGCAATTCAGGCTTTGTGGCGCTGGATGCCGAGCACAAGTTTTTTAGAATGGGTTGCACTGCGCATGCCTACTCCGATGGGCATTTGCAAATTATGGCTGCATCCATGTTGAACAAGGGCGATTGCCTCATCATTATTTCAAATTCGGGCCGCAGTCAGGATTTGCTCGACGCCACGCAAATTGCACGTGCAGCCGGTGCAAGTACCATTGCAATTACGGCGTCGGGTTCGCCTTTGGCACAGGCAGTGCAGGTGCATATTCCAGCCGACCACGGTGAGTACTATGAGCAGTACAGCCCCATGGTGTCGCGTTTGTTGCACCTGTGCGTGGTGGATGTACTGGCCACGCAAGTGGCCTTGCAACTGGGCGATTCAGTTCAGAAAAACATGGCACGCTTGAAGAAGAACCTGATCGACAGCCGTTACACCAAATAAGCCGGATTGGCGAAATTTTCTGACAGCGCTTTGAAGCCTGTTTCACAGGCAATCAGGCTGGTGTTTTCGAAACCTGGCTTGTTGGGAAACTTCTCATCAGCCTGGGCTGAGCACACCAGCAACACATTGCCCTGTGCGCCGCCAAAGCAGGGCATGGTGGGCTTGGCCAAGGGCAGTTCAATGCTTTCAATGAATTCGCCGTGCTCGCTAAAGCGGTCCAGCCGGTAGCCCTCCAGAATGGCAACCCAGTAGCTGCCATCGGCAGAAAAGCAAGCGCCATCCGGTCGAGCAGTGCCTTCTGTGTATTGCTTGATCAATTGCCGATTGCTCAACTCACCGGTCTCGATCGAATAATCAAATCGCCAAATGCATTTGTGCCGTGTGTCGCTCAGAAAAACCGAGTCCCCCAGGGGCGAAAAGGCAAGGCCATTGCCCACGATCAAATCGTTTATCTTCAGCTTGGCTTGTCCCGCCTCAATGCAATACAGGGCGGCAGTGGCCGGGCTGCGGGCATCAACCAGTGTGGATATCCAGATTCGGCCCGCCTGGTCGGCGCGGCCGTCGTTGAAGCGGTGCTTGCTCGAATCGAAAGGAGCATTCAATTTCAGGGTGCAGGTGTCGCCCTCAATCAGCCAGCCACCTTGTCTGCCCAGTGCCACCCAAGTGTTTTTAGTCTCAGTGGGCAACACACAGCCTATTTCATCTGGCAAATGCAAGGTGCTTAATAACGTGGTGTTGTCCAATGCTGTGTTCAGCACATCGCTTTGATTCAAGCGGTACAGGGTACGCGTGTTGATGTCTACCCAAGCCCAGCCACCATGCGCATACCGAGGGCTTTCGGCCAGGCTGCAGGCAGGCAGTGGCAGGGCTTGCCAATTCATCATGGCGCTGAATTTTTCAGGAAATGGTTGATCAGGTGTGCGGTCACCGGGTTCTCTGCCGGGGTGTGGCCGGGTGGCACGCTGTGTTCCAGTTGCTCTGCAATGCCCTTGCCCAATTCAACGCCCCACTGGTCAAAGGGATTGATGTTTTGCATGGCAGCCAGCGCTGCGGTGCGGTGTTCCCAAAGGCACAACAGTGCGCCAAGCGAGTAGGGCGTTAGCGAATCGAGAAACACCATTTGAACCGGACGGTGCCCAGGACACGATTTGAAATTGGTGGCTGTGTTGCTGAGCTCCTCGGGTGAGTTCAAGCGACCCACCGAGAAAGCTTCAGACTGCGCCAAGGCATGCGAGAGCAACACTTGATGGGATTGGACTTCATCATGGTCGGGTTGTACCACTGCGATCAATTCAACCGAACTGGCAATTTTGCTTTGGTGCAGCATCTGGAAAAAAGCATGTTGCCCATTGGTGCCCACATCGCCCCACAAAATCGGGCAGGCGGGCTTGTCGAGCAACTCGCCTTGGTTGTTCACGCCTTTGCCCAGCGATTCCATCCACAGTTGTTGAAGGTAGGGCACCAACTGGCTCAGGCGGGAATCGTAAGGGCTTAACATCAGCGATGCGGCACCGTGTTCCAGGTTGTACAGGTCGCTTAGCGCAAGAAGTGTGGGAATGCACTGGCTGGCCTTGCTTTGCAATACATGACCGTCCATCAAGGCGGCGCCTTCAAGCAGTTCATTGAACACCGGGTTGCCGTGCACCATGCGCACACCAATCGATACGGGGCCCCACAGTGAATATCTACCGCCCACTGTTTCACTGAATTCAAACACCCGGTCCGCTGCCACGCCCAACTCGATTGCTTTGTTGGGTTTGCAGGTTGCGGCCACCAGCGCCTTGGGGCGGTACGCTGGCCCCGCAGCATCCAGCCACTTGAAAATATGCTGTGCGTTGTGCAAGGTTTCACGGGTTGAAAATGATTTGCTGGCAATCACGACCAAAGTGGTTTTCGGGTTCAGTGAGGCCAGCGCGGCTTTCATTTCATGGAAGTCCACATTGGCGGCAAACCGAATGTTCAGTGCGGGTGCTGCACCCAAATCCAGTTTGCTGAACACATCATTCAACAGCCGGGGGCCGAGGTCTGATCCACCAATGCCCAAATGCAACACGCTGTCGTAGCGTTCTCCGTCGGGCGTGGTGTAGCGGCCCGAGCGCACCTGGTCAACAAAGGTTTCCATTTGCTGTTGCACTTGCCTGGTCAGCGCCAATTCATCGCGACCATTCACCACCAGCGAAACTGGTGAATGGTAGGCCTGCATGTTGCAGGCTGCTCGCAAGGCCCAATGGCCGGCAGGTCGGTGTTCTGTGCCATTGACCACTTCACCGCTGAACATGCGTTGAATGAAGGTGGACAAATGTTGATGTGCCTGTGTTTTTTCAAAGTTCAACACATGGCTGGCGCTGTAAAGCTGCCGATCCAGATTGATGTGAACAGGGCCAAGACTGCGGGATAGATAACCTGGGTTCAAAGCAGATGTGTTCATGAATATGGCAATAAAAAAAGGCGTTGAATAATCGCTTCAACGCCCAGTTTCGCATGACTTCAAGAAAGTGTGTTTACTCTGCCCACAAATTTGAATCAGGGTGTGCTTTGGGGTTCAGTCATGAAGCCCAGTTTCTCGACGCCTGCACGTTGTGCAGCGGCCATGACTTGCACCACTTTTTCATACTCCACCGCTTTGTCGCCCTGAATTCGCAACTCGGGCTGTTTCTCTTGCTGCGCCACAGCCTGCAAGCGAAGCTCCAGGTTCTCAAAAGTCAGTGTTTCATCGTTCCACATCAGGCTGCCGTCGCGTTGCACGGTGAGTGTGACCACATCGGGTTTCACCTCCGTGGGTTGCTGGCTGGCCTGCGGCAAATCAACTTTCACCGAATGCGTAATCACCGGCACGGTGATGATGAAAATAATCAGCAGCACCAACATCACGTCCACCAGCGGCGTCATGTTGATTTCACTCATTTCCTGCTGATCGTCGTAAGAATTGAACGACATGGCTTACGCCTCCTTTTTCAAGGGCATGGTGCGCACTGCAGAGTCTTTCTGCATGGGTGAGCCGGTCAGGAAATAGGCATGCAACTGGCGTGCAAATCGGTTCAGCTTGCTCAGCAATCCTTTGTTGGCGCGGGTCAGTGCGTTGTAGCCCAACACGGCCGGAATGGCCACTGCCAGGCCAAATGCAGTCATGATCAAGGCCTCGCCCACCGGGCCGGCTACTTTGTCGATACTGGCCTGGCCTGAAACACCAATGCCCACCAGCGCATGGTAAATGCCCCACACCGTACCGAACAGGCCAACAAACGGGGCTGTAGAACCCACGGAAGCCAAAATGGACAGACCAGATTGCAGCTTTTCAGCGGCTTCATCCATGGCGCCGCGCAGCGCTTCGCTGAGCCAGTCGGCCAGGCTGATTTGCCCGTGCAGGTCGTCTTTGTTTGTGCTGTGATGGTTCACCGCCGCCTGGCCCTCGATCGCCATGTGGTGAAACGGGTTGCCGGTGTCTTTGCCCAGCACCTGAAGACCTTCTGCAAAGCTGTGGGTGTGCCAGAACTTGTCGACTGCGCCCACATTTTTACGCAGGCGATACAGACGAATGCTGCGGGTGATGATGACGTACCAGGACGCAATCGACATGATCAACAGCAGCAGTGCCACGCTTTTGATGACCCAGTCACCTTGGGCCCACATGGCGGCCATACCGTAAGGGTTGTTTTCCATTTCAATAAACCTCGCTTAAATTCAATGTTCTCAGTTATTCAATACGAAAGAAACCGGTTGTACATACCAAAACGGAATTGGTTTGTCGCCACGCTTGGCGGGCACGTACTTCCAGGTTTTCACAGCCTGAAGGGCTGCGTTGTCCAGTCGCGGAAAGCCGCTTGACCGGTTCAATTTGATTTCTCCCACGCTGCCATCGGGAAGAATGTACACATCCAGCATCACCCGGCCCTGCTCACCCAGCCTGCGTGACAAGGCTGGATATTGGGGTGCCGGGTTGTTCAGGTGCGCGGCGTCCGTGCGTGGCGGCGTTACAGGTGCTGGTGCCTCGGGTGCCGGCGTGGCCTGTTGAACAGGCGGCGATGGCGGCGCGGGTGGGGTTGGGGCCGCTTGCTGTACCGGTTCCTGCGCCACTTCACGCACGGGCTCAGGCTTTGGTGTTGGCTTGGGTGTCGGTTTGGCGACAGGCTTTGGCGTGGGCACGGGTTTTGGTTCCGGCTTGGGCGGAGGTGGTACAGGCTTGGGTGGCGGTGGTGCAGGCTCTGGTTCAGGCGCCACCAATACACCCACCACGCTGGGTGGCGTAATAACTGGTTCGCTGATGCTGAGTTGTTGCGCCGCCCAAACCAAACCCAGCACGTGCAACAGCACCACACCTGCGAAGGTGACGGTGTTGCTGATTGTTTGCGTGTTGTTGCTCAAAGGAGCACTCATTGGAACGGACATGGTGTTCAACGTTGTGTTCATTGAGTCAATTGCTTCGATCTTGCTTGCTGACTATTGAATCAGCAAGCAATTTTCATGCACTCCAATTTTGTGAATGAGAATTAATATCAAAAAGAGTGTAGCAGATCTTCACGATTAAAATTCAACCGACAGGCTCACATTGACTGTTCTTGGTGTGCTGGTGCCCACGCGCACTGCACCGAATGAGTCGGTGGTGGTGCCTGCCTGTGCAAAGTTGTACTCTTCATCGGTGATATTTTTCAGGTTCAGCTGCACTTTCCAGCCGTCCGCCTTGTAATACGCCAAGGCGTCCAGTTGCGCCCAGCCATCGTATTTGGCCCGGTTTTCTGTAGATACAAACGAACCGGTTTGGGCAAACACGCCAAGCCCCAGCCCCAAGCCCTTGTATTGGCCGCGCTGCACTTCATACACGCCGAACAAATTACCAGAATGTTCGGGAATGCCGGGCAGGGCATTGCCTTCCTGGCCAGCCAAAGAAGGATCAACCGCCACGAGTTGGTTGTCCAGATAAGCGTAACCGGCAACCACGCGGAAAGAGTCATTGACCTTGCCGATTGCTTGAATGTCAAAGCCCAGGGTTTGGGTTTCGCCCAGGTTGGTGGACCATTGTTCCCCTGCTGGCAAACCAGACGACGCCGGGTCGGTAACGGCCACATCGGTTTTGCGCAAATCAAAAATTGCGGCGGTAATATCCAGCTGCTTGTTCAACAACTGTTTTTTGATACCCAATTCATACTGCTCGGTGCGTTCCGGGTCCAGCGGTGCACCGCCAATGCCGTTGCCCGTTGCGGGGTTAAAGCCTGTGGCAGTGGTTGGGGTAAAACCTTTGGCCCAACTGCCGTAGTACGACAAGGTGTTGGTGGCCTTGTACACCAGCCCGAATCGGGGGGATACATCGTCGCTGTCCACATTGGCCTGGCGATCTTCAAATTGGGTGCTGCGCAAACCGGCCAGCAGGTTCCATTTCTCGCCAATTGAAATCAGGTCTTGAATCACCAAACCTTGTTGGCGCGCACTGCTTCCGCCTTGGGTGAATGGGCCAACGACCACACCCCCAGGTGGAATGCCGCTGTATTGCCCGGTATTGACGTTGTAAGTAATTTGGGTGCCCGATGCAGAAATGGTGTTGTTTACAATGCGTTCATAGTCGCCTTGTAACAGGAATTTGTGGCCGATGGTTTGCCCAAACAATGTGCCGCCATCGAGTTGCCACTGGTACTTCAGCACCATGCTGTCGCTTTCGCCCTGGCCACCCTGTTGCGAAGCACGAATGGCCACATCGCCATTGTCTGCAACCACTTGCATATTGGGGCCAAGTGCTCTCGGGCTGGAGTCAAACAGGGTTTTGTCGACGCGGGTGCGTGAATAGTTGGCAGTGACCGACGAGCCATTGTCAAAGAAGTGTTCGGCCAGCAAGGCGAATCGATTGTAGTCGCTTTCGGTGTTTTCGTTCCAGCCGGGAATGCCATAGAACTGGGTGCCGTTCAGGCGACCGCTGTAGGAATAGCCCGTGGCATTGTTGCCGTCGAGTACCTGGCCACGGTCTTGGGTGTAAGTGTCGGTGATGTATTCGTATTGCGCTGTAACCAGTGTTTGTGGACTCAGCTTCCAGGTCAACGAGGGTGCCACAAGCTGTCGATCCCGGACCGTGAAGTCACGGTGACTACCGCTGTCCTCGGACGACACAATGAGTCGGTAGGCAAACGTATCGCTCAGTGGTCCGGTGAAATCGGCTTCTACGCGGTAATAGTCGTCGCTGCCCGCAATTACTTCGGCGGCCCGGTACTCGGTGAATTTTGGTTTTTTGGTGACATAGTTGATGACACCGCCTGGTTCGCCCTGACCATACAAAATTGATGCAGGGCCTTTCAAGATGTCGTAGCGCTCAATATTGGCGGTTTCTGTGGTGGCAATGTTGGTGGCGTTGAACACGTTGTTGATGCGTGCACCGTCTTTGTAAAGTGATTGGGACGCATCGAAACCGCGAATCGAGAATTTCTCCTCGCCACCATTGCCCTGTTTGAATTTGGTGACACCGGCTACGTTGCGCAATGCATCTTCAACGTTGTTAACCTGCTGGTCTTCCAGAATGTCGATGGGAATGCTGATGGTGGTCAGCGGTGTGCTCATCGGGTCGGCTTCAAAGCCCAAGGCTGTGTTGGTGGTCGGTTCTTTGTAAACCCGCTCAAACCCGGTGACCTGCACTTCTTGAAGTGTAGTCGCCTCATTTTGTTGAGTACTTTGTGACCATGCAGCCGGGTGACAACCTACAGCTGCGCCAATCGCCACGACCAGCGCGCGTTTTTTCATGACAGCAATCCTTTGAAATAAAAGATGCACTGGCTTGCGGCGGCTGGCTGGTGCGGGAGGGTCTTTCTGAGCGAGGAAGGCCTACCGGTGAGGATGCCAACTGTTGCGAAGAAGGAGATTGATCGGTAGGCCCACGACAATCTCACTCGGAAAGATAGAAACGAGAAGTGTTCTCATTATTATTTGGCTTTTCGATTTTGGCAAGTACTTTTTTAAGAAGCGCACCAGAAAAGGGTTTCGGCTGCCTTGGCCCGCGTTGTACACTGTGACTTGAGTTGATTTTTGAATGCAAGGGAGAGGAACAATGAAAGGTTCGAGCAAAGTAATTGCGGCACTGAATGCGCAATTGAAGAATGAATTGACTGCGATTAACCAGTATTTCCTGCATTCGCGCATTTTCGGCAATTGGGGCCTGGATGTACTGAAGAAAAAGGAATATGAGGAATCCATCGGTGAAATGAAGCACGCCGATTTGCTGATTGAACGCGTGCTGATGCTGGATGGCCTGCCCAATCTGCAAGACCTGGGCAAGTTGATGATTGGCGAAAATACACGCGAGATTCTGGAAAGCGACTTGAAAATGGAAAGTGCAGCCCAAGTGACGATCAAAGATGGCATCAAGGCGTCGGAAGACGAGCGCGATTATGTTTCTCGCGACATTCTGAAAGAAATTCTGGAAGACACCGAAGAACACATCGATTGGCTGGAAACCCAGCTGAGCCTGATTGACAGGGTAGGTTTGCAGAATTACGAGCAATCCATGATGGGTGTTTCAGAGTAAATGTTCTAACGATTTTCGAATTGTGTTGAAAAAATACTTGATTGTAGTAATGCGAATCATTATTATTACTTTCAAGTTCAACGCAATTTGAGGTCAACCGTGATCGTCTGCATTTGTGCCAACGTAAGCGACCGTACCATTTCTGAAGCCGTGCGAAGCGGTTGTGGTTCAGTGGACGACATCACCATGAAAACGGGTGCATGTTCGGGCTGCGGCCAGTGCCGCATGCACTGCCAAAGTGAAATTGATGCGCACAACACGCTGATTCAAGTCAGTGAAATGAGCCAGCAAACAGTTTAGCAAAGCACTTGGTGGAGCACCTGGCTCCCCTGCCTACAATCCAAATTTCAGTATTCTTGCGGCTGGTCTGCTCACGCTGGGGCCATCCGGGCCTTGTTCAGGGCTTGAGCCCGGTAACTCCGCCAATCTTCTTTTCGCAATATTCCGAGGCAACACAGTGCCTGCGTCGTGGCGACACTTGTCGAAATAATCCAGCCATGGTTGAACCTTAGCGTTGGCCTGTGTTTGTCCTCCACATTGTTCTACAAACTCCTGGTCGGTTCGTCTGGCTTTGTAATCGGCCAGGCAGTCCGCCAACATTCCTGTCTGCAGGCCATGAATGGTATGCGGATTGAATTGGTACTTCAGAAAACCCGGGGTGCTGGAATGGACAATGTCAATTTTCAGGTCGGGCGCATTGTCGCGCGGCATGTGCAACACATGCGCAAAATTCGCGTCGCGTTTCAAATTCAGTCCGCCCAGTGTTTCTGTGTTCGCAAGCTCTACGCGACGAATCGCAGTGTCATTGACAACCACATCTAGATCATGAGGCATTGGCAATGCACACGTGGCGTTGGGGTGTTCAAGTGCATGAAGGTGCATGCTGGCGCTACCCACCAAAGTGTAGTTACCGCGACCGCCCAGCAGGGTGTCCAGAGCGTGAATTAGCTTGTTTGCATCGATGCCGGGCAGCGCGCTTTCAAGGGCAGTTGTAATGAGGGGGTTCAGCAGCAAATTTTGAGTGCGATCGGGAGAGTGACAAAGCGAAGAGGAAATAAGGGGAAATGAAGACGATGCTTCCATGTTGATCGACCGCAGTTGAATTGATTGTGTAACTTTATTGGAGAGAAGGGTTCAATATTTAACGCGTTTTGATGGCAGTGGTTATTTTTACATGCAAAATTTAATGATAATAGAAACAATTATCAATAACTAAAGATAGTCATGTTTAATCCTGTCCACAGCAAATATTCCATCAATTTCAAACTCGCACCGGTTGATTGTCTCGCGAGGGCGGTTGCTCTCGCTTGCTTGTCTTTTAGCGGGGTTTCAGTAGCACAGACCCTGGCACCCGTCACTGTCCAATCCGACTGGTTGGGTCCACCCACCGAGGAAAGTGTGAAAGCCTACACAGGTGCGCGCACGGTGCTTGAGAAAGAAGATCTTGAGGAACGTGGTGCTTTGAACCTGGAAGATGCCTTGCGCCGTGTGCCGGGTGTTCAAGTACTGGACGAAACCGGCACCGGAATTTTGCCCAACATTGGTGTGCGTGGTTTGAACCCTTTGCGCAGCGAACGTTTGCAAATTTTGGTGGATGGTTACCCGATTGCCATTGGCCCTTACACCAACGTGGGCCTGTCGCTATTTCCCGTTACATTGCCCAGCCTTGAAGCTGTAGATTTGGTGCGGGGTGGTGCTGCCGTGCATTACGGGCCGAACAACGTGGGCGGTGTGCTGAATTTGGTGACCAAGCCCATTCCCACGAAAACCAGCCAGACCTTCCGCGAGCGCCTTCAAATTTCCGAAGAAACTGGCAACATGCTGACCGACACTTACTACCGAATTGGTGGTTTTGTGCGTGAAGACCTTGGCTTGCAATTTCAGGCCAACATTGTGGATGGCAAGGGCCAGCGTGATCGTTCAGACACCGAAGTGCGTAACTTCATTGTGGATGGCGAGTACTACCTGAACCCCAACAACGATTTCAAAGCGCAGTTGCAGTATTACGAAGTGAAGGCTGAATTGCCTGGTGCCTTAAGCCCAGCTGCCTATGATCAAAACCCAAACCAGTCGCAAAAGCCTTTTGATGCGTACGACGCAGACATGTGGCGCGGCACTTTTACCTGGAATCATTCGTTTTCCGACGATTTCAAGCTGACATGGCGCAATTTTGCGCACCAAGCAAATCGCACGTTCTTCTTCAGCCAGTCAGCCACTTTCTCGGATGACCCAGCACAAACGCCAGCGTTTGTTCTCGATTCCCCACGCGTGTTCAGTGTGCATGGCACGGAACCAAGGTTCACCAAGCAGATAGCCAACCACACAGTGATTGCAGGTGCGCGTTTTGTTGAAGAAGATGTGCGCTTTGATGTAAGCCGCACCACGCTTGCAACAGGGGCAGTGAATCCGTTCCGCCGCTGGGACTTTACCACCAAGGCGATGGCTTACTACGTCAGCGACACCATTGCATTGATGGACGATCGTTTGAAAGTAACGCCGGGCATTCGTTATGAAGATGTTGAAACCCGCTACCGTGATTTGAATACCGGTACCGAGTTTCAGAACAATCCCGATGAATGGTTGCCTGGCTTGACTGTGGGTTACCAGGCCACGAAAGATGTGTTCGTATTTACCAATGCGCAGCGTTCATTGGTGCCGGTGCAAACGGCACAGGTGACGCGCGGTGGTGATGTGGGCAATGAAACCGCCGAGAACTACGAAATCGGTTCACGCTGGCAGATCAACCCGCAAGCCAATATTGCGGCAACGCTGTTCCGGGTGGATTACAAAGACCAGATCGTTTTCGATACAGGCGCATTCCGCAACCTGGGGGAAACACGCCAAGAAGGCGTTGAGCTGGAAGGTCGCTGGAACCTGAACAGCCAAACTGAACTGGGAATGAGTTATACCTATCTGGATACGGAGCAATTGTCGGGCGCTGATCAAGGCAAGGAACTTCGCAATGCACCCACGCACCATTTGGGGTTGGATGCGGTGTACAAGTTTGGCAATTGGACGGCCAACGCAAATGCCCTGTATGTTTCTGAAAGCTTCAGTGATTCAGCCAACACACAGGTTGAAACTGCCAACGGCAGTGCTGGTGAATTGCCCGCCTACACTTTGGTGAACATGCGCGTGGGGCGTGATTTCCCGATTGGGCAAGGCAAAAACATGAATCTTGGTTTTGGGATCAATAACCTGTTTGACGAACAGTACTTCTTCCGGGGTGTGGACGTAAGCACAACCGGTCGCGTACCCGCACCTGGGCGTATGTTGCTGGTAGAAATGCAGCTTGATTTCTAATCGCTTGATGCAAGGTCCAAAAGCCGGTGGGGAAGCAATTCGTCACCGGCTTTTTTTATTACTGGCCGCGTTGTTTGTCCACTTCGACAGACGCAACACCACTGGCCGTGTTGCCCCAGCTTCGGCGAATGTAAGTGACCACCGCTGCAATGTCGTTGTTGCTCAGTTCTACACGATAAGGTGGCATGCCATGTGGGTAGGGCGCAGCTTGTGTGCTGGGTGAAAACCCGCCGTTGAGCACCATGCGAATGGCATTGACCGGGTTGGGCGCAATCACATTGACATTGCCCGCCAAGGCCGGGAACTGATTGGCTTTCCCTTCTCCTTGCTTGCCATGACATTCCGCGCAGGTGTTGGTGTAAATGTTTTCGCCCCGCTGCATCAGTGGCAGCAAGGTACGTTGCCCAAGGCCTGTCGATTCTTTTTCTGAAGGGGCTTGTGCCGGCAGGCTTTTAAGGTACACCGCCATGGCTTGTATATCGGCGGCCGTGGCAAATTGCAGACTGTGCGCCACCACTTCGGCCATGGGGCCGTATGTTGCGGCATGCCGGTTAACTCCGCTTTGCAAGTACTGGGCAATGTCGCTTTCACTCCATTTGCCCAGACCGTGCAGGGAGTGATTGTTCAGCGCTGGTGCAAACCAGTCCAGTACCGGAATGGTGGCACCGCTTAAATTCAGTTTGTCTTTCAATCCACCCAAAGTGTTCCGTGGTGTGTGGCAAGCCGCGCAATGTCCTGGGCCGTTGATCAGGTAGGCCCCTCGATTCCACAGTGCTGTTTGCGTGGTATCAGGTTTGAATTCGCCCTCAGTAAAGTACAGTGCTCGCCACACGGCCAGAAGTGGGCGCTGGTTGAAGGGAAACTGCAAGGAAGGCTTGGGTGTTTTTTGAGCAATCGCGGGCAGGCGCTTTAAGTAAGCGAATAAGTCATCGACTTCAGCCCGGCTCATTTTGGTGTAGTCGGTGTAGGGAAATGCCGGGTAAAGGTAGTCGCCATTTTTCGAGACACCACTGTGCATGGCTT
The DNA here is from genome assembly GCF_002473065.1 of Limnobacter sp. UBA7229. Taxonomy (NCBI): domain Bacteria; kingdom Pseudomonadati; phylum Pseudomonadota; class Betaproteobacteria; order Burkholderiales; family Burkholderiaceae; genus Limnobacter; species Limnobacter sp. UBA7229. Next base: position 59,329 of record NZ_DKTN01000010.1, on the reverse strand, counting down.
TGTAAAAATCATCTGCAGTCCAGCTGCCCAATCCGTGCTCGGCATTGGGGGTTAAGTTGGTGCTGTAAATTTTGCCGAAAGGTGTTTCGATGGCGCGGCCACCAGCATAAGGCTTTTTGGGATTGGCTGTGTGACAACCGGCACAATTGCCCAAACGCGCCAAATAGGCGCCGCGTTTTTCTTGCGCTGACAGCACATTCAATGCGATCGGCTCTGGCGATACATTGTTGTTACCGGGCACTGCTGTGGTGGTGTGTGTGCCGCATTTCAAAGGAAACTGAATACTGTTGGCCGGTGCGGCTTTTGGGTTTTCAGGTACTGGCTGTGCGGCCAAATAAGCTGTTGCTGTATTCAATTGCTCGGGGCTGAGTGCTTTCACCAGTGCGTGCATGCAATCGGGGTCGGCGGCTTGGCGCTGCCCGTTGCGCCATTTGCCCAGTTGCGCGTTCAGGTAATCGCGTGGCAAACCCAGCAAGCCTGGTGTATAGGGCTCAACTCCGGTCAGTGCTTGTCCGTGGCAGGCCGCGCAGGCGGGAATTTTTTTTGATGCAACACCGTCGAATACCAAACGTTTGCCTTGCTCAAGTTCTGCGGCTGAGGCTGTACTTTTTACGGGTGCAGGGTAGGGTGGATTTTGCGCAGCAAAGTATCTCGCCATTTGCTGCAAATAATCATTCGACAGATGTTGCACAATGCCGTTCATGGCGGCATGTTGGCGGCCACCATCGCGAAATGCGATCAGCTGGTTGTACAGGTAGCCTTCCGGTTTGCCGGCAATGCGCGGGTAATAACCTTCGGCGCTGGCCCGGCCCTCGGCACCATGACAGGCCACACAAGCCTGAACACGGTTGGCCATGTCGACTGTGGTGGGTGTTGTATTGCTTTGTGCGTTTGTTGCAAAGCTGGCCAGCAGCAAGAGGGCGGTGGTGGCAAAACGGGTGGTCATGACTACAGCTCGTGTTGAATGTGGGGCAATTATACGCCTACAACACAAGCGACCGCTTAACTTGACCGGGCGAGCACCCATGCCAAAACAACGGCCAGTGCCGCCGTTGCCATGACCCACACCACCAATCCAAAAGCTATTCCTTGCATGAAGCTGAGTGTGATTGCGCTTAGCAGCAAGGCGAGCAGGCCAGCGGTGCGGCGTGCCCCCACTGAACGTAAGCCAATCGCATTACAACGTCCAGCCCAACGGCGATGACGAAAATGCGCCTGTTGTGAAAGTGCGATCAACAGCAAACCTGAAAACAGAAGCGAAAAAGCCAGCGCAACTTGTAGGGTTAGGTGCATTCAAAAGCCTCGTTGGGAGTGACTATTTTGCAAGCGGTGTATGTGCCCATTGCAACCATGAGAAGCAAACCCATGTCGATGGCCAGTGAATTCATGTCCCCTTGATCAAGGGCGGCTGCGAACATGCCACCTGTGTTGATTTGATTGAGCAGCCAAGCCAGCGCACACAGGGCTGTGAACACAACCGTGGGTTGAAACCACTGGCTGCTGCGGTGCGCGGCTGTCTGGTTTTCCAGCCGTTTGAATCGGACGGCGTTGACAAAAGCCCAGATTATCGTGAGCACCCACACGCCATAAAACACCCATGTTTCGGTGGTTGCGCGGTTAGGAAGTTGGTTGGGAAGAAGCTGATTTGCCACAAGATACGCGGCAGTGGCAATCAACATACCGATGGTACCGCCCACGGTCAGGGCTTGAACCACTGTGAAGCCTGGTAGTTTTTTCTTGTGGTGTTGAACACGGCGAGACTCGAGCCAAAACAAAAAACCAGTGTGAATCATGACGCAACCCAACAAGCCACCCACCACGTACAGCACTCGAAGTGCAGTGTGGTCAAACTGAATGAAGTGCAGGCCGTTGATCCAGTGCGTGAAGCCCTTGATGGGTTTGGGCTCGTGTGCATGCAGCAGTTCACCGGTGTGCAACAGCATGGTGTCAGCATGTGTGCTCATGCTGATGCTGCGCTCGGGAAACACCCGGCGAATTTCAAGTGTGGCGTTGCTGTCACCCAAGTTTCGAATATTGATTGAATCAGCACGCGCGGTTTCACCCAGGGCTTGGCTCCAGGCAATTTCCCGCGCTTGAACCAAAGCCGGTACGCTTTTCAGTGCAGCGAGTTGTTGCTCGGCGTCTTCAACAAAACCACTGGGGGGCATGTTCAAAAAACCACTCATGGCTTTCTGCGAGGCGGCTTTGTCACCATCAAATGCGGCCAGTGTGGCCCAAGGAAAATAGATGGAAAAAAATATCAGCAAACCGGTGAAAGTGATGAGGAAGTGAAAGGGCAATGCCACCACGCTGCTCAGATTGTGCAAGTCGAGCAAACTGCGCACGGTGTGCTTGTTGGGGCGAAACAAAAAGAACTCAGCCAGCAGTTTTCGGTGAATGACAATGCCGCTGATCAACAGCGCCATCATGGCCAGGCCGGCAATTCCCAACAAAAAATACCCCACGTTATTCCAGGCAATATTGAATTTGTAGTGGAAGGGAAAAAAGAAACCGCTGCCACCCAACGTGTGTTCATTGGAGACCACTTTGCCTGTGTCTGGATCCATGAAATAGGCTTTCAAGGTTCGGTCGGGCTCCACGATCCGAATCAGCGTCATGGGCGTTCGCTCGGTGGGCAAGCGCAATCGAATGTTGTCGGATCCGGGCGCCAGTTCATGGGCCTTCAGCAACACTGTTTCAAGTTGCTTTGGGCTCAGTGCGCAACATTCACCGGCAATGCTGCGGCTTTCCGGGTGCATCCATCGGTCAAACTCTTTGTCGAACACGGTGAGGGTACCCATCCAGAACACCGCAAACAGCAGAAAGCCGATGAACAGCCCAAACCAGGTGTGAAACCAAGCCATGTGTTGACGAACGGAAGGTGCTTTCTGCTTACTCACGGCCAGGGTTTACCAAGGAAAATAAATCACGATTGCACACAGCAAACCAAACAGCAGCCCTTTGGCACTTAGCCAGGCCAGGCTGGCTGTGCAGTAAATCCACAGCACCCAGCAGGGCATGGCAAGGTAGGCCACCAGCAGGCTCAGGGTCATGGCTTCGCTTTGTTCCATGCCAGCTTTAAACAGCAAAATGGCCAAGGCCGCTGCAAACAGGTTGGCCAAGGCCAACCCTGCTGGAAAAGCCAGCAGCAGGCAAACAATTTGCCGACTGCCGATTTTGAGCCAATGTGTTTTAGAAACGGTAGTTTGCACTGAACACCACATTGCGTTCGACACCATAGAAACAGTCGCCACGAGACAGGCAAGTGGACACATACTCCCGATTGGCCAGATTGGTCGCATTCACTGCGTAGCGCCAATCGCCAGTTTCATACGAGAGCATGGCGTCCAGCAGCGTCACACTGGGTGTACGCACGTTGTCTACGCCGTCCCAGGATTCGTCAATGAATCGCAAGCCTGCACCCCATTGCCAGCCGGGTAAGCCGAGCATGGAAAACTTCTGGCGTCCCCACAGGCTGAGGGTTTGTTTGGGCACTGTGGCCAATCTTTTGCCTTGACTGTTGGGCGTGGAATGGCGGGTTACTTTGGCGCTGGTGTAGGCATAGGCCGCCAGAATGTCCACAGTGTGGCTTAGGCGGTGGTTGGCTTCCAGTTCAACACCTTTGCTTTCCGCTTCGCCAACCTGAATCTGATTGTTGGCTACAACAGGATCAGCGACGCGGCGGTTGTTCTCCTTGATTTCATAAACGGCAGCAGTGAAAAGCGACTTGCCATCCGGTGTTTCATATTTCACACCCATTTCCTGTTGTTCAGCTTGTTGTGGCTTGAACGGATTGCCAAAGAAGTCCAGGCCACCAATTGGCAGAAAGGATTCCGAATAGCTGTAATAAGGCATCACTCCGAAATCGGTGATGTATCCCAGGCTGGCCTTGTAGGTGTTTGTGGATGTATCCAGGTTGGAGGCTGGTGCGTTGTCGGTTTCGGATTTGGCCCAATCGCGACGAATACCCACGGTAGAAAGCCAGCGCTTGGCGTACTTCACCTGGTGTTGAGCGTAAATACCGGTTTGAGTTTGCAGTGTGCCTGCAATGTCTGCCAGTACAGGCGCAGTGAAGTTACCATACACCGGATTGAGATAATCGATCGCGGCAGCACTGCCGCCTGCACCACGCGCGCCGCCCAAGGCAACTCGCTGGTAATCAAACCCGACAATGCTGGTGTTCTCGAACTCGCCAAAATTCCATTTGGCAGTTAGTTGTGAGTCAGAGGTGAGGCTGTCAGCCACGTTGTATTGCGAAATGGCCACGCGGTTGATGGTTCGTCCATCTGCATTGATTCGAGGTGTGAATGCCGAGTAAATCGAGTTATACGACACCGCACTGTCGCTTTGTTTCACTTTCTGGCTGAATGTGAACACATCGTTCAAGCGATGATCAAACTCCAGCCCATACGAGGTTTGCTTGGCCAGGTACAAGTCGAAGCCTGGCTCGCTGATGAATGTGTCAGTTGGAATGCGGCCATTCGGCCCTTCAAAGCGGGTGCCGATGATCGGGAAAAAGCCGACGGATGAACCCGACACATCCCGTTGCACATTCAAATACGCAGTCAGGCTGGTGTCGGCGTTGGGCCTCCAGGTAATGGCGGGTGCGAACAGGTCTCGATCATCCGGCACAAAGTTCACTTGGGTGTCACTGTCGCGGGTCAGTGCGATCATTCGGTACAGCAGGGTGCCGTCCTCATTCAGTGGGCCGGTCAAGTCGAGTGCCAATTGTTTGCGGCCGTATTCGCCCAGCTGCACCCCCACTTCACCAGCCTGTTCGCGTTGTGGGCGCTTGCTGACCATATTCACCAGGCCGCCAAAACCACCCTGGCCATACAGCACAGATGAAGGGCCTTTCACCACTTCAACGCGTTCCAGGGTAAACGGGTCGGGGCGTACATTGTTGTAAAAACCAAAAAGCTGTTTCAAACCATCTTGGTACTGCACAAACGAAGTGCCGCGGATAAAAGCCCAGTCGCCGCGATTGTCAAAGCCATAAGAGCCAGCACTTACGCCTGCGGTGTAGCCGAGCGCGTCTTGCAGGGTCAGTGCACCCTGATCTTCAATGCGGTCGCGTGTAATCACCGAAATGGATTGCTGGGTTTCAACAACGGGTGTCCCGGTCTTGGTGGCAGAAAATGTGCTGTTGGCTTTGTACCCGTCCACTGGCGCTGAAGGGCTTGGTTCGGTTTGTACCTGCCCCTCTACTTTGACAGCGGGCAGGGTGGCAGCTTCTTGAGCGTTTGATAGTTGGGGCCAAAACAGGGTGATTGCGCTGATGGCGCAAGGCAGAATTTTTTTCGGATTCATGATGCGGTTTGAAAAAAACGCTGGCTGGCTATTTGTTTTTTGCTGGCTTGCGGTTTGAGGGTGAGAGAAGATTATTTGGTCAAAATCAGCTTGCCTTGGGCGGTAATTCGCAAGCGATACTCTGTGTTGTCATGAACAATGGTCCGTTCGCGGCTGCCTTGTGGAAACAGGGTTTTTGTATTCAAAGGCGCTGCGGCCGCTGGCTCAGTGTGGCTTGCGGGGGGAGTGCCAGTTTTCAGCGTAGATAGGGAATTCATGGTGGCCCGGAATAAAGTAGATTGCCTGCGTTGAATGAGTCGAAGTGTAACGGATGTTCTTATTAATTGCAAATCATTCTCATTAAGATTAACATATAGGCTGTTTTTGATTGATTCAAAGGTTTCAGGTCCTTATGACGTACTCGTGGTTCAACGCCAAACACAAGGCGATGGTTGTCGGTTTAGCTTTGGCATTTTGCAATGTGGCCGTGGCGGCCCCTACCGATCAAGATGTGGTGAAGGGTTATGGGCAATTGGTGTATGCCAATTACACCGATTCAGTGAATGCAGCCCAGAAAATGCAGGCAGCCATTGATGCATTTTTGAAAGCGCCTTCCCAGGCTGGCCTGGATGCAGCAAAAAAAGCATGGTTGAATGCCCGCGAGTTTTACGGGCAAACAGAGGCTTTCCGTTTTTATGGTGGCCCGATCGACGATGAAAACGGGCCAGAAGGGCAGATCAATGCCTGGCCAATGGATGAGTCGTATGTGGACTATGTGCAAGGCAATGCACGCAGTGGTTTTATCAACAATCCAAAATTCAAGATTACCCGCGATGCCTTGATCGAAGAAAATGAGCGGGGTGGTGAAGAAAACATTGCCACCGGTTGGCACGCCATTGAGTTTTTGCTGTGGGGTCAGGATTTGAATGAGAATGGCCCCGGCAATCGGCCTTACACCGATTACGTGAAAGGCAAAGGCCAGAATGCAGAACGCCGCGCTGCTTATTTGCGCGAAATAACCGCCTTGTTGATCCATGATCTTGAAACAGTGCAATCGGCCTGGGCCCCCAAGAGAACTGACAATTTCCGCGCGAGTTTTGAGAAGGGCGGCAAGGAATCCATTCGCAAAATTCTGGTGGGTTTGGGTTCACTCTCGCGCGGCGAGCTCGCTGGTGAACGCCTTGAAGTGGCCTTGTTCAGTCAGGATCAAGAGGATGAGCACTCCTGTTTTTCAGACAACACACACCGCGATGCAGTGACCAATGCGCAAGGTATTTTGAATGTGTGGACTGGCACTTACAAACAGGCCGATGGGGCCGTGTTGAAAGTACCTTCTCTGGCCGAGTTGGTGGGGGCACGTGCACCGGAAGTTGCGAAGAAAACCACGCAGCAAATCCAGAATTCAGTGAAAGCCGCAAGTGCCATCCAAGCACCCTTTGACCGGGAAATTATTGGTGGTGCAAACGCACCTGGGCCCAAACGCGTGAAAGCCACCGTGGATAGCCTGGTTGAGCAAAGCACTTTGCTGGTTGAATCGGCCAATGCAATCGGCATTACTCAACTTACCCTGACCTTGCCCTGATGAAAGTAGCTGTTTGTTTGGCAGGGGGAACCCTGTTGCTTGCCGGGGCGGCATGGGCCGCAGTTGAAGGAATGACTGCCCGCACCGCAGGGGACGTCACCGTGTTTGCCGATGGCCGAAATGCCTTTTCATTTCCCGCCGCCAATTTGCCCGATGAAGAACGAACGCGATTTGCCATTGGCAATTCATTTTTCAAACGCAACTGGGTACAGGCCCCTGCATCGACCACTGCGCGTGACGGACTGGGTCCGCATTTCATTGCACGTTCCTGCGGTGGTTGCCACATACAGGACGGTCGAGGAAAGCCGCCCGAAATTCTGGATCGACTGAGCACTGAGCAACCGGTGGACCTTTTGTTCCGCCTGTCCATTCCCGGTAACGATTCCAAACATGGTGTTGTGCCCGACCCTGTGTATGGCGATCAGTTCAACAACGCTGCCATTGCGGGCGTGAAGCCAGAAGGCAAGGTGCACATTCAAATTACAGAGTTACGTGGCAAGTACCCGGATGGCACACCCTATGTGTTGAAAAAGCCGAGCTATTCTTTCTCTGATTTGGGCTATGGCCCCATGCACCCCCAAGTGATGGTGAGCCCTCGAATTGCGCCACAGGTGATTGGCCTGGGCTTGCTGGAAGCCATTGAGGAAAAGGATGTTTTGAACAATGCCAAGCGGCAGGCTGCACAGCCCGGCCCAATCAAGGGTGTGCCCAACCGGGTTTGGGATGCGTATGCACAAAAGAATATGTTGGGCCGCTTTGGCTGGAAGGCCAATGTGGCCACCCTGGCGCATCAAACCGGCGGCGCTTTTCTGGGCGATATCGGCATCACCAGCAGTTTGTTTCCCTCCGAGAATTGCACACCTGCCCAGAAAGACTGTGTGCAGGCACCCAACGGTTCCGAGAACGGCGAGCCTGAACTGAGCGACAAACTGTTCAACGAGATTGTGTTTTATCAAGCCGTGTTGGCACCACCAGCCCGCCGCAACGTGAATGATGCGCAAGTGTTAAAGGGTCAAAAGTTGTTTGAGCAAGCGCAGTGCGCCGTGTGCCATCGCCCTTCCTACACCACAGGCAAAGTGCCTTTCCCGGCCTTGAGCAGCAAAGCGTTGGAAGGACAGGAAATTTGGCCCTACACCGATTTGTTGTTGCATGACATGGGCGAAGGCCTTGCCGACAATCGCCCCGATTTCAAAGCGAATGGCCGCCAGTGGAAAACACCGCCTTTGTGGGGAATCGGCTTGATTCCCGATGTGAACAACCACATGCGTTTGTTGCACGACGGCCGCGCCGATGGCGTTGAAGAAGCCATTCTCTGGCACGGTGGTGAAGCCGAAGAAAGCAAGAACCGCTTCATGAATTTTTCGGCGGAAGATCGTTCAGCACTGATTCGTTTCGTGGAGTCTTTGTAATGAATCCCCAACATCAGCATGAATTGAAAACTGGCCTGTTGCGCGGACTGGTCTGGGTAGTGTTGGCCTTCGTGTTGTTGGTGGTGCTTAATTTTGCCAATTCAGCCGTGGCTGCAAAACCCGTGGACCGAAGCACGATGCTGTTTCCTTACTATGAGGTGGCAGAGGTATTGAATAGTGTGGCGATACACCACCACAACAAGGACACTGCCGTGCTGCGTGATCAACTCGAGGCGTTGAGTGTGGCCACGGCGCAATATTGCAAAACGGGTGGAAAAGCGCAGCCTGCCAACATGCAACAGTTACAGGGGCAATATGCCAAGGCCTACCTGGCCTGGCTGGAACTGTCGGCGGTGGTGATGGGGCCCATGCTGGACAACAACACGGTGCGCCAAATCGATTTTCGACCTTTGCGCCTGAACTTGCTTGAGCGTGCAATCAAAAAACAGCCGCAAGGCGCGCAAGCCATGGCCCTGATCGGAAGCCCGGCAAAAGGTTTTCCTGCCCTTGAGTATTTGTTGACGCAAAATGATTTCAAATCGGGCACCCCCCAGTGCAATTACGCGCACGAGGTAGTGCTCGACATTGCACGCACTGTGGCCGGTTTAAGGTGGCAAACCAGTGCAACGCAAGCCAATCAAGACGACGCACAGGCGCTGGGTGCAGGTATGCAATTGTATTTCAACCAGTTGGTTGGAGCCACGCACAACCTGGCTTGGGAGCGCATGGAAAAGCCGCTCTTGAAGAACAAGGATGAAGCCAGAGCAAACATGGCGCCTGCAGGACATTGGCCATTTTCAGAATTTCATTTGACCGAAAAAGCATGGGCTGCACAGTGGCAGGGCATAGAACATTTGTTGATGGTGACTAGCCAAACTGTGCCGCAGGCCAATACGCAAGTGATCCCGCTGGAGGCTTATTTGCGCGGCTTGGGGAAAATTGAACTGGCCGACACCTTGGTGAAGTACAGCAGTGCTGTGGCTGTGGCCATGCGGTCCAACGACATCACAAAGCCAGCCAGTGTTGAACAGTCAGTTAAAGCACTCAAGGTGCTCAAGGGGTTTTTGGAAAGCGAGGTGGCCAAGGGTTTGAAAGTGTCTATTCAGTTTTCATCTTCTGATGGTGATTGATCCAGTGTTGAATTCGCGTCGGCAATTTTTGGTTCAAAGCAGTGCGTTGGCCTTGAGCATGGCCTTGCCCCTGCCTGCCGAACTTGCAACCCACACTCGTCAGGCCCGTTTATTGGCAGCCTGGCAACTTCCAAATGCGGGCTATCAGGTGGGTGTGCTCAACGCAGCCGGGCTAGGTGCAGCGCTTTCTTATACCGTAACCACGGCAGTCGATTTGCCCACACGCCCGCACGGTTTAATGCACCTGCAGGGCGATGAGTATTTGGTGATCGCTCGCCGCCCCGGTGACTGGTTGTTGCGCCTGAATATTCGCAGTGGTGAAACCTCGCGCGTTTGGCAGGAAGAAGACCGGCATTTGAACGGACACAGCGCCGTGTATGGCGATTGGCTTTACACCACAGAAACCGATGTGCTCGGCGGCACTGGTGCATTGGCCGTGCGAAACCGCCATACCTTCGAGTTGCTGGATGTGTGGCCCACGCTGGGCAAAGATCCCCATGAAATGCTGGTGCTGCCCAAGGGTGGGTTGGGCATTGATGAACCTTTTTTGTTGGTGGCCAACGGCGGAATACCTACGCATGCAGACATGGGCAGAACCCAGTTGAATCAACTGCCCATGGATTCTTCGCTGGTTGCTTTGCATCCCCGAACGGGAAAGGTGTTCAATCAATGGACCTTGAGTGATACGCGACTCAGTTTGCGACACATGGCGGTACACGCCAGTGGTGTGGTGGGCATTGCCATGCAGGCACACCACGGCAATGCTGCCCTTCGGGATGCTGCACCGGTACTGGCTTTGCTTGATGAAAACGGACTGCGCACGGTGAATGAATCGGCGGGTGTGAAGGGCTACGCCGGCGACATTGTTGCCACCCCCCAGGGCTTTGTGATCAGCTGCACCAAGAATAATTCTGCCGGGCATTTCGATATGCAAGGCAACCTATTGCATTCACGGGCTGCGAATGCCGCGTGTGCCTTGGCTGCCGAAGGAGAGCAGGTGTGGCTGGGTAGTTTAGCTGTTGAGTTCAGCAGGCCATTGGAGCTGGACAATCATTGGCTGCTTATTTAACCCGCAGTGCCCAAGCCTTGATGGTTTGTCCCTGCTTGAAACCAAACAGTTTGTTGCCACCCACAGCCACTGCCAAAAACTGTTTTTCATCCACTTCGTAGGCAATGGGTGGTGCATTCACGCCCGCTGAATTGTTGTGTTGCCACACACGTTTGCCCGTGTTTGAATCAAGTGCAAAAAACTCACCACTGCCTTCACCTGAAAAAACCAAACCTGTTTGTGTGCTGAGTACACCACCAATCAAAGGCGCATTCACTTTGTGTTGCCATACAAGTTTGCCTGTGTCCAAGTGAATGGCTGACAGCAAACCGTATTTTTCTCCATCTTCAATTGGTGACATCGAAGAATACCTCAGTGCGGGCTTGTTGCCTTTCGCTTTCAGCTCGTGCAATTGATACTTCACCGGCCAGTGAATGCCGGCGATGAACACCATGCGGCGTTGTTCATCCACTGAAACAGGCGACCAGTTGGAGCCGCCTATAACACCGGGGTAAATCACATTGCCTTGTTCAGTGGGCAGGGTAAACATATTGTGCTGCGGTACAAAGGCCTCGCTCTTGAACAACAATTCACCCGTGATGCGATTGTGCACATAAAACCAACCAGTTTTGCCTGCCTGGCCAACAGCTTTCACCGCCTGGCCCTCATGCCTGGTGGTGAACAACACCGGTGGGCTGGCCACGTCGTAACCCCACATGTCGTGCGGCACTTGCTGGTAAAACCATTTCAGCTTGCCGGTGCGCACATCCAGCGCCACCAAGGAGGCGGTGTACAGGTTGTCTCCCGGCCGCGATGAGCCTTCCATTTGCGGTGAAGGGTTGCCCGTGCCGAAATACAAAATGCCATTGTCCCGGTCAATGGCGGGTGTGCTCCAGGCTGATCCGCCGCCAAATTTCCAGGCATCGGGATATTGAGCTGCTTTGGCTTTTTCTTCCTCAATATTGCGCGGTAACACCACGCCATCAAGGGTGGCCTTTGTGAATTCTCCCTCCCAACCTTGGTCGGGAACCGTGTCAAATTTCCACGCCATTGCGCCGGTGTTAACATCGTAAGCGGCCATAAAACCACGGCGCCCGTAGTTGCCCGCAATACCCACCACCGCACCGAGTGGCGCATCGGGATCGGGCGAGTCCAGGTGCAAGCCATAGCCCACACCGGTAATGCCCACAATAACCTTGCCATCGAATACCATGGGCGCCATGTTGATGCCTGCACCAGATGCACCCGACACTTCCAGTTTTCCGCCCTGCGTGTCCAGTTGCGACCCCAGTGTGGCGGCATCTTCCTGCACACCTTGTTCGCCTTTGGTAACATCGATGTCCCAAAGCTTTTGGCCAGTGCGTGCATCCAGTGCCAGAAGGCGTGAATCGACTGTGCCCATGAATACCTTGCCATCACTCACGGCCACGCCCCGATTGGCGGGGCCGCAGCACATGGGTCGGTCTTTGATCCTGTTGTGTGTGTAACGCCACAACAATTTTCCAGTGTCGGCTTTCAAGGCCACCACATGGTTAAACGGCAGCGACACAAACATGACGCCGTTCACCACGATGGGTGTGGCTTGAAAGCTGGATGACACACCCGTGTCAAACTCCCAGGCCAAGTCCAGTTGCCCGACGTTGCCAGGCGTAATTTGTGTTGACTGACTGTGCCGCTGATGATCCCAATTGCCGCCAAATACCGGCCATTCTTTGCCTGAACTGGCAAACGTGGCGGTGCAAACAAGTAGTGAGAAAGCGGCGGCGAGGGCTTGATGCAGCGTCATGGTTGTCGTTTTGGATTGGAATTGCCTGAAGAGACAAGCAAGGATCAATCCACTGCTGTTGTTGCAAAGTGGCGCACCGGAGTTGTCACAAAAGTGTCATCCAATGCGCAGCCGCTTGCGTGTATATTTCGCGTACCCGATTCTATTGGTAAATGATCATGAAGCAACAACTTGAGCTGTTGAAAGAAATTGAACACAAGCTCGAAGAATTGAGCAAAGACAAGGACCTGAAAGAAAAGCGCCCGCTGGAAGTCAAAGAGATCAAAGGTTTGCGCTTGGTGGTGTCGTCGATTATTCGCCGCATGGCCAGCTAAGCCACGATTAAGCCGTTTACTGATAGACCTTCAGACGCTTTGCAATCAACAGTGCGGTCAAGTTAAACGAGATCGCGATCACGCTGCATATCCAGAAGTTTTCGATCAGACCCTCTGCATTGCGCGAGATCACCATGCCACCCACCAAGGCGGCAAGGCCCATGGCAGCAGATTGCATGGACGAGTTCAGGGTCATGAATGTGCCCCTGTTTTTCGGATTGCCTGCTGCGCTGACCAAAGCCATGCCTGGAATCATTCTTCCGCTGACAAACACAAAGAAGAACGTGGTGATCACCAGAATGACTGTCATGCTCAGGCCCGCAGTCACAGTAATCAATGCCATGGGCAACACTGCAACACCGGCGATGATTTGCAGCATTTTCAATTTGCCAATTCGATCGCTGAGCTTGCCGATGATTTGCGCACTGAACAAGGTCGCCGCGCCGCCAGCCAGATAAATGACCGGAATGTCCGAAGGCGTCAGCCCTGCATTGATTTGCATGTAAATCGTGATGTACGGAATGATTGAAAACCCGGCGAAGATCATGCAAAACGAAAACAGGAACGCACGCAGGTGATTCGAATCGCGAAGCACCTGTGCAATGCCCTGAAGTGGGCCGGTTTCGCCCCGCGCATGCAAATGGCCTTGCAGTGTCGGAATGACGTACCAGCCGGCCACCGCCAATACAAAGCTGATGCCGGCAATTCCGAAGAAGGGGGTGTGCCAGTCCGAATTGGCGGCCACGTAAAGACCCAGAGGCACACCCATCACCGTAGACACGGAGAATGAGGTCATGATGACACCCATGGCTTTGCCCCTTCGGGCAAAAGGAACGACATCAGCGACGATGGTTTGAATCATCGCCGATAAAATTCCGCCAAAAAGCCCGGCAGCGATTCTGGCGCTCATCAGCGTTTCATAGGTGGGCGCAAGGCCGCAGGCCAAAGTGGCCACGGCAAACAACACATACAAAATCAACAACAATCGGCGCCGTTCAAACCGGTCAATGTACAAGGAGGCCAACAAACCCGAGGCACCGGCCGCGAAAGTGTAGGCGGACACCAGCAGGCCGAACTTTGCATCGGAAATTGCAAAAGCCTGCGTGAGCTGTGGCCCCAGCGGCATCATGATCATGAAGTCGAGAATGTGGGTGAATTGTATGCCGGCAAGAATCAGCAGCAACGCCCACTCGCGCTGGGGCGTCATTGTCACTTGGCATGCGGTGGGGCTGTTCATGTACTGCTACCTGTGGATGGTTTTTTGCTTTTGACCTTGAGTTTAACCCGCTAGCCTAATGACCCAGGGCGGTGAGTGCATAAATGCCGATCGTCATGGAGACGATGGACACCAGCGTAGTGAGCGCGATGATGTTGGCGGCCAACTTGCCGTCGCCGCCGGCAGCGACAGCCATTGCGAAGCTGGCGGCTGCGGTGGGGCTTGAGAAGAACATCCAGAGAATGATCAGGTCTCGGCCTTCAATACCCATGGCCCATGCAGCGGCGCAGGCCAGCACGGGCAGTATTGCAATTTTAATGGCGCTGGATTGCGTGGCTGACAGGCCCGATGCTTTCACTCCAGCCAAGGACAGTGTGCCACCCACACAAATGAGCGCTAAAGGCAGGGTAAGGCCTGCAAAGTACTCGCCCGACTTTAACAACCACTGAGGAATGTAAAGCTGGATTGCGCTGGCCAACATGCCCAGCACCACCGCAATAATCAGGGGGTTTTTAAGCAGTTCCTTACCCACCGCAGCAGGGCTGAATTTCAAGGTGGGGCTGTAAATGGAGAGAATCAACACAGACAGCACGTTGAACAACAAAATGGTAAAGCCGACCAACACACCGCCTACCGAAAGTCCGTAGTCGCCGTAATAACTGGCCACCAAGGCGAAACTGACTACTCCGCAATTGCCCCGGAAGGCCCCCTGAACAAACACCCCACGTTGACCGTACGGAATGGCTCGGGTGGCCCACCACCAACTGGCCAGAAAACCCAGCACTGTGGCAGCACAGAGAAAAAGGACCAATTTGGCATTGAATGCGCTTTGCAGATCGGCCTGCCAAATGGACAGGAAGAACAGCGTGGGCATGGTGGCTTTGTAGGTCAGGGTGGAGGCGGTTTGAATGAACGAGTCGTTGATGAGATTGACCTTGCGCAACAGCAAGCCCATGAAGACCATCGCGAATACAGGGGCGGTGACTCCCAGAATTTCCGAGAGCACATTGACTTGGGTCATGTTGACAGGTGTCGTTTGAAGTGATGCGTATTATTTCATTACTGAACTTTGGGTCAATTGTGGATGACCCTTGGGGGCTGCGCAGTGCGCAGACACCTTGTAGGTCGCCCCTCGCTACGAATCAAACCGGGCGTATTCAGGCTTTCAGGCGGAGGAGGGCATGCGACTTTGCAAATGCAACTATTGAATGACTTTAGTAATCTCGTGAATCCGCATTTTCAACCGGCAACAACGCCGCAAACTCTTCATCCGAATACAGCCGAGAGCGGGTCAGAAATCGCATGCCACTGGGGCGTTCCAGGCTGAACATTCCGCCATTTCCTTTCACGACATCAATTGTCAAATGCGTGTGTTCCCAATAGGCAAACTGGGATTTGCTCATGTAAAAGGGCACGCCACCAATGTCGCCCAGCTTGACATCTGATCCACCCAAGGGAAACTCGTTGCGAGGAAACAGCATGGGTGCGCTGCCATCACAACAACCGCCACTTTGATGAAAAATCACATCACCATGCTGAGCTCTCAAGGTCGCGATCAATTCCAGTGCCTGAGGGCTTGCGCTGACTCGGTTTGCCATTCTTTTCTCCACATAAATGAAAATGCCGCCCAATCCCTTTGGAGTTGAGCGGCGTGAGCCAAATCAAACAAGGCGCTTAGAAAAAGCCCAAGGCGTTGGGGTTATAGCTCACCAGCAGGTTTTTGGTTTGCTGGTAGTGGTGCAACATCATTTTGTGGTTTTCGCGGCCAATGCCCGATTGCTTGTAGCCACCAAAGGCGGCATGTGCCGGGTAGAGGTGGTAACAATTGGTCCACACTCGGCCAGCCTGAATGGCACGGCCCATTCGGAAAGCGCGCGCGCCATCACGACTCCACACCCCTGCGCCTAAACCGTACAGCGTGTCGTTGGCAATTTGCAGGGCTTCAGCTTCGTCTTTAAAGGTAGTCACCGACAACACGGGGCCGAAAATTTCTTCCTGAAAAATACGCATTTTGTTATGGCCGTGGAACACGGTTGGCTTCACATAGTAGCCGCCAGCCAGGTCGCCGCTTTGTTTGTTCTGTTCGCCACCAATGAGGCACTTGGCGCCTTCTTGTTTGCCCAGATCGATGTAACTCAGGATTTTCTCCAGTTGCTCTGAGGAAGCTTGAGCGCCGATCATGGTGCTTTCATCGAGCGGGTTGCCTTGCTTGATTTTGCCTACCCGTTCAATGGCGCGTTCGATGAAGGCATCGTAAATATCCTCCTGAATCAGTGCGCGTGACGGGCACGTGCATACTTCGCCTTGGTTCAATGCAAACATGGCAAAACCTTCGAGGGTTTTGTCAAAGAATGCATCGTCTGCGTCCATGATGTCAGAGAAGAAAATATTGGGTGATTTTCCGCCCAATTCCAGCGTGACAGGGATCAGGTTTTGTGCGGCGTATTGCATGATCAGTCGGCCTGTGGATGTTTCACCGGTGAATGCAATTTTTGAAATACGCGGATTGCTCGCCAGTGGTTTGCCTGCTTCCAGTCCAAAGCCATTCACGATGTTCAGCACGCCGGGCGGCAGCAAGTCAGCAATCAAATCCATCACCACCAGCAACGATGCTGGTGTTTGTTCTGCAGGCTTTAACACCACACAATTGCCGGCAGCCAATGCAGGTGCCAACTTCCAGGCCGCCATCAAAATCGGAAAGTTCCAGGGAATGATTTGCCCGACGACACCCAAGGGTTCGTTGAAATGATAGGCGTAGGTTTGGTGGTCAATTTCACAAATGCTGCCTTCTTCGCTACGAATACAGGCTGCGAAATAACGGAAGTGATCAATCGCCAGCGGAATGTCGGCAGCCATGGTTTCACGCAGCGGTTTGCCGTTGTCCAGTGTTTCAGCCACGGCGATCAGGCGCAGGTTTTCTTCCATGCGGTCGGCAATGCGGTTCAGAATAATGGAGCGTTCTGTGGGTGAGCGTTTGCCCCAAGCGTCTTTCGCTGCATGCGCAGCATCCAGCGCCAGTTCAATGTCTTCAGCTTGAGAGCGAGCAACCTTGCAAAGCACCTGGCCTGTGACTGGTGTTACGTTGTCGAAGTACTGCCCGCCTTTTGGAGCGACCCATTTGCCGCCGATGAAGTTGTCATATTTCGCTTTGAACGGAAACGCCACGCCCAGGTTTAATTCGTCAACCATATTCATATCCCTAACTCCTTTGTAGTGTTGATGGTGGTAGGGCGCTTTGCGCAACGGGCATGCCAGTGTCGAATGGGGACAGTGTTCGGAAGTTTGTTTCCGCAACACGCTATTTGTGGAAAAGATATTGGGAATGAAGTTGCCAGACTCGAGGCGAGAGGACAGCAGGCCCTGTCAGTTAATTATGCAATTATTTGCATAATATTGTTGCGCTGCACACATTTGACACACTCAAATGTGGGGGGGTTAGTTGGCTTGAATTTCGTTGAGAAACAATTCCAGTGCCTGTGTTCTGCCAATGTTCAATGGTTTGTATCCCGCAGCACTTTTTACATGTTCGAGTACTTCGTCGCTGCGCAACCAAGGCAACAGAATTTCGAGGGCATGGTATTGAAGGTCGCTGTTGTGCAATACCAAAAAGTATCTTTCTTTGGATACCGGCCGGAATTGCAGCCCGTAGTGATCAGCTGCGGCTCGAATGCCGAGGCCCAAGTCACCGTGTCCCGCTGCAATGGTACAAGCCACTGCCAAATGGGAATTTTCTTCGTGAAAAAACCCAGGCAGGTCTTCTGCTTTCAGGCAGGCTTTTGTGATCAGTGCGTCCAGTTGGTGGTGGGTTGATGAAGCCGAGTTTCGGTTCACCAGCAGGGCGCGCCGTTGGGCCACGTCTTCCAGTGTTGGTGGCACGGAAGCTGGGCGACTCATCCAGCCGATGTCACGCTCGAACAGTTCAATCACACTGAGGTTGGAACCGCGCAACCAGCGCCGCATGATGTGATGGACATGGGAGTGTTCTTCAAGGCCAACAGGCAAGTGGCAGCCGGCCACGCGCACTTCACCGCGGTGCAGGGCTGAGAGCGCTGCAATGCTGCCCGACCAGCGCAGCGACAGTTGGAGCTTTTTGTACAGCGCAGTGTTTTGAAACAGGTTTTGCAGCACCAGGTCGTCGCTCAGCGCAAGGCTGATCCAGGGCTTGTTTTGATCAACATCCAGCCATTCGGCGTTCAGTTGCTCGCCCACGGTACCCAGGTCGGGTGCCACGCGCACATTGCCTTGCTCCACCATCCAGATCAACTTGTGACCGAACCGGGTCAGGCATGCCCCTGCGCGTCCGTGCGTAGCCACCAGTTCTTCACCCAGCATGAGGTTGTATTGCTGGATTTGCGACCATAAGGTACGGTAAGAGATACCCAGCGCCTTACAGGCCAGCGAAATGGAACCTTCCGAGTCAATGGTTTTAAGGGTGTTTAACATGCGTTGGTCCAGTTCAACAAACTGACCATCGTCTTTTTTCCAGCGGGCGGATACTTTTAAATTGAGCATTTGCGGATACAGGCATGTCGATTGCTTGCATTCTGACAGATTACAAAATGCAGGAGACAAGTAATCATGATGTTCAGCGGTACAAAACAATCGATTAATAAAATGACCCCGCTAGGGGTTTTCTTGAGCGGTTTCTTGCTGGTGAGCAATTTCTTCGCCAGCCCGGTTCTTGCAGCGCCCGCCGAACTTGGCGCAGTCAAAGGCGATTTGACTGGCGGAGACCCGCTGGGTTCCATGCAGTGGCCTGACATGAAAGGCCAGTTCTTCGATGCCGATGCAAAAACCGTGTTTGATTCCCGCATCAAGGTCACGGTGCCCTTGTTCGCCGAAGATGCCATGAATGTGCCCGTGTCATTCGATGCTTCCGCACTCGGTAAGGTGAAAAAAATCGTGGTGCTGGTGGACAGAAACCCGATTCGAAAGGTGCTGGAGTTCATTCCCGAGAAAGCCAAGCCTGCCCTGAATTTTCGTTTCAAGTTGGAGCAAGCCAGCCCCATTCGCGTTGCAGCCCTGACTGAAAACGGTGTGTGGCATGTGGGCTATGCCTTTATTGAAGCGTCTGGCGGGGGTTGCACCGTGCCTGGCGCAACACGGGCCGATGGCAGCTGGCCACAAACCTTGAACAAGGTGGCTGGCAAAATGTTTGATGCCAACCAGTTGCGGGATGACGCACGCCTGCGCGTGCAGGTGTCGCACCCCATGGACACGGGGTTGGTGGCCGGCGTGCCCGCCTTTTACATTGAAGAAATGATTTTGCAAGACAAGAACAAACAAGTACTGGCCAAGCTTTACCCCTTTGAGCCTGTGTCGGAGAACCCTTTGTTTTCGTTTGATTTTGACAAGAAACCGGTGGGCCCAATCAGCCTGGTAGGGCGCGACAACAACGGCAACCGAATTGATGCAAAGGTTACCCAATGAATTTGTTCAAAGCTGTGCGCGCGATATTTGCCGCATCCACGTTCATTGTTCTTGTTGCCCCTGCGCTGGCTGAGCTGCCCAATGTTGCCAAACCAACACCTGACAAAGCCACCCTTGATTACGGTTTGAAAGCCACCAAACTGGCGGGTGGCTGGTATGTGATTGCGGGTGCGAACGATGACTTTTCTCAGGCCAATGGCTGCAACATCATCAACACCGGTTTTTACATGGACGACTCGGGGGTGTACGTTATCAACACCGGAACCTCGCGTATTTATGGCGAGCAACAGCGGACCTTGATCAACTCGGTCAGCAAGAACAAACCAGTGAAGCAGGTGGTGGCACTGAACCTTCACCCGGATTATTTTTTGGGCAATCAGGCTTACCCGAAAGAGGCGCTTGCCGCCACGAAGTTGACCATGCAAGGCATCAAAGCCGAAGCGGCTTTGTATGAAACTAACTTGTACCGTTTGTGTGGCGACTGGATGAAGGGCACTGAAAGCGTATTTCCCGTGCAAACCATACTGCCGGGCAACTTCAATAAACTGGGCGATAAGACAATTCAAACCCTTGAATTGAAAGGCCACACCGATTCGGACCTGGTGTTATTTGACCCGGAAAGCAAAGTGATGTGGGCCGGTGGCCTGGTGTTTTACAAGCGTATTGTGACCACCCCGCATGCCCAGCTGAAACCGTGGATAGAAAGCCTGAAAACACTGCAAGCCATGAAGCCCAAGGTGGTGGTGCCCAGCCACGGCCCCTTGAGTTGGGGCACCGAGGCCATTGACCAAACCCTGGATTACTTGAGTTGGCTGGACAAACGACTGACCGACGCGGCCAATATGGGCGAGGAAATGAATGATGTGATGAAGAAAGGTGCCCCCGAGCGATTCCGAAACTTTGCAGCCTACCCGGCTGAGTTTTACCGCAATGTGACCAATTTGTACCCTTTGTATGAAAAGCAGGCTTTGGGCGGTTTTTGAGCGGAGAGTATAAGGGTTAACGCTGTACCAAGTGTGTCAAAAAGGGACAGTTTGTGTGTTGCTGAACAGGTGAGCTGTTGCAATGTCACAAAACTGTCTCTTTTTTTTCTTATCGCGATCAATGAAATCACTCTAATGAGGGTGTTTTTGTAACGCACTGATTTTATTGAATAAAAAATTTATTTAGATGAAATATTCTACTTGGCATGAAGCTTGCGCTAGGTTTCTGTGGGTAGCCCCGACTCTGCAAACGAGGGGCGAGAACCTCAAAGTAACGGATGATGAGAGGAGAAACAAATAATGCGCAAAACTCTGCTTAGCGCGATGGTAGCAACCGCACTGGCGATTCCCGCAGTGGCTTCGGCCAATGTGACAGACGCAATGATTCAAAACGATGCCAAATCCACAGGCGACGTATTGTCCTGGGGTATTGGTACAGAGGGTCAGCGTTACAGCCCATTGAAAGACATCAACGTATCGAACGTGGGCAAGCTGGTTCCAGCGTGGTCATTCTCGTTCGGTGGTGAAAAGCAGCGTGGCCAGGAAAGCCAGCCGCTGATTCACAACGGCAAGATGTTTGTCACCGGTTCCTATTCACGCATTTACGCACTGGATGCTTCGACAGGTGAAAAGCTGTGGAAATATGAGCACCGCCTGCCAGAAGGCATTATGCCTTGCTGCGACGTGGTGAACCGCGGTGCCGCCCTGTATGACAACCTGGTGATTTTCTCGACACTGGATGCCCAGTTGATCGCCCTGGACCAGAACACCGGCAAGGTGGTGTGGAAAGACAAGATTGACGACTATGCAGCGGGTTACTCCAACACTGCTGCACCCATCATCGCCAACGGTTTGGTGCTGACAGGTGTATCGGGTGGCGAATTCGGTGTAGTGGGTCGTGTTGAAGCACGCAATGCCAAGACTGGTGAAATGGTATGGCTGCGCCCAACCGTTGAAGGCCACATGGGTTATACATGGGACAAAGACGGCAACAAGAAGGAAGCTGGAATTTCCGGTACCACCAATGCCACCTGGAAAGGCGACATGTGGAAAACCGGCGGTGCAGCAACCTGGCTGGGTGGCTCCTATGACAGCAAAACAGGTTTGGCTTACTTCGGTACTGGTAACCCAGCGCCCTGGAACAGCCACCTGCGCCCCGGCGACAACCTGTATTCCACATCCACAGTGGCAGTTGATGTAAAAACCGGCCAGATCAAGTGGCACTACCAGTCCACACCGAACGACGGTTGGGACTATGACGGTGTGAACGAGTTCGTGACCTTTGACATGAATGGCAAGCGCGTTGGTGCGAAAGCTGACCGCAACGGCTTCATGTACGTGAACGACGCCACCACCGGCAAGCTGGAAAATGCCTTCCCATTTGTGAAGAAAATCACATGGGCCAAGGGCATCGACATGAAGACAGGTCGCCCGATTTTCGACCCCGCCAACCGCCCTGGTGACCCCACCAAGATGGACGGCAAGAAAGGCGAAACAGTGTTCTCCGCCCCTTCATTCCTGGGTGGCAAGAACCAGCAGCCAATGGCCTACAGCCCTGACACAGGTCTGTTCTATGTTCCTGCCAACGAGTGGGGCATGGAAATCTGGAACGAGCCAATCACCTACAAGAAGGGTGCGGCTTACCTGGGCGCCGGTTTCACCATCAAGACTTTGCCTGGCTTTGACTACATCGGCGCACTGCGTGCGATGAACCCCAAGACCGGCAAGATCGAATGGGAAATCACCAACAACGCGCCTCTGTGGGGTGGTGTTCTGACGACCGGCGGTAACCTGGTGTTCTGGGGTACTCCAGAAGGTTTCCTGAAGGCGGCGGATGCCAAAACCGGTAAGGAAGTCTGGAAGTTCCAGACAGGTTCAGGCGTGGTTGCTCCTCCCGTAACCTGGAAAGGCAAAGACGGTCAGCAGTACGTGGCTGTAGTGTCTGGTTGGGGTGGTGCTGTTCCCCTGTGGGGCGGTGATGTAGCCAGCAAGGTGAACTACCTTGAACAAGGTGGTTCCGTGTGGGTATTCAAGCTGATGAAGTAATCAGTTTGTGAAGTACACCAAACTGCCCCAGGTGGGGTGGTTTGGTGAGTAGTGAAGTAGTAGAGCGTTTTAGAAGTGTTGTCATTTTCACCCCCAAGTTTTCTGCCTGCTCCGCAGGGAACTTATTGACGCAAACGGTTTGATCAAATTGCTCCTTGGGACCTTTTTCCGGCATTGATTGGGAGCTGGAAAAAGTTGTGGCGGTTTGAGAGTCTCCTAAACGAATGCGTCTTTTCTGCCCGGCCTGGTGCCGGGCATTTTTTCGTCTACAGCTTTTAGAACTTGTACGACACTTGGCCAGAAAGAATGAATGCATCACCTTCAGCAGTACCCAGTACTCGCGTTTGCTGACCTGCCGCAGGGTTTCCCTCAGTGCTGTCAATTTTCGCTTTGTCGGGCATCACGTACTGAAAGGCCACATCAAAGGTGGTGGCTTTGTCGAACTTGTACTGTGAGCCCACTGCAAAAGTAATGCGGTTTTCATCGGGCAAGCGCACTTTGCGACGCTCATCGGGCACCGGTGTGATGTCGTAAGCCACGCCTGCTTTCAAATTGATGGTGTCGCTGTACTTGTAAATACCACCCACCGCAAAACGCCAGCTGTTTTTCCATTCGTAGTCTTGCACTGTCAATGGCGCAGCACCTGCTGGGGCGTTCTGGCGCTGAAAATCCAGCTTTTGAATCGTGCTCCATTCAGTCCAGGTGGCGTCGGTCAACAGTTGCCACTTGGGTGTCAGCTCAGTCACCGATGAAATGGCCAGCGAGGCAGGCAGTCGGATCTTGGAAGTGAGTTCACTGTTGGCGAAAAGAGCCGCAACTGCCGGTGCAACATTGTCGAAGGTGACATTGCCTTCCAGGTCTTGCTCAATTGCTGAACGGTAGGCAACACCCACACGTGTCGCAGGCGTTACCTGACCCATCACGCCCAGGTTAAAGCCGTAACCCCAACCATCGCCGGCAATGGTGGTCAACCCTTCAGTACCGCCAAATGGGGCGTAGTTGATTTGTGAACTGAGTTTGGCATCCAGCTTTTGTGCCGATACACCCGCGCCCACTGACCATTGTTCATTGACTTTGTACGACGCGGAGGGGTTGATGTTGACTGATTTGATGTCAGAAGTAACACCCTGAAAGCGACCGTACCAATCGGGCTGGAAATCGGTTTTCAGACCAAAAGGAGTGGCCACAGACAGGCCAAAGTTGATGCGGTCATTGAAAGGCACAACAAGGTGAAAGTTGGGGATATAGCCTTCATCGCCAAACTCGCCTGTGCTGCTGCCCAAAGGGCGACCTGGTGCGGCGGTGCTGCCTTCGTTGTTGACCTCGCCGTTCAGGTCAATGTAATGCCCGCCCAACACCAGCTGGCGTTCTTTCAGGCGGCTCATGCTGGCTGGGTTAAACCAGGCTGCGCTGGCGTCTTCGCCAATGGCTGCTTTGCCTGCATAGGCCACACCAGCACCGCTGGCGTTTTGTTCAAGCAGGGCAAACCCGGCTGCTTGGGCGGTACCCGCAATCGTCAAGCTTGCGATGGCCGCGCAAATCGTTTTGATTTGAAAAGGGGATTGTTTCATGTCGTCCTCGTGGGTCCGTTTGTAAGAATGGATGTGTACGAGGGGTATTGTAGGTAAAAATACGAACGGTCGTGCTTATAAAATATAGAGTTATTCTCTATAAAATCTATTCAAAAATAGTATTTTATTGATTCAATGGCACTGCTGCACCACTTTGCGAGAACTTCCAGGTGGCGACAATCAGCATGACCACAGTTGCACCCACAAGCACCAAGGTGGCAAACATCAGGCCAAATTCTGCGTGGCTGCTAAAGGCGTGGCGAAGCAGGTCGACGCAGTAAGAAAATGGATTGACCAAGGCTACCCAGCGCGCCAGTGCGGGCATGGGGTCGATGGGGTACAAAGCGCCACTGAAAAAGAACACCGGAAAAATCACGAAATTCATCATGACTGCAAAACCATCAATGCTTTTTGCAAAAGTACCGCACAGTACACCCAAGGCAGCACAGGCCAAAGCAGCCAAGGCGGCTCCGGGCAGCAACACGTGCAGTTGTGGCCACAAGGTGCGGCCAACCCAAGGCAGTATTTCCTGCAAATCAAACCCGAGAGGAAACAGCAAGGTGTACAGGCCTTCAAGAGCCAACAGCAGGGCGATCAACAGGCCCATTTGCACCAATGCGCCAATGGCTGCACCCAGTGTTTTGGCGATCAGTATGTGATGGGTTTTGACTGGGGCGGTCACCAGCAAGCGCATGGTGCCTGCGTCTTTGTCCAGGGCAATGCTCAGGCCACCCACCATGCCGCCAAACAGCAGTGTCATGCCCACAATGCCAGGCAGCAAACGTGCGGTGTAATCACCACCAGCCAAGGCTTGCATGCCGCCACCAATAATCCATAACCACAGCACCGGGCGTACCATGGCTGCTGCCAGGCGGTCTCGTTGCTTCAACAGCTTTTGGCTTTCACGGCGTATCACCGCCCAGTAAAAATGCATCAACATCTCAGTGGGCTCCGCCATTCATTTTCCACACAAACCAGTCAGCCAGGGTGGCTGTGCGCACGCTGGTTACACTTTGGTCGGGCAATTCATCCAGCGCTTGCGCGGGTGTACCAAGCCAATTCAATTCGCCTTGGTGGAGAAACCCCACCCGGTCGCAGCTGTTGGCCTCGTCCATTAAATGCGTTGCGATAAAAATGGTCAGCCCGTCGATGGCCTGCAAGGTTTTCAGGGTTTGCCACACACTGTTCTTCGACGGTACGTCCAGTGCGGTGGTGGGTTCGTCGAGTATAAGAACCCCGGGTTTGTGCACCATGGCGCGCGCAATGTCCACCAGTCTTTTTTGTCCACCTGAAAGGCTTCCCACGGTGCGGTTTAACCAGGCCTGAATTGGAAAAATGGTGTACAAGTGTGCCAGGTTTGCTTTGGCTTGCGTTTTGTTCAAACCTTGCAGGCCTGCGGCAAACAGCAGGTTTTCCTCCACGGTCATGAAGCGGTCCAGTGATACCGATTGAAATACAAAGCCCAGGTTTTTGCGGGCCAGGTCGGCTGCCCTGCGGGTGCTGTAACCCAGCACCGAGAGCTCACCCTGGTCGGGTGTGATCAGGCCGGCTATCAAGCTGATGAGTGTGGTTTTTCCTGCGCCGTTGGGGCCCAGCAGGCCAAACATTTCGCCTGCGTTCAAATCTAGGCTGACATTGCTCAGTGCCCGCCGTTCTCCCCAGGAGAATGAAAGGCCCTGTGCGTGCAGGCGGATGGTGGTGTCGGTTGCGGTGTTGTTGGTGTTCAAGAGCCGTTTTTGCTGAGGTGCAAGCTGTTGTGATCGCTGCGATACCATACCACGGGCACCTCGGCGGTGTTGGCCAATGCTTGCTGTTCGGGCTTTTGAACTTTCAGGTAGTTGTTGGGGTTGTCGCGCCTCTGGGCTGCATCGACGAACGCGATTACTTTTTCATGATCAGGTGATTTGTGGCACACCGGGTCGGCGTTGGTGGCGTCGCCGGTGATCAGGTAGGCCTGGCAGCGGCAACCGCCGTAATCCTTGGTTTTGTCGGGGCAGGTGCGGCAGGGGTCTTTCATCCACGCATCGCCACGGTAGCGGGTGAAACCATCGCTTTCATACCAAATGTGTTCAACCGTGCTGGTTTTTACATTTGGAAATTCAAAGCCCGGCAACATGCGGGCAGCCTGACAGGGCAGGGCGGTGCCATCTGGGCTGATGCTGAGAAACACATTGCCCCAGCCACTCATGCAGGGCTTTGGCGTTTTCTCGAAGTAATCGGGCACCACGAATAACAGCTTCATGCTGTTGCCCAGTTTTTCGCGCCATGCGGCCACACGTTCTTCGGCGTGCTTTAACTGTTCGTGGGTTGGAATCAGGGCCGCTTTGTTTTTAAAGGCCCAGCCGTAGTATTGGGTATTGGCCAACTCAAGGTATTCAACGCCCAGCTTCACCGCCAACTCGATGATTGAATCAATGTGATCCAGATTCAGCCGGTGCAGCACCACGTTCAGCACCATGGGCCAGCCAGCCGCTTTTACAGCGGTGGCAATTTCCAGCTTCCTGGCAAATGTTTTTGTGTCGCTGAGTGCATCGTTTGCGGCCTGGGTTGCGTCTTGAAAACTCACTTGAATATGGTCAAGGCCGGCGGCTTTCAAGGCGTCCAGCCGTGCGGGTTTCAGGCCGATGCCTGAGGTGATCAAGTTGGTGTAATAGCCCAGTTCATGGCCATAAGCCACCAGTTCTTCAAGGTCTTCGCGCAGCAGCGGCTCACCACCCGAGAAGCCCAACTGAACCGCGCCCAGCGCGCGGGCCTGTTTCATGGTGTCTTTCCACTCGGCGGTGCTCATTTCATTGGTGTTGGTTTTGTAATCAACAGGGTTGTAACAAAACACGCAGTGCAGCGGGCAGCGGTAAGTCAGTTCAGCCAACAGCCAAAGGGGGCCAGCCGGTCGGGTGTTGTTGTCGCCAGGGCCTGTCATGCGTCCAGCCAGTTTCGGCGTGTGGCTTCCTGCAGCATGCTGCGCACATCGGCTTCCAGTCCGCTTGCGTTGAACTTGGCTTCAAGCGCCGCAACAATGTCATTCACCGTTCGGCTGCCATCGCACAACAGTAAAATTTCACTGGCCGATTGGTTCAGTTTCACCATGCCCTCGGGGTACAGCAGCACATGGGTTTTTTGCGCCTCTTCGTATTGCAGGCGAAACAAGCGGTTCAGTTTCGGGTGTTCCGGCAGGCTTGGAATGGTCTCGGTGTTCATTGTTTTTTCTGTTTTGTTTTGGCGGGTTTGTCGGGGTAAGCCAGCGCAATCGCGTCTGACATGCTCCACAACACATCCAGTTTAAATTGCAAAATTTCAAGCGCGCGTTCCTGCTGTGCGCGGGTCTTGAAATAATTCAGCGTTACTTCAAGGCCATGCTCCACGTCGCGTTGGGCCAGGCTGATTCGTGAGCGAAAGTAATTCAAACCTTCGGGTGCCACCCACTTGTAGTCTTTGGGCCAGTTGCTCAAGCGCTGCTTGTGAATTTCCGGTGCAAACATTTCAGTCAGCGACGAGCACACCGCCTCTTGCCAGGGCGCACGGCGCGCAAAATTCACATAAGCGTCTACGGCAAAGCGCACACCGGGCAGCACCAAT
The DNA here is from genome assembly GCF_002473065.1 of Limnobacter sp. UBA7229. Taxonomy (NCBI): domain Bacteria; kingdom Pseudomonadati; phylum Pseudomonadota; class Betaproteobacteria; order Burkholderiales; family Burkholderiaceae; genus Limnobacter; species Limnobacter sp. UBA7229. Next base: position 31,949 of record NZ_DKTN01000010.1, on the reverse strand, counting down.
TGCTGGCTCCAAAGTACATCCCGATCAATTCCAACAGCTTCGCCCAAGCGGCTCCAGGCTTCAATGCCGCCAGCATTGCCTTCCCAGCCATCGTGGTCAAGAATGCGTTGTACCCAACGACGGCGGGTTTCTCGGTCGTCACAATTGGCCATGACGGCTGCATCCTTCTGCGGAATGCACACCTGGTAATAAAAGCGGTTGGCCACCCAGCCGCGAAGTTGTTCTCGGCTCAGTTTGCCTTCGCGCATGGCCACATTGAATGGGTGGTGAATGTGGTAGCGGTCGCCCTTGGCGCGCAAGCGTTCTTCGAACTCTTTTTTGCTCCAGGCTTTGTTGCTGCTCATGCAAGAATCTCCATGCCATCGTAGGACACTTCAATTCTATTCTCGGCCAGAATGGCGCGCTCGTCGCCATGCTCGTACAAAATCGGGTTGGTGTTGTTGATGTGAATCAGGATTTTGCGCTGGTTTTCAAACTGGCGCAGCTGGCTGATCATGCCTGAGCCCCGTTTGCCCGGCTTGTCAGTTTGAGGTAAATGACCCATGTCGGCAGCCAGTTTTTGCGAGAAACCTTGTGTGATCATTTCATCTTCGGTCCAGAAGGTGCCGTCCACCATCAACACATCGGCTTGTTGCATATAGGGCAGAATGTCGGGCGTAATTTCTCCAAGTCCAGGGGCGTAAAACACCTTTTTGCCTGTGTTGGTGTCTTCAATCAACAAACCGATGTTGTCGCCACGGCGTTGGGCGTAGCGGCTGGGGGAATAGGGGGGTGCTTTGCTGATTAGCGGGATTGATTTGATCTTGATGCTGTCCAGCGGGCTGATTGAGAAAAATTCATCGCATTCGGTACACAGTGGAGTCCACTTCACACCGCAATAAAACCCAAGCGTAGGCACCAAAGGTAAACCGTTGGTCAGGTCTTCCCACACAGCGGGGGTGGTGAACAGGCGCATGGGTGTTTTCCCTTCGCGCATCATCAACAGGCCGGTGGTGTGGTCAATTTGCGCGTCCATCAAAATGACGGCAGAGATACCAGTGTCGCGTGGGCCACGGTTGGGTTGCAGTTCAGGGGTACTTTTGATTTGAGTGAGTATATCGGGCGATGCATTCACCAATATCCAGTTCGCAGACCCGTCGGATATTGCGATCGACGACTGGGTGCGCGCGGTGTACCCGGGCGCTTTGGCCCGAACAGCCTGGCAGTTGGTGCAGTTGCAGTTCCACTGTGGGAACCCTCCGCCTGCTGCGGAACCCAGAACTTTGATTTTCATAGTTGCTTTTTTCAGGGGTAAAAAAAACCCCGCTAGCCTCAAAGGCTATCCGGGGCTGTGCGAACCGTCAAATTAACGGTTGGCGATGTACATGGTGATTTCGAAACCGAAACGCATGTCAACGAATGATGGTGTAGTCCACTGCATGAAATATCCTCCTTTTGCTTTATTAAAATGCACCTTGGCACATGGCTTGGGTGAAGAACTTGGCTTGCGCCGGTTTGTTTGTCCTCAAGGTTTAAATAGCAATTCCTGTGCCTTGCGGGCCTGCATGTCGGTATTTTTACAATGTGGGAAATGAGTGTTTGCCAAGGTGTTTTGAATGTTCAAACTGTTGCAGTTTGAAACACCATGCAAAAAGGCGCGAACCTTTTGAGTTCGCGCCTTAGGACAATCGTTAACGGAGGGTGGTTAACGATCAGAAGAACAGGATTGCACCTACGGCGATGGTGTTGGACTCGCCTTTTGCTGCAGGAGCGCCCAACTGGTAGGTTTGTTCATTGGTGATGTACTCGCCAGCGATGGTCAGACTTGGAGTCAGGTTATGGTAAACGCCCAGAACCATCTGGTTTGTTTCTTCAAGCATGATGGCATTTGCGGCTCGATCACCGGCTGTGGAATCAAGTGTCGATGAGCCATAGTTAATACCAAACTTGGTGTTGCCAACTTTGTAGGTTGCTTGTACCAAGTATCCGTCTGAATCACGCTCAGCACCAGCGGCGTCACGACCACCAAAACCAATCAGTGTGGTTCCCAAGCCTTCGCCAGTGAAGTAGTTACCAGTCAGTGCCAGCGCACCGAGATTAACCGTGCCACCTACTTCGAAGCCGGTGAGGTCAGAGTCTGGAGCGGCAGCAACGCCGGACTGGGATTGATTAATCAAGGCTGCCCACAATTTGCCTTTGTCGCCAAGGCTATAGGAGGCCAATGCTTGCATGCCTGGAGAATCATTCTCTTGGGCTGTGGCACCGTTGAGGTCCTTTGGCTGGAAAACACCGCCTGACAACGTCAGGTTACCGATTGCAGGTGCAGTGTAAGTGATCTGTGGCTGGAATTCAGTGTAAATATAACCCGATCCGATGCCGCCCAAGGTTGTATTCAATGCACCGTTGTACCCTGAACCACCGCCAACCGCCAACAGAGACATGTCGTTCAGAATCGCATTTTGACCAAATAGACCGATGTCGCGACCAGCCTTGATCGTACCCATTGATTCGTTTCCGAATTGCAAGAACACGCGACGCTGATCGCCCACGTTTTGACCCACGCCACCAGCAGCTCCGTTGTTGTTAGTGGTACCCGGGTCAATGGAGATTACGGCTTTGAGGTCATATCCTGCTTGTTTGGTGGATGCTGTGAAAATGATGAAGCCAGGTAGCAAACCGTTTTGAATTGATGTCTGGTCTTGACCAGTTCCTGCACCACCGCAAAGACCCAATGCGCCACTGGCAACTGCACCGGCGTTGTCGCAACTGGTTGTGTTGTAGTACGCGTTTACTGAACCTGAAAGGTCCATTTCCCATTCGCCAGCCTTGAAGCCGATTGCGTGTGCCGAAGTCCCCATTGCTGCCAAGATGGAAGCTGCTACTAATTTTTTGCTGATCATAAGATCAACCCTCCAGTTTTAGTTTTTAAAGGTTGTTGCTTGTTTGTCTTCTAAAGCTCGCCAGCACACCGCAGAGTAGAACTGGCTTGAAGGGACTAGGGCAAAAGACATGCCAGTATTTAAGCTATTGATTTTATTGAATTAAATAAAAATGTAGGGCTTTTGATGACAGGGTGAAGCAGTGCAGTTGCTTTGCGTCAGGCGGTACGCTTTGAAACAGAATTGTGTGCGGCTGGAGCAAGTGAATGACAGTTTTGTGACAACTGTTCAGTTGGTTTGTGCCAAAAAAAACCACCCTGCAGTGGGGTGGTTTTTTAAAGGCAAAGAGTTGTTTGTTAAACGCGATTTTTTACTTTGAATTCAAGCGCCGGTAAATTGTGTTTCTGGAAATACCCAGCATTCTTGCTGCTGCGCTGACATTGCCCCTGCAGGTTTCCAGCGCATCTTGAATGGCACGTGATTCAAGGTCGTCCAAATTGATTGGATTTTCAACTTGAGCCCTTGCAGTGGCCTGTCGTGAACCCAGGTAACCTTGCGCCCTTGCATCATGGGCGCGGGTGTCGTAGCTGTCTTCTTTGAAGCGCGGTGGCTGCGGCAGTGTACCCATCTGATTTTCCCGGCTGGCGGGTTTTGTACTGTGCGTCCAGCTGTCGAACCGACCTTCCCTGAACTTGCTGAATGTTTGGTCCAGGCCATTGCCTTTGGGCGTGGCCCCTGGCCGCTGGTGAACCTGCACTTCAAATGTGCTTGGTTTGCTTCTTGCCGGGAACGCCGGCGCATTGCTGTGAACCTGTGCCGCGATTTTGTTTTGCACTGAAAAATTACTGCGCACGCTGAACTGTGGGCGTGTGTTTGCTGTTGGTGTTGTTGCACGCGGGTGTTGTTGACGCCCCTCTGTTTCAACAGGTTCTTGCTCCACTGGCCTGGTGGTGTTGTCCAGTCGCAATGCACGCCATTCGTCGAGGAAGTCATCGGGCAGATGGTCCCACTCAATCGTTTCTGCTTCATCCGTCATCACGCTGGCGGTGCGCAAAATATTGGTCAGTTGGCGAATATTGCCCGGCCATGCGTGCGTGGTGAATGCTTTCATCACTTCGCCAGACACACGAATGCGCGGGTTGTGCGATTCATTTTCCAGAATGCGCTGAATGATTTTTTGTAGGTCAGTGCGCTCGCGCAAGGCGGGAAGACGAACGACCAAGCCATGAAGCCGGTAGTACAAGTCTTCGCGGAACTGTCCCGCGGCGATTTGATCGCGCAAGTTACGGTGCGTGGCGCAAATCACTTGCAAATTCACAGGAATGCTCTTCTGGCTGCCCAGTGGCGTCACCACCCTTTCTTGCAATACCCGCAGCAATCTTGCTTGCAGTGAAATTGGCATGTCACCGATTTCGTCAAGAAACAGGGTACCGCCGTTGGCTTGTAGAATTCGGCCTTGCGAACCCTTCTTTTTTGCGCCAGTGAATGCACCGTCTTCGTATCCAAACAACTCGGATTCAATCAGCGTTTCTGGAATGGATGCGCAATTCACCGCAACAAAAGGCTTGTCGTGTCTTGGCGAATCGTTGTGTATGGCCTGCGCAAGAATCTCCTTGCCAGTGCCAGTTTCTCCCAGAATCAAAATGGGAATGTCCTTGTCAATCACCTTGCCCACTTTCTCGATGATCTTGGCCACTTGCGGGTCGCCTGTGTTCAGGTATTTCAGGCTGGACAGGTGATGACTTTTTTGACAGGTGGTGTTTGCTTTTTGCGTGGCTGGTGCCTGGTTTTGTAGCACAGCCGCATCGGAATTGTTTTTCACCAAGCCCACAGAGTCAAAAATTCTGCCTCGGCCTACACTGCCCAAGCTGGCACGTGCGGTAACCTGGTTGCCATTGTGCAAACACAGAATGAGCGGAATGGGGTTACAGGTGCGGTAGTGGTCGATCAAGGCCGACAAAGGCATGCCAAAAAGAGAACTGAAGGTGTGGCTTTTCAGTGCATTGGCTGACATGCCAAATTGCACCATGGCTGCACGATTGGCAGCCAGAAACTTACCCGCTGGCGAGAAGGCTGCTGCGCCTTCCACAACCGAACCCAGAAACTCGCCACGCTGGTGAAATTGAACAATAATTGCGTCTTGAAACGAGCTGTTGAACAAATGGTTTTCAATCATTTGCGCGGACATACGCACCAGGCCCATGGTATGGCGGTGGTAGCTGCGATAGTCGCCCGTTACATCAAGCACGCCAATCGCCACACCGTTTGGGTCAAAGATGGGGGCGGCTGAACAGGTCAGAAAACGGTTCACATCCAGAAAGTGATCTTGCCCGTGAACAACAGTGGGCAATTCCTCAATCAGTGCGGTGCCAATGGCATTGGTGCCTTTGTGTTCCTCACTCCAGGTGACGCCGGGAGCCAAGGCTACTTTCTGGGCTTTCACCAAAAAATCATCGTCGCCCAGCGATTCAATAATGGTTCCGCTGGCATCGGTCAACAACACCATGCTGTGGGTGTTAACCACTTGCTCGTACAGGGTTTCCATGAAGGGCAAAGCGCACGATTTTAACCGGTTGTTTTTCTCGATCAATTCTTTCAGTGAACTGCTGGGCGGTGGGGCCATGTCCACTTTGGAAGTGGTGTCCAAACCAGCAGCCGTTGAACGCTGATGCGCACGCCGAATGAATTCGAGGTGTCCTTCCGTGCCCGGGTCGATCAATTCAATCACTTGGGCGTTGGATGCGAGGCTGCCGCCATCCCGCTCGGATAAGAATGCCATCCATGTTTCCTGCTTCTTGTGGTGCTGCGTTTTATAAGTATGGTTTTGGGTGCAACTTGAAGCGCTGAATGTTTTTGCTTGTATTGATATTTCAGCTGCTATGTTGCCCAATGCAAGCACTGTGCCAACTCAATCCAATGTGTTTCAGAATGAAACACATTTTGATAAAAAGTAGCACAGATCAGGAAGCCGCACCATAGAGTTCGCGATTTGTCACAATTGGTAAAACTAATTCACAAATCCAAATGAATAGGGTGGCATGGGGATTGCAGTAGCTACCCTGTGTTGAATCATTCTTAGAAATACAGGAGTTGTGATGTTAGTTCGTAAAGCCCTTGTGGCAACCATTTTTTCAATTGCTGCTTCAGTGGCATTGGCTCACGGTGATGTAACCCCGCAGGTTGTGGATGTGTCCACGCTCAAGCCATTGGGCGATGACATGCTGGAAACCAATCCGTATGTTGGTGACAAGGAAGCCATTCGTGTGGGCAGCTCAGCCTACAACCAGAACTGCGCCCGGTGCCATGGCCTTGAGGCGGTGAGTGGGGGAATTTCTCCAGACTTGCGCAAAATGAACACTGAGTGCGATTCTTTTGCGGGCAAGAAAGCCAAGGAGCAATGCAAGGTGGAAATTGACACCTACTACCGCAATTCGGTACTGGGCGGCAAAGTTCGTGGTGACCGCGTCTACATGCCTGCGTTTGCGGGTATTTTGAGTCAGGAAGCCATTTGGGCCATCAAGGCGTATGTTGAAACCCGGAAGTACGAATAACTCGACATATGGGCATGTGGGGCGGGTCCGTTGTTTGAAACAACAGGCCCCTCCTGTCTGTTTCAGTATCCATTCAAAATAAAAAGTGCATCCAAGGCACGGCTTTCAGGAGACCTTATGAAGAATTCGTTCAATCCAATGTGTAAATTACCTTTGATCAAATGGTTTGGTGCTGTTGCGCTGGGCTTTTCCTTGCAGCTTGGCGCTGCCGCACAAGAGTTAAGTGACTGGGCCAAGGTGCAGGCCTCTGGCGTGTTGACTGTGGCGGTGTACAACTACCTGGCACCTTATTCACATGAAGGCAAAGGCATTGACGTGGACATTGCCAAAGCCTTGGCGGCCAAGCTGGGTTTGGGCTTGCGGGTGCGCGCTTTTACTGAGGATGAAGAGTTCTCCGACGACATTCGAAACATGGTGACGCGTGGCCATTACCTGGCAGGTGCGCCCGCCGATATTTTGATGCATGCACCCGTTGATGCTTACATTATGCAGAAGGAGGACCAGGCCCTGTTCTTTTCTCCTTACACCCGCGACGATATTTTCGTGGCACGTAATATCAAGAAACTGCCAACATTGGACAGCCTGAAACCGTTCTCGGAAACAGGCAACAAAATTGGCGCTGAAGCAGCAGCCCTCCCCAGCATCATGTTGGCTGGCGCCGATGGTGCCGCGTATGCAAACAATCTGGTGAACTTCAAGACGCCCAAAGAAGCGGTTGATGCCATGGTGAATGGCGAACTGGTGGCAGTCATGGCCACGCGTGCCGAGTTGGAGTGGGCGCTGCACCAGCACCCAGATAAAAAAGCAGATTATTTTGTGGCCAAAGTGCCGCACAATGCACTGCCACCCAAAGGTTGGGCTGTGGGCATGGCCACCAAGAAAAGCAACAAAGAGTTGGCTGAAAAACTGACAGTGGCCATGAATGAGTTGAAGGAAAGTGGTGAGCTGGAAAAGATTTTTTCCAATTATGGTGTGAAGTACATGAGACCTTGATTTGACCTGAATTCATTCTGGTTTATGTGTACTTAAAGCCCTGCGCAATCGCAGGGCTTTTTTGTTGCAACAAGTGTTCCATTTTGAAACAGCTGTGTTGCATCGGGAAAACCCCATGTGCAAAAACTCGGAAAAGTGTTGCCGAGAGCCGCTGAAATTTTCTTTTCAAGTTGGCAGGCTTATTGCATAAGAAGGCATGTATGTAGTGCCCAAAACAAATAACCAAAGAAGCGAGGAACAACGGGATGCAAAAATCTCTTCACATCACGCCTGACAAATGCACGGGCTGCCTTCAGTGTGAAATGGCGTGTAGCTATGAGAATTATCAGGTGTTCAACACCTCACTGTCACGAATTAAGGTATTCGACTTTCATCACACCGGCAAGAAAGTGCCTTACACCTGCACCCAGTGCGATGAGGCTTGGTGTTTGCATGCCTGCCCGGTTGAAGCCATCACCATGGACAAAACCAATGGCGTGAAAGTGGTGTCAGAAGACACCTGCGTGGGTTGCAAAGTGTGCACAATCGCCTGCCCGTTTGGCACGGTGAACTATGTTCAGGAAACCGGCAAGGTTCAAAAGTGCGACCTGTGCGGCGGCGACCCCGCCTGTGCAACTGCCTGCCCAACCGGCGCAATCACTTTTGTGGATTCCAACTGGACTGGTTTGGACAAAATGAAGCAGTGGGCCGAGAAGCTGAGCAACCAGGCTCACGCGTAACTCGTTGACCATTGAATAGAACAGAGAGAAGGGAGTAATACAAATGGCATGGACCGGTAAAGTACTGCGCGTGAACCTGACAGCAGGCACCTGCACCAGCGAAGACTTGAGAATGGATTGGGCGAAAAGCTACCTTGGCCAGCGTGGTTTGGCCACCAAGTACTTTGTGGAAGAAGTGAATGCGAAAGTGGATCCACTTTCGCCCGAAAACAAGATTATTTATGCAACAGGCCCGCTGACAGGCACCATGGCCTCCACTGGCGGCCGCTATTCAGTGATCACCAAGGGCCCGCTGACTGGCGCAATTGCCTGCTCAAATTCAGGTGGCTACTTTGGCAATGAATTGAAGAGTGCTGGTTGGGACATGGTGATCATGGAAGGCAAATCGCCCAAGCCTGTGTACCTGCTAATTGAAAATGAAAGTGCGAAATTGATGGATGCTTCTGATCTGTGGGGCAAGAGCGTATGGGACACCGAGCCTGCCATCAAAACCAAACACCAGGACCCGCTGATGCGTGTGTGCTCAATCGGCAAGGCCGGTGAGAACCAGGTGCTGTATGCAGCCATTGTGAACGACTTGCACCGCGCGGCTGGCCGTTCAGGCGTTGGCGCTGTGATGGGTTCCAAGAACGTGAAAGCAATCGCAGTGCGTGGCACCAAGGGCGTTGGCAATATTTCCAACCCCAAGGAATTCATGAAGGTGACTTACGAGAAGAAAAAAATTCTCGCTGAGAACGCCGTGACCGGTACTGGCCTGCCCACCTACGGCACCCAGGTCTTGATGAACGTGATCAACGAGATGGGTGCCATGCCCACCAACAATCACCGCGATGTTATTTTTGATGGCGCCAAAGACATTTCTGGCGAGAAAATGCACGAGCCCCGCAAAACCGATGGCAAGGCCAACCTGGTCACCAACCAGGCCTGTTTTGGTTGCACCATTGCTTGCGGACGCATTTCCAAAATTGACGAAACCCACTTCACCGTAGAAAACAAGCCGCAGTACCATGGTGCATCTGGCGGTTTGGAATACGAAGCAGCCTGGGCTTTGGGTTCATCGAACGGTGTGAACGATCTGGAAGCACTCACGTATGTGAACTTTCTGTGCAACGAGCATGGCATTGATCCGATTTCTTTGGGCGCCACTGTTTCAGCCGTGATGGAATTGTATGAAATGGGCGTGTTGACTGAAGCGCAATTGGGCTGCAAGGCGCCATTTGGTTCCGCGCAAGCATTGGTGAAGCTCAGTGAAGACACGTGCAATGGCGAAGGTTTTGGCATTGAAATTGGCCAGGGCTCCAAGCGCTTGACGGCCAAGTATGGCCACCCCGAATTGTCGATGAGCGTAAAGGGTCAGGAATTCCCGGCCTACGACTCTCGCGGTATTCAGGGTATGGGTTTGGCGTATGCCACTTCCAACCGCGGTGCCTGCCACTTGCGTGGTTACACCGTGGCATCGGAAGTGCTGGGTATTCCGGTGAAAACCGACCCCTTGGTGACCGATGGAAAGCCAGCTTTGGTGAAAGCATTCCAGGATGCAACAGCCGTGTTCGACTCAGCCGGTATTTGCGTGTTCACCAGCTTTGCCTGGACGCTGGCTGATGTGCAACCACAGGTTGCTGCTGCATGTGGCGATGAGTTCGACATGGCGAATCTGGAAACCATGGGTGAACGCATCTGGAACATGGAACGCCAGTTCAACCTGGAAGCCGGTTTCACCAAGGCTGACGACGACCTGCCTGCACGTTTGAAGAAAGACGCAGCGAAAGTGGGTCCTGCCAAAGGCCTGGTCAACGGCATCGACAAAATGCTGCCTGAGTACTTCGAGCTGCGTGGCTGGGACACCGAGGGTCGCCCAACTTCAGCAACACTGGAGCGCTTGGGGCTATGACTGTAACCACTCCAACACGGCACGTTATCTTGGGTAACGGGCCTGCGGGGGTGGTCGCTGCCGAGCAAATTCGCAAGCAGCGGCCACGCGATTCAATCGTGATGGTGGGTGCCGAACCGGAACCCCCATACTCCCGTATGGCTATTCCATACCTGCTGATTGGCAAGGTGGGTGAAAAGGGCACTTACCTTCGCAAAGACCCCGACCATTTCAAGAAGCAGAATATTCAAGAAATTCGCGCACGCGCCACCAGGCTGGACACGGCAGGCAAGAAAGTTCACCTGGACAATGGCGATGTGCTTGAATACGACAAGCTGCTGATTGCCACTGGTGCGCGGCCAATTTCACCCCCCATTCCTGGGGTGAATTTGCCAGGCGTACACCCTTGCTGGACACTGGAAAATGCACGGCAAATTATCGAGCTGGCCAAGCCCGGCTCGCGCGTGTTGCAAATGGGTGCGGGTTTTATCGGCTGCATCATCATGGAAGCACTGGCCTTGCGCGGCGTGAAGTTGACTGTGGTTGAAATGGGCAACCGCATGGTGCCCCGCATGATGACTGAAGGTGCGGGTTCCATGATTCGCGACTGGTGTATCAAGAAAGGCGTGAATGTGCATTGTTCAACGAAAGTTGAAGCCATTGAAGTGGGTAGCCAGGCTCAACAGCAAAGTCTGATTGAGAAAATTGGCTCTGCGATTGGTTTCGGCACGGCAGTGGCTGCGAAAGACGGTGCACCTTTGCGTGCAAAACTTTCAAACGGTGAAGTGCTGGAAGTGGACTTGGTGATTTCTGCCACGGGTGTGAAACCCAACCTTGACTTTCTGGAAGGCAGTGGCTTGCAGGTGGATCAGGGCTTGCTGGTGGACGATCACATGCAAACCAATATTGCCGATGTGTACGCCGCTGGCGATGTAGCACAGGTTCGCGATTTCTCAACCGGTGAGAAAACCGTGAACATGATTCAACCGGCTGCGGCTGATGATGCACGCATTGCCGCCCAAAACATGATGGGGCAGGGCACACAAACACAAGGCAGTTTGGCGATGAACGTGCTGGATACTTTGGGTTTGATCGCTGCCTCGTTTGGGCAGTGGTGGGGTGCAGAGGGTGGGCAAAGCGTCGAGTTGCAAAACAAGGACGAATTTTCCTACATGCGTTTGGAATTTCTTGGCGATGTACTGATTGGTGCAACCAGTTTGGGGCTAACGAACCATGTTGGCGTCATGCGGGGTCTGATTCAGGGCAAAATCCACTTGGGCGAATGGAAAGACCATTTGCTCGAAGATCCAACCCGATTAATGGAAGCCTATCTGGCTTGCGCTCAGTCACAAAGTACATGGAAATTACCCTCAAGCTCTTTGCAACACTGACCGACTATTTGCCAACGAACCGCGTGGACAACGCGGTTCGCTTGCAGATAAAAGAGGGCAGCACCGTGCAACAAATCATTGACCAGTTTCATCTTCCGGAGAAGCTTACACACTTGGTACTTGTGAATGGTGTGTATGTGGACCCAGCCGATCGAGCCAGCAAAGTATTAACACCCGACGATGTGTTGGCCATTTGGCCTCCCATTGCGGGCGGTTAGTTTCGCATGGCCATTTTCAACACCGACAAAGCGCTGGATATGTCGTGCACCGAGCGCGAGTTGCGTCGCTGGGTGCACATGATTGCTGAACTCTTTCCGATGATTTCAGAGCAGGCGGACTATGCGGATTTTGAAGTGCAGGGTGGTACTGCGCGAATTGCCTGGAAAGAAATGCCAGACCGCGTGATTGCTTTGGTGCGTTTAAAACGCATGGAAGTGACGCTGGCGTTTTCTGATGGTGTGCCTGCTGATGCGAGGGCGCATTTCTCGAAGCAGTTTCAGATGCACACCTTGAGGGGTGGGGGCTGAGGCTGGCGGTTGGTGATTGATGATTGGTATTGGCGAGGCTTGTGTGTGGCAACGGTTGGCCTAAGCAATGCTTCTGATTCCGGCTTGATGCTTCTGGCTTGGGGCATGCGAAACGCTTAAGCGTCTTCGCATCGGTTCCTTTCGGAACCGCCCCGCGCTGCGAAGCCGCCGGGAAGCCTTGCAAAGCCGGCCAACCGTTGCCACACACAAGCCTCACCCACCCGCACCGCGCACCGCACACCGCAAGTCTCCGGCGCTAGAGGGTATGCACCTGAGCAAGCCAGATAAACGGGTATGCACCTGAGCACGCCAAACAATCGGCTATCTGCTCGCTTGGATGGTAAACAACTCAACGCCTCGGTCTTCGAACTTCGCAAAATCAATGCACTTGCTTGTTTCGCGAGTCACCGAATCCAACACACAAAGCATCCAGTTGTCGGGCGTCAATTCTGAATTGGCCAGTGAGATGGCAGGTACAGTCAACGGCGATTCAGGTGCCCAGCGATACCAGCCGTTCTCAAGCACTGCATTGGGTGCCGGGTCGATTCCTGCACCACTGCCTTTGACAAATGTTTCTTTCAATACCAGTTGTTCATCTTTCAGCTGCCAGTGTTCAACCCACTCGGTTTTTTCCACCGAGTGAGTCCAGCTCAGGGAAAACAGCAAACCTGCAAGGCAGGCCGCTGATTTCCCGGCGATGAATACACACAGGCTCATGCAGGCTGCAGCTTGCCTTTCACTGCGCGCACGTTGCGCCAAGCCAGGTAGCCAAACACCACAGACAGGGCAAAGCCGATTTCATCGGTGATGGGCAAGGCTGCAATAAGCGTGAACGATGCAACCATCGCCAGCACTCGCATCCACACCGGTAACTTCGCGCCCAAATAACCAATGACTGCCGCGCCCCACAGGCTGATCGCCAGCACTGTTTTAATCACGATGTAGATAACAGCAGGAATATAGCCAATTTCACTTGCAAGAGGGCCACCGTCCTGAAGCATCAATGAGGGGGTGTAAACCGCCATAAAAGGAATGACAAAACCTGCTGCAGCAATTTTCACCGCCTCCATGGAAATGGTCAGTCCGCGCTCTTTGGCGATCGGTGCGGCTGCAAAACAGGCCAATGCCACAGGGGGGGTCAGGTCGGCCAGAATGCCGAAATAGAACACGAACATGTGGCTGACAATCAAAGGTACACCAAGCTGTTCAAGCGCTGGGCCTGCAATGCTGGAGGTAATGATGTAATTGGGAATGGTTGGAATACCCATGCCCAATACAATACAGGTGAGCATGGTCAGCACCAGTGAAAGGAACAAACTATTTTCGCCCACGCTGACCACAAACTGACCGAATGTATTGGCTGCACCAGTCAGTGTCATGGTGCCGATGATAATACCCACCATGGCGCATGCCACACCCACAGGCAGAGCCGATTTTGCACCATCGGCCAGTGAATCACGGCAAGCAGCCAGGGTTTCCCGACCACCTTTTTTCAGAGCGTTCACAGCGATCAACGCAATGATTGCCCCCGCGATTACCCAAATGCCGAATTGCAGGAAAGCAGCACACACCACACCCAATCCAATCCAGAACAACACCCGAATTACGGTGTTTGGCAAGCCAATTGCGATGGATGCGCCCAGAATAAGTACCACAGTAAAGGCAAGGCCTACAGTGCCGGCAAACAAGGGCGTGTAGCCACCCACCAACAACCACACCAGTGCCACCAGGGGAATGACGAGGTACCACTGTTCTTTCACGGCTTTTAAAGGGGAAGGCAAGTCTTTTTTATCCAAGCCTTTCAAGCCATGTTTGCCGGCTTCCAGGTGCACCATCCAGAAGGCACCAAAGAAATACAGAATGGCCGGAATGATCGCTGCCTTCACAATTTCGGAATACGCCACACCCAGCGTTTCGGCCATGATGAAAGCCACTGCGCCCATGACCGGTGGCATCAACTGACCACCCATGGAGGCGGTGGATTCAACCCCGCCAGCGAAAGCGGCTCGGTAGCCGAATTTTTTCATCAAGGGAATTGTGAATTGACCAGTTGTAACCACGTTGGCCACGCCTGAACCTGAAATGGTACCCATGAGTGCCGAGGACACCACAGCCACTTTGGCAGCACCGCCCTGTGCGTGGCCCACCAGGCCCAGCGCGAAGTCGGTGAACAGCTTGATCATGCCAGCTTTTTCGAGAAAAGCACCAAACAAAATAAACAGGAAAATATACGATGCCGACACATAGGTCGGGATGCCATAAATACCTTCTGTGCCGTAGGCCATGTGTTCGATCACTTGGTGGAAGTCGTATCCCCGGTGGTCAAATGGCGCCGGCAGGTATTGGCCGAACAGGCAATAGGCGAAAAATGTGCCGCAAATAATCGGCAGGGCAGGGCCCATTAAAAGCCAGGTGGCCACAAACACAGTGGCAATGGCGATCACACCCAGGTAAATGTCCAATTCGGTGGGGTCGCCAGCGCGAATTAGCAAGGGTTCGTACTCTACCCATTGGTAGCCCGCTACTCCGAGCGCGGCCAAGGCCAGCACCCAGGCAATCGCCTTCACGGCAGCATTCTTGTTGATGGCAATCAAGGGAAATGAGAGCAGCAGCAAAAAGCCCACGTGGCACGCCCGTTGAACCTGACTGGGTAAATCAAACAAGTGTGCAGCTGTTGCAATCTGAAATGTCGAGAATAAAACAGCAATCCAGAAGAGCAGGCGGCCCTCAAATGAACGCGTGAACCCGGCGGATGTTGGGTCGTGAAAGCCAGAGTTGGCTTCTGTGGCTACGGCTGAATCGGGAGTATTGGACATAGACGAAAAGCCCTGAACGGGCCCACAAGGTAACTGAGGTTGAAAGCCACACCCCGGCGGGGTGTGGCAGGTGCTACTTGCTAATTGCTTCGCAGGTTTGCCTGCTTACTTGATCAAACCTTTTTCGCGGTAAAACTTTTCTGCACCGGGGTGCAGTGGTACTGGCATGCCTTGCAAGGCATTTTCAAACTTGATGGCTTCAGCCGCTTTGTGGGCAGAGCGCAGAGCAGCCAGGTTTTCCCACAGAAGTTTGGTCATTTGATAGGCGGTTTCGTCAGATACTTCGGAGTGCGTAATCAGGAAGTTCACGATCGCCGCAGTAGGAACGTCTTTGGTTTGACCCTGATAAGTGCCTGCCGGAATGGTGCCGGGTACGTAAGGCGCGCCCAGCTTTTTAACCACCTCGGGAGGCACAGCAACCATGCTCACTTCCATAGAGGCAGACAAGTCTTTCAGTGAGGCTACCCCCAAGCCTGCCGATTGCAAAGTGGCGTCCAGTTGACGGTTTTTCATCAACTCGACCGATTCTGCGTAAGGCAAGTACTCGGTCTTGCCGAGGTCTTTGTAGCTCATGCCAGCAGCACCCAAAATAGCACGGGCATTCAATTCAGTGCCCGATTTGGCGGCACCCACTGATAGACCTTTGCCCTTTAGTTGGTCCAGAGAAGTAATGCCAGACGATTTGGATGCCACAATTTGTACGTAGTTGGGGTAAATGGCAGCAATGCCACGCAGTTTGTTCAGGGGGGCTTTGAAGCCTGCATCTGCATCGCCTTCCCAGGCCAGCTTTACGGAGTCGCCCAACGAAATACCCAGTTCACCGCGACCTTGTTGCAGTAGGTTCAGGTTTTCAACAGATGCTTTGGTGGCTTGAACCTGGGTGCGTGCACCTTTGATGTTGTCGCCATACACTTTGGACAAGGCAACACCAATCGGGTAATAAATACCAGACGTACCGCCGGTCAGAATGTTGATGAATTCGGCTTTGGCGGGTGTGGCAGCGAGTGCCAAGCCTGTAATGGCCGCTGCCAGAATGGCCGTTTTTGCTTTGCGTAGCATCATGCGTAATTCCTCCTGAGAAAGTGTTGTCGTATTTTGGTTGTGGGTTGAATATCCCCGAGAACGCAACAGGTTGCAAGGCAAAGCAGCCGATTTTTAGGCAAAATACGGGAAAATACGAATGAGGAAAACGTGAGTATCTTTACTCGCCAAAACCGGGAGGTTTTCTTCCAAACCCCTGGCTCCAAGCCCAAAACGCCAGCTCAAAATCTGTTTGTACACCCAGCTTTTGACGAATGTGTGACAGGTTGTTGCTCACGGTTTTGCCACTGATCCCCAAGCTGACTGCCACCTGTTCGATGGTGTGGCCCTCGACCAGCAAGCGCACCACATCCACTTCTCTGGGGGTCAATCCGCAGGTCAGTGTGGTCGCCGGTTCTTGCGTTGCATGGGTGTGCTGTTGCAGGTTCTCCTGGGCGTGCTGTGGCCCGGTGCTGTTGAACATGCCTTGGCTTTGAACGTCTCCGGATACAAATGTTTGTTCGCCCAGTGCCATTCGAATGCCTTGAATCAACTCCTCGGGTTCGCTGGACTTGGTCACGTAGGCCCGCGCACCCTGTTCCAGTGCCTTGGAGGCCACCACCGGGCTGTCGTGCATGGAAAGCACCACCAAGGCCAGTTTGGGCCATTTCAATCGAACCCGTTTAATCAATTCCAGCCCACTTTGCCCTGGCATGCTGATGTCCAATACCAAGGCATCGCAGGCCTGGGTTTTCAGCAAGACAAAGGCCTGGTCTGCATTGCCTGCCTCGCCGACAACGATCAGGTCGGTTTCAGAGTCAATAAAGCGTTTGTAACCCGCGCGAACTGCCGCGTGGTCATCCACCAGAATTATTCTGGATTCAAGCGGCATGATTGACCTCCACAACCGGAACATGGCAACGCAACACAAACCTGTCCATCTCGGTGTTCCAGAAAACGCGGCCTTGCAGGCTGGCCATTCTCTCGCGAATACCGGTCAGCCCCAAAGAGGGATTGATGGGAGCAGACGAGGCAACACCATCGTTTTCCACAATCAAGATAAATTCATGGGCTTGCTCATCGAAACCTGCCAATACTTTCAACTTTTTGGTGTTGGCATGGCGGGCCGCATTGGTGAGCGCTTCCTGCAAGGTGCGGTAAACGGCAATGGGTGCCTCTTTCGGCAGGGCCGGGGTGTTGGGCGCCCAGGCAAAGTCAACGTACCAGCCATGGCGCTTGGCCCAATTGTCCAGTAGGTCCAGCGCTGCATCGCGAAGTGAAACTTCAAGCAACAGGTGCGGTTTTAGTTCGCGCAGCGAACCGCGCAGCCAGCCCATCATTTCCTGCGCCTGGTCGTGTACGGCCTTCGCTGCTTCTTGCGTATTCGCCTGGGTGCTTTTCACCAGAAAAGCAGAGTTTACCGAAATGGAAGTCAGCGATTGTCCAAAGTAGTCGTGCAAATCCTGTGCAATCGTCTGGCGTTCACGTTCTTGAAGGTCCACCACACGGTTTAGCAGCGCGCGGCTTTTCTTTTGCTCGGTGTTCAGGGTTTGAATCAGCTGTGAAACGCTGTCGTGAATTCGTTTGAACTCCTCGATCTTGAATTCTTCAGTGTTTTCCAAGGTGGGGGCTGGTCTTGTTGGGTCGCGCTCCGATTCTTCATAATCGCGCAGCCATTGAACCAGTTGCTGCAAAGGTTGGTTCAAGGCGGGCCGAAGGGAATACCACACCACCACGCCGCTGCCCGCTGCCATCAGCAGCAACATGGCGCTGATTAAATAGAGTTCTCGTCGGGTTTCCCGGCGTTCCCGTTCTGCTTTTCGTTCGGCCAGTTGTTGGCGCAGGCGTTGTAGCTCCAGATTGCCCAGGGGTTCTGCATTCGAAAGCCCGCGGTGCAAGTCATCAACCAGTTCAGAGGCGGCCGCATACTCGGTTTGAACGTCCAGCCGACCCATGGTGAATACCACCAACACGCAGCATGCAGCCCAAAGGCCAAGCCAGGTGAGCAATCTTCTAACCAGTAACTCGCTTAAACGCATGGGTTGAATTGTTTGTTTGAACAGCCACAATGTGCACCAGAAATGGCTTGTGTAGAAGAGGTGAAATCCTTTTCGGGAAAACTTCCCTGTCGGAATCTGGCAATATTGTGGAATATAGTCAAGACAAGTCGCGAGGTTGCCTGGCCATTCTCCCTGGCGCGCAGAGCAGGCCAATCGCGAGACTTCACAATTACAAATCGAAATCAAAGGGCTGTGTATGTTTGCGCGTCAACATTCGTATTGGTGCACTCGTGTTGTTGCACTTTCAGTTTTATCTTTCCTCGTCCCGGTGTACGCCCAGCAGTTGGAAGAAATCGAAGTAATTTCTACGACTCCCCTGCCTGGTGCTGCGATATCAGTTGATCAAGCACCTTTCAGCGTTAAAAAAATAGACTCTCTGGAGCAAAATTCGAGCAGGGAATCCATCAGCCGCAGTCTGTTTCGCGGCATCAGCGGTGTTCAGGTGACTGACAACCAAGGCAATCCGTATCAGTCTGACGTGACCTATCGCGGTTTTTCGGTAACACCGCTGCTAGGGACACCGCCCGGCTTGTCAGTGTATGTGGATGGCGTGCGCCAGAATGAAACCTTTGGCGATGTGGTGCGGTTTGATGCCATACCCCAGTCGGCTTTGAAAGAAGTGGCCGTGCTACCAGGCACCATGCCGCAATTCGGTTTGAATTCGCTGGGCGGAGCCATTGTGATGCAAACCAAAAGTGGTCGCGATTTTCAGGGTACACAAGTGGATGCTGAACTGGGCGATTTCGGTCGAACCCGGTTCGGCGTTCAAAAAGGTTGGGTGGATGAGCCCACCCAACGCGATTTTTATGTGAACTTTAATTCATTTAACGAAGATGGTTGGCGGGTGCTGTCACCGAGTTCTGTCATGCAGTTGTTCGGCAAAATGGGCATTGTTTCCGGTGACACACAGACCAATTTCAGCTTGGCGTTTTATGAGTCTGACTTGAACGGAAATGGCGTGGTACCTCGCAGTTTTTACGACCAGAATCGTGCCCAGTCGTACACCTATTTTGACAACACTCAAAACACGGGTGGGCAGTTTGCGGTGGACTTCACGCGCTACTTGCAAAGCGGAGCTGAGCTGACAGCGAACGCCTATTACCGCAGCTCCAAATCGACCACATTCAACGGCGATGGTAACGAAAACGAAGACTACCGCTTCGGTGTGGCCGAGTTCGAACCTGACCGTGCAGAAGTAGAAGGCAATCTGGGCCCGGGCACTTACAACGTGACTTGCAGCGCACCGGCATCTACCGCTTATGCGCCGGGTACAGTGACTTTTGATGAAAACGACCCTGCTGCCATGGAACCTGACAGCGCCGATTGCCCCGGAGCAAATAACCGCGGTGTATTGAATCAGGATGTGGTGGGATTGGGCTTGCAGTATGCCTTGGCACCATTGGGTGCGCACAAGGTGTTGTTGGGCACCCAGCTTGAATTCGGGAAGTCGGATTTCAGGCGCAGCTACGCCCTGGGCGTTTTTAACAACGACCGCACGGTGCGTGAATTGTACGCACCGATTGAGCAAGTGAATGTGGAGGCGAACAACCGCCAATTTGGCGTGTATGCCCAAGACGTGTGGAGTTTGAATGACAGAACCACGGTTTTATTGGGTGGCCGCTACAACCACGCCTCAGTGAAAACCACAGACCGTTTAAGCCCGGTTTTGATCAATCAGGAAGGCGAGGCCAGCCCGGGCTTGAACAACGATTACACCTACCAGCGTTTTAATCCGTCTATTGGAATTGCTTATCAAACGGCTGCGCGCAGCACCTGGTATGCCAGTGCAGGCACCAGCAACCGGGTACCCACACCGGTTGAACTGGCTTGTTCTGACCCGGAATTTCCGTGCCTGTTACCGAATGCAATGGCTGCCGACCCGTTTCTTGAGCAAGTGATCACCACCACGGTTGAGGGTGGCTATCGAACCCGCTGGGCTGGCGGTAACAACCAATATGGTTTCTCTTTCAATATATTTCAGGCCAATAACAAAAACGACATTTTGTTCGTCACCGATGGTGCGGGTTCTGGTGGATTTTTCCAGAACTACGGAGAAACCCGCAGACAGGGGGTTGAACTGGATTTTGACTGGGAAACACCCGTGTGGAATTTCGGTGCCAGCTACCAGTACCTCGATGCGACGTTTCAAAGCGCAGCTCGACTGGCCAGCGAAGGGAACAGCAGTGCAGTGGATTTGAACGGTGACCCGGCAGTAGAAGGTGGTTTCATTCAAGTGCAACCAGGCAACAAAATTCCCGGCCTGGCAGAACACAATGTGAAATTATCATTGGGTTACAAGGCCAGCGATGCGACCACGCTGTTTGTTGACATGCAGGCGCAAAGCGAGCAGTACGCGCGTGGCAATGAAAACAACCAGCACCAGGCTGGCATCGTGAATATTCCGGGCGATGGGCCAGTTGAGTTTAAGGACAATGGTCGTATTCCCGGTTTTGCCGTATTCAATCTGGGTGTGAACCATGCCTTGAATAAAAACCTCACATTGATTGCACGTTTAAACAATGTATTTGACCGTGAATATTTCAATGGTGCTTTGTTGGGCGGCAATATTTTTGATCGCAACGGTGCCTTGGTGGACGATGAAGGTGACATTACTTATGAATCTTTTTTGGCGCCAGGTACCCCCCGAAATGCGTGGGTGGGGGTCAGTCTGAAGTTCTAGCATTTTGAGGCAAGGCCTGAATCAGCTATCCTTTCGGGGTTGTGTTGACTCAGGCTTTGCTTTCACATGTCTTTGAACGTTCGAAATGTTACCTTTGCAGCTGCCTTGTTTTTGCTTGCGCCGCTTGCCCATGCCCAAGCGGGAGATTGCTGGCAACAACACCGTGCCACGGTCTATGAGTGGACTTGTGCGGGTCAAAGCCTGCCCGCAGAAGGGCAGGATTTTGCACTGTCGATTGTCGTGGTTGATTCGCCCAAAGCCTTGATGGTGATTGATTCCGGTGCAACTGCCGCTGTGGGCGAAAGCGTAGCTGCAGCCATTCGTTCCAAATTTGGCACCAAGCCTGTGTGGGTTTTGAATACGCAACCCAAGCCTGAACATGTGTTGGGCAATGTCGGTTTTCGTGCTGCTTTTGCCAGCACACTTGCTCCGGGCGAGAATTTTTCAAGCCGCGTAGTGGCCGGCAAACGCACTGCTGATTTGATGCGCGAGCGTTGCCCCACCTGCATTGAAAACTTTTCCGAAAGAATGGGAAGCGATTCCGTGAAAGGCACGGAGTCCCTGGTTCCGGGCCGTATTTTACGAACCCAAACAGGTCACCTGGGTTTGTTGCACAATGATTGGGTGCCCTGGAAGTTTCGCTTGTACAAAGACCTTGAAACCGAAGAGGCATTGGTGTTGCGCAATCAGGAACTGAAATTGTGGTGGGTAGGCTCGGCTGTTCAAAACAGGGACATACCCGATTTGTACGATGGCAATGTGGTGGAGCGAATCAATTTTTTGGGTCGCTTGAAGGCGCGAATGGCGGCTGATGACACAGTATTGACTTCATTTGGCGTTTTGGGCCGCGACTGGATAGAACGCAACCTGAACTATTTTGTGCGTGTTCAACAAGCAGTATTGTATGGGCTTGAGGATGGTGTCAGCGAGGTGGAACTGATTGAGCAGATTAGTGCGCAAATTGGTGAGTTTAAAAACATTGTTTATGTTCAAACCGACCCCAACGTGAATGCCAAAGCACTTGAAACACACCAGTTGAACATTCAACGCATTTTCCGCCAAACAGAGCCATTTGCTTTTTAGAGCCTCTGCTGGAATGTAGCTTGCTAGTAGTCTTCTGAACTGTTGCAAACTGGGACAGGCAAATAACAACACAGGGACTACTTGCATTGACTACCAACAAAACACACACCCTGTTTTTACTGTGGGTGTTGCTGATCAGCCTTACTGGCTTTGGCCTGTACATGACTTGGCACAAAGGCTTTTTTCAATGGATTATCCTGACTGACAACACCCGTATTTGTGTGGTGATCGTGCTGGCATTTGTTGTGGGCAGTGCCCTTGCAGGCTGGCGAAGCATTTATTTGAGTAGGCAGACCCAGTATTTTGAGCAAATTCGTGGTGGCTTCTCCGACTTCAAACTGGGTCAATCCATTTGCCACGATTACCTCACTCATCCCCTGGCACACCCTAGCGAAGGTCAATTGATGGCTGAGGTGATGGCGGAACGCGCACGTGGTACGCATCAGGTGGGCTGGTTTGTCACGGGGCTTATGATCAAGTTGGGTTTGTTGGGTACTGTGGTTGGTTTCATCATGATGCTCAGTAGCCTGGAAGGTTTGGAGCAGCTTGATATTTCGGACATCAAGACTTTGATGCAGCAAATGACCCAGGGCATGGGTGTGGCCATGAACACCACCTTGGTGGGCCTGATTGGCAGCATTTTGTTGGGTGTGCAGTTTTTGATGCTCGATCGCCACGCCGACAAACTGATTGCAGCCACAGTGGACTATGCACACCGAAACGTGAAAGCGAGCTGAGCAGCATGCCGCTTTTCAATCACAAGCCAGACTTTGAACTGGACCCGTTCACCGACCTGATTTTCAACGCTTTGTTGATTTTCACTTTTCTGTTTCTGATGGCCTTGTTGCTGCTGAACCCGCCTGCCAAAAGCGGAATTATTGATCCCAAGGCCGAGTTTTTGGTGACGGTAAGCTGGCCAGACAACGACCCCAACGACATTGATGTGTGGGCCGCCGGACCCGCTGGCGCGCAGGTGTGGTTTATGCGCCCCCAAGACGGCTTGTTGCACCTGGACCGGGATGACCGCGGCCTGGCCAATGACACGCAGGAGATTGAAGGGCAGGTGTTTGTGAACCCCCTGAATCAGGAGGTGTTGACCATTCGGGGTCGCCCCCCTGGGGAATACATTGTCAACCTGCACTACTACAAAACCGAAAACAAATTGCCCGTGCCTGTGAACATTTATGTTGCAGAAGTAAACCCGAAATTGAAAGTGTTGCATTACTCCACAGTCAACTTGCAGCAAGAGGGCGATGAAGCCACAGCGGTTCGGTTCACGATTGATGCAGACGGCACGGTGAGCAACATCAATCAACTTGAAAAATCTTTGGTGAAGGCAGACGGAAAATGAATGAAGTACTGGTGGTTTTGGGCATTGCCTATATTTTTCTGGCAGCGCTTTTGTTGCTGGCCCTTGTGTATGGCAGCATGAGTTGGGTTACCAAGCTGGTTCTGATTCTGGTGTCTGTGGGCTTTTACTGGGTCAGCTATCTGGGTTGGCAGAATGCGCAGGGTTGGCCCAGCCAGGCTGATTTACCCAAGCGCTTTTTGTTTTATGCGGTAGTTGTTGAAGAACCGGATAAAACAGAAGGTATTGAGGGACGCTTGTTTGTATGGGCCAGCGACTTGGCTAACGACAGACCTTCGGACACGCCACGCGCTTATGTGTTGCCTTATGACAAAGAGCTGCATGTGAAGCTGGATGCCGCGCAGCGCCAAATGCGCAACGGCAATTTACAGATCGGTGAAGTGGGTGGTGAATTGTTTGATCCACAGGCCACGCGAGACAACACCCGCATAGCCGACAAGAAAATCGATCTTGAATTCACCGATTTGCCCGACCCTCAGTTGCCGGAGAAGTAAGCCATGTTGAAAATGTTGAGTGTGGCCGTTTTAGCGCTGGGTCTGGCTGGCTGTTCCAAAGTGGGTGGGGGTGAATACTTTCCGCTGGATGAAGGCTTGCAGTGGCACTACAAACTCGATTTTGTGATGCCCGACGGCAAGAACAAAAAAGACTTGATGATTCGCAGCATGGGGCCGTCCAGTTTTAAAACTGAGGAAGACGAAATCCAGGGCATGGTGCGTCGAACCTCGGATGGTACGGACTACCTGGTTCAGGAACGGGAAGACGGCTTTTACCGTGTCGGGAAACGTGTCATTGTTCAAACCAAGCCGCAGGCTGATAAAGCACCACGTCTGATACTGCCCAAAGGCCGAAACCTGCGGGTGGGTTACACCTGGACGATGGACACCAGCCCATATGTGGCGCACTGGATGCCACCCTTCATTGAGGCGAACGCCAGTATCAAGCCATTTGACATGGTGTATGAAATCGCATCGCTGGATGACACCGTGGAAACGCCTGCGGGTGTGTTCCAGAAATGTGTGCGCGTGGACGGCATGGGCAAAATGGTGTTTTATGCCGACGCCAGTGCGGGTTATCAGGAAATTCTGATTAACCACAGTGAATGGTATGCGCCCGGTGTGGGGCTGGTGAAACTGGAGCGCGATGAGCCTTTGGACACCAGCATCATGAAAGGGGGCAAAGTGACCATGGTGCTCAGCAGTTTCATGGATTAAGTGTTACTTGTTGAACAACCCTTCAAGCACCTGGTCGCAAAAGCGTTTGCGTTTGTCACCGTTGCCCGTGACAGTGCAATGTTCAATCAAGACCTGGTCACCTACAAGGCTATGCGATTCCACGCGATCGGCATAAAGAAGAATTTCTTCGGTGTCCAGGCTGAATTTGGAATCCAGATCCATCTGGTTTAAATCGGGTCTGCGCCAGTGCACAGTGAACAGTGGCTGGTTCTGAAACACTTCGCCTTTCTGGTTCTGAAGTTCCGTCACCGCTTGTACCGACAGCATGGGGTGGCTGTTGAACTCTTGCGGGTAGTGGCGTTTCATTTCCCGCATGATGTTGTAAGCGTCGGTTGCGAACAGGGTCACAATTCGATTGCGCGTGACAAAAGTCAGTTGCTCAGTATTCAATCCACGAATTTCCACAATATTGCCGTTGGCCATTTTGTCCATGGAATCGGGTGGGGGCGGGCTGCAGGCCGCAATCAGGGCCGCACAGGCCAGCAGTGTGGCGTGTTTGACATGGCGCAACGTGGGGCGCATTCGTGGTCTCCAGTGTCGTGTTGTTGTGCCAGCAGTATAGGGGGTAAATGTTGTCACCGGGCTTACATAGAGCCAAGTTCCCTTTCCACATAATGCCCAGCCATATCGGCCAGACCCCTGGCGAGGTCATCGAAAGTAAAGCCTGGGTTGGGGTGGTTCAAGTAGCGAATCATGGTGGCGATGCCACTGTTGATGAAAATGTAAGTCATGGTTTGAAGATTGTTCAGCCGCAAAATTTCCGGGTGCTTGATGGCATGCTGGATAAACAGGTCGGCCAGTGCCCGGTATATGGGGCCGAAAGGCACATGCTTTTCCATCAAGGCCGATTCTCGGGCGCAACGCAGGTACAGTTCATCGTCTTTTTTCAGGAATTCAGCGGTCTGGGCAATCAATTCATACACTGCATCGCGCAGTGAAAGCCGAACAACGTTTGTTGTGGCCCCCTGAATTACCCCAACCAGCTCTTTGGAAAAGCGCTCGCCCATGGCGCTGAAAATCGCCTCCTTGTTTTCGAAATATTCATAAATCGAGCCAACACCTACACCGGCATATTCTGCAATTTGTCGCGTGGTTGCGCCTTCTGCGCCATGTTTGGCCAGTGCAATGAAGGCACCTTGAACAATGGTTTCCACCGTGTTTTGGGAGCGAATTTGTTTGGGTTTTCTGGTCATGAATAAATCCGAATTGAATCCGAACAAACGTTCGTTTTAATATGACATTGTTCAATGTCACGGTCGCGCTGTCAAGCGCAATAGGATTTACACATGTTCGGGAAAAAAATTACCAAGGGTGCGAATGCAGTGGTCACCGGCGCTGGCAGTGGTATCGGCCGTGCCTTCGCGCTTGAAATAGTTCGCAGGGGGGGCCGTGTAGTGTGCGCCGACATTAGCCTGGAACGCGCGCAGGAGACCGTGGAAATGATCATGGACCAAGTGGCCGGCAAGCTGAAGAACGCTGACCTGGTGTTTGTACCGCAGGCCTGGGCCGTGAAATGCGATGTCAGCAAGCTAAAGGACGTAGAAGCGCTGGCCTTGCAAGCCGAGGAAATTTTTGGTGGAACCGAGGACAACACCGCCATTGATTTGGTGGTGAATAACGCAGGTGTGGGCGTGGGTGGCAAACCGATTGGTGAAACCACGATTGAAGACTGGAAGTGGACCATCGGCGTGAACCTGTGGGGTGTTATTCACGGTTGCCACGTATTTGCGCCACGTTTGCGTAAAAAGGGTGCTGTAAAAAAGTGCGGCATCATCAACGTAGCGTCCACGGCCAGCTTTGCTGCTGCACCGCTGATGAGTGCCTACAACGTGACCAAGGCCGGTGCTTTGGCATTGACTGAAACGCTTGCTTCCGAGATGGCTGGCACTGGCGTGAATGTGACCGCACTGTGCCCCACCTTTGTGAAAACCAATATTACGAAAGATGGCCGGATTGATGCCGCGTCGAACCAATTGGCCAACAAGCTGATGGAGTGGACCGGCGTGTCTGCCGACGGCGTGGTGAAAGAAACATTGAATGCATTGGACAAGGGGCAGCTGTATGTGTTGCCCCAGCTGGATGCCCGCATGATTTGGCGCATGAAGCGCTTGATGCCCCGCAGTTACACGCGCGGTGCTGGTTTATTGGCCCGTGTGGCCGCAAAAGCTTTTTAAGGAGTACACAAAATGCCTCAACTCGATCTGGAAAAAACACTGCGCCGCATCAAGGAGAATCAATGGGCTTTGGCCGACATTGATTGGGATGCGCCTGGCCGCGAGATGATCACTGAAGAACAGTGGCCCAAACTGAAGGCCTTCATGGCCGACCTGACCTGGATTGAACACATTGGTGCGCGCGGCTTTGCGGCCATGGCCAAAAAAGCCCCGAACGATACTTTGAAAGAAATTTACACCTGGTTTCATGCAGAAGAACAGCGCCATGCCAATGCCGAGCTGGCCTTGATGCAGCGTTGGGGCATGCTTGAAGAAGGTGAAATTCCCGAGCCGAATATCAACCTTCGCTTGACCATTGAATGGCTGGACAAGTACAGCGACGACATGCCCTTGAGCGTTTTGGGCAGTGTAATTCCCATGCTGGAAGTGACGCTGGATGGCGCACTGTGCAAGTTCCTGCTGGATGAGGTGAAAGACCCTGTTTGTCATGAAGTGTTCAAGAAGATTAATGCCGATGAGGCCCGTCATTTGGGTGTGGATTTCCATGTGCTTGAAATGATGGGTCATGGCCCAATGTACCGCCTGGCTTTGGAATCAATTGCCACGGCCATCAACCCCAAACTGCTGTTGGGTGTTGCAGTGTATTTCCCTTTGTTGAATCGCATGCGCGACAACATTGTGACCATGGGTTTGAAGGAAGAAAAACTGTACGAGGCCATGGCCAAATTTGAAAAATACGGTGGTGAAACGCCTGAGGGCCGACGCAACCCCTGGTATCAGGTGATGCGCCTGCATGGAAAATGGGTGATTGATCGCAAAAACCGTTTTTACCATGTACCCGTGGATGCAGCCGTGAAGGCCTCCAATTACATCCCGAAAAGCTGGTTGCCCGAAGTACCAAGCTGGGTGAACAAACTGACTTGGCACACCACGGCTTGAACAATGCGAGAAACCACAATGACGATTGAAATTAGAAAGCCTGCGAAGGCACTGAAAGGCACCACTGCTGCGCGTACTACCGTGCACCGCAGTTCAAGCAAAAGTGCTGCTGCAAAAAGTGGCGAGCATGTGTACGACACCTTGATTATTGGTGCTGGTTTCGCAGGTTTGGGCACTGCGATCAAACTTCGCGAAGCGGGTGTACACAATGTGGCCATTCTGGAGCGAGCCGCTGAGGTGGGCGGCACTTGGCGCGACAACCAATACCCCGGAGCAGCCTGTGACATTCCGTCGAATCTGTACAGCTTTTCCTTTGCGCCGAACCCCAACTGGTCTCGCAGCTATTCCGGCAGCCAGGAAATTCTGGCTTATGTGCACAGCCTGGTGAATGATTTTGGTTTGGAGAAACTGATTCAATATCAGCAAAATGTAACGCGAGTCGAGCTGGACGATGCGCAAGGGCTGTGGATGATTCACACTGACGGCGGTCGAGTGTGGAAAGGCAAAACCGTGATCATGGCCAGCGGTCCTTTGGCCAATGCCAGTTTCCCAAAAATTCGGGGCATTGAGAACTTCAAGGGCAAGAAAATTCACAGCGCGCAATGGGATCATGATTACGACTTCACCGGCAAGCGTGTGGCGGTGGTTGGCACCGGTGCCAGCGCCATTCAAATCATTCCCGAGCTGGTGAAGAAAGTCGACAAGCTGAAAGTATTTCAGCGTACGCCAGCCTGGGTCATGCCTCGGCCCGATTTCTCAACCTCTGAGTTGAGTAAAAAACTGTTCGCAAAATTGCCCTTTACGCAAAAAGCAATTCGCGAAGCGTTGTACTGGACTCATGAAAGTATGGCCCTGGCCGTGATCTGGAGCTCGCCGGTGACACGCCTTGGCGAACGTTTGGGGCAGGCCTTTTTGAAATCACAAGTGCCTGACCCCTGGATGCGCAGGCAATTGAAACCCGATTACAAATTGGGTTGCAAGCGTATTTTGGTGAGTAACGATTACTACCCGGCCTTGCAAAAAGAAAATTGCGAACTGATTACCTGGCCGATTGCCAATATTGTGGAGCAGGGCATTCGCACTTCGGAAGGCATTGAACACCGCGTGGATTGCATTGTGTTTGCCACTGGTTTTGATGTGCCGAAAAGTGGCACACCTTATCCAATACTGGGTGTGGGTGGTCGCGAATTGGCCAAGGAATGGCAGCGCGGTGCGCAGGCTTACAAAAGCATCAATGTGAGCGGCTATCCCAACCTGTACATCATGTTTGGACCCAACAGTGGCCCTGGTCACAATTCGGCACTGGTGTACATGGAGCAGCAAATCGCTTACGCGGTGAAAGGCATTCGCACCATTCTGGATTCCAACTTGAAAATGCTGGATGTAAAGCCTGATGTGCAGGCCAAACACAATGCCAACATACAAAAGCGCCTGGCAAAAACCAACTGGAACTCCGGTTGCAAAAGCTGGTACCTGACCGAGGATGGTTTCAACGCCACCATGTTCCCCGGTTTTGCTACGCAATATGCAGCGCAAATGTCAAAGTTTGATGTGAAGGCCTACAGGCAGGTGAAAGCAGACGTAACAGCGTGAGGCTTGTTAATTAAGGTAGTGGGAGTAGTGCCGCCCCCAGTGACTCGTGACGGTCCTGGGGGCTTTTAATTCAATCCTTACGATTTGGTGAACCAGAACTCGTTGATCAAACCGATGATCAGCGCCACAATCACAATGACATCAGCCTTGATGACTCTTGCAATCAATGGGTTGTAGTCGCCCACTTGCCACGCCACTGCAATAAAGCCAACGGTGCTCACCAGGCCAAAGCACATGGCCAGCAGGCGCAAATCGGCTTTGAACATGGCCACCACGAACAACACACCCAGCAAACCGAATAACAGTGCGCGGTGTTGCATGGCGATCAATAAATTGGGATCGGTTATGCCTACTCCGTACAGCTTCTCGAGCGATGTTTTACCCATGATTCCGCTGAGGGGTAAAAAATGGATGAAGGCCGCGATGGCCAATGCAATGTTGCTGATCCAGTTCATGGTGTTTCCCTTGTTGAGCCTCGAGTATGAGATAAGATTAGCCGTCCAATCAATGACCTCTCAGATCAATAATGTCCACGCCTGCTGCTGAAATGACCGCTCTTGATCAACCCCCCGCACCGGTCAGCCTGATGCAGGCTTTCTGGTTCTGGTTAAAGCTGGGTTTCATCAGTTTTGGCGGGCCAGCCGGGCAAATCGCCATCATGCATGAGGAACTGGTTGAACGTCGCCGCTGGATTTCCGAGAAGCGTTTTCTACATGCCCTGAATTACTGCATGTTGTTGCCGGGCCCGGAGGCTCAACAGTTGGCCACTTACCTTGGGTGGTTAATGCACCGCACCTGGGGGGGAATAGTGGCAGGTGCATTGTTTGTTCTTCCTTCGCTGTTTATTTTGGTGTTGCTTTCTTGGGTTTACATTGCGTTTGGCGATGTGCCTGTTGTTGCCGGTGTTTTCTATGGCATTAAGCCAGCGGTGACCGCGATCGTGTTGCATGCAGCACACCGCATTGGCTCCCGTGCCCTGAAAAACAACTGGATGTGGGCAATTGCGGCAGCGTCGTTTGTGGCGATTTTTGCCATGAACGTACCCTTTCCCATCATTGTGGCCACAGCGGCAATCATCGGCCTTGTGGGCGGAAAATTGTTCCCCGCCAAGTTCAACGGCAGCGCTGGGCATGCCGGTGCGCAAAAATCGTATGGCGCTGCTTTAATTGACGACAACACCCCGACACCCGAGCATGCCCGTTTCAGCAAAGTTCATTTGGCCAAAGTGCTTGTAACCGGTGCACTGCTGTGGCTGGTGCCCATGGGTTTGCTGACAGCAAGCCTGGGTTGGCAAAACACCTTCACGCAAATGGGCTGGTTTTTCACCAAGGCGGCTTTGCTGACCTTTGGTGGGGCTTACGCCGTGTTGCCTTATGTGTACCAGGGTGCGGTAGGTCATTATGGCTGGCTGACACCCACGCAAATGATTGACGGCTTGGCCTTGGGTGAAACCACACCCGGGCCGCTGATTATGGTGGTTGCATTCGTGGGTTTTGTAGGTGCTTATGTGCAGGCTGCCTTCGGACCCGAGAACGCTTTTATTGCGGGTGCACTTGCTGCTGCCTTGGTCACATGGTTCACATTCCTTCCGTCTTTTCTGTTCATTCTGGCGGGTGGTCCTTTGGTTGAAAGCACCCACGACGACTTGAAATTCACTGCACCTTTGCTGGCCATTACCGCGGCCGTGGTGGGCGTGGTAGTGAACCTTGCCGTATTTTTTGCCTATCACGTGCTGTGGCCTGAGGGCTTGGAAGGTCATTTTGACTGGGCCGCCCTAGCGATTACCTTGGGTGCTGTCACTGCACTTTTTTACTTCAAGTGGTCGGTGATGCAGGTGCTGGGTACTTGCGCAGCGCTGGGTTTGGTGCTGAGTTTTGTTACAGCTTAAGTAGGAGAGGGTTTTGATCACCAAAGAAATGATGAATGAATTCATCAACACGCAATTTCCACAAAGCAAAATCACGGTTGAACATGTCGATGGCGAATCCGCTACCATTCGTCACAAAATTACGGTGGCTGAGTTGCGCCCCGGTGGCACCGTGGCTGGCCCCGTCATGTTTTTGGTGGCCGACTGCGCCTTGTATGTGGGCATACTGGGGCGAATTGGCATTGTGCCTTTGGCGGTGACCACGAATATGAACATCAATTTTTTGAGGAAACCTTCTGCAGACCGTGACATCATCGGCGTGTGCAAATTGATCAAAGTGGGCAAAACGCTGGCAATTGGCGAGGTGAGTGTGTACTCCGAAGGCTTGCCTGAACCCGTTGCACATGCTGTGGGCACCTATGCCATTCCGCCCAAGAAAGACTGACTTGCCTAATTCAAAGGAGCAACACCATGAGCAACACCATTCGCGTACTGGGTATTTCGGGAAGTCTTCGTGCAAAGTCGAGCAACACGGGTTTGCTGCGCGCCGCCGCCGGGCAGTTGCCTGAGGGCATGGAAATGCAGTTCGCCAATTTAATTGATTTGCCGTTTTTCAATGCCGACCTTGCTGAAAGGCCGGCCGCTGTTCAGGCTTTTTTTGAACAATTGAAACAGGCCGATGCATTGATGTTGGCCTGCCCTGAATACAACTATTCGATTGCACCTGCCTTGAAAAATGCCATCGACTGGGCCTCGCGTTATCCGGACAATGCCTTGCTGGCTGGTAAACCCGTGGCCATTTGCGGCGCGGGTGGCGGCATGGGCACCTCACGCGCCCAATACCATTTGCGGCAAGTGTGTGTGTATCTGGATTTACATCCTTTGAACAAGCCTGAAGTATTTGCCAATGCATTTGCGGGTGGTTTTGATGCCGATGGCAATGTGACGGACGAGAAAATCAAGTCCAACCTGGCCGCCCAGTTGCTGGCCTTGAAAGCATGGAGCCTTCGCCTGAAAGGGTAGGGGTGAAATAAATTTCACATCAACCCTAAAGAATCATTTTTTCCAAGCGTTAATGAATCATGAGCAGCGCACGACAGTGCACGACACTGAAGGCGACTGACTCTTAACTCAATAAATTGCTTGGAGAATTAAAATGCTAGGAATCAACACCAACGTAGCTTCACTGACCGCCCAGAAAAACCTC
>NZ_DKTN01000009.1:0-7826 GCF_002473065.1 Limnobacter sp. UBA7229 | reverse complement strand
CCTCGCCTTCAAGAAAACCTGCCCTTGTGTGCCGAGCAGGGCCGGTGTCGCCCAGAATGGGCGACAGTGAACGAACCCGACCCGCAGTTTAGGAGGGTCGTTCTCAGGCATCGCGAGGCTCAGCAAGGGAGAAACAGGTTTTCTGGCGAGAGATCGGAACCCAAGCCGAGTGGGCGACTAATGAGCTCCGAGAGATCGGAACCCAAGCCAATTGGGCGATTAAGAAAGCTGCGAGAGAGTTGAACCCAAGCCGATGATCGGGCAGTTAACGAACAGCCGAGCAAGCTTAGATCAGCCCGTTCTCCAGAGCATAGCGCGTCAGTTCACCATTGGTTTTCATGCGCATTTTTTCAAGAATCCGTGCCCGGTAAACGCTCACAGTCTTCGGGCTCAGCGACAACTCATCCGCTATTTCGCTCAGTTTCTTGCCCGCAGCAATCATGCGAATGGTTTGAAATTCACGGTCACTGAGCGTGGCGTGCAGCGGTTTCTCCGAGTCTTCAGTCAGGTGGCTGGCCAGCGATTCCGCCAACTCAGGTGTAATGTATTTGCTGCCTGCCGCAATG
Organism: Limnobacter sp. UBA7229; assembly: GCF_002473065.1. NCBI lineage: Bacteria > Pseudomonadati > Pseudomonadota > Betaproteobacteria > Burkholderiales > Burkholderiaceae > Limnobacter > Limnobacter sp. UBA7229. The sequence continues at coordinate 7,260 of NZ_DKTN01000009.1, read as the reverse complement.
ACCTGGATTGCATCCACCAGTTTTTCAGGGGCGGTGTTTTTGGTCAGATAACCCGATGCACCAGCCTTCAAACAACGCACCGCGTACTGGTCTTCCGGGTGCATCGACAACATCAGGATTTTCAGGGCAGGGTATTTGTCTTTCAGAATTTTAACAATGTCCACACCATTTTTACCTGGCATGGAAATATCGAGAATCGCCAGGTCAATCGTGTGGCATGTCATTGCTTTCATGATTTCCGAATATTCGCCCGCCTGGGCCACCACCTGCACAAATCCCGTGTCATCCAGCAACTGCTTCAGGCTTCCCCGAAGCAATGCATGGTCATCTGCCAGCAGCACCTTAATCATTTCCCGCCTCACCTGTCTGAATGCTTCTTGGTATGGACACCATGACCGTTGTCCCGGATCCCAAGGATCCGCTGACATCGACCCAACCCTCGAAGGCTGCAACCCGTTCTTGCATGCCACGAAGGCCGAACGATGTTTCTTTTAATTTATCAGTATTCTCGATTCCGCGACCATTGTCACGAATCTCCAGTGTTAATTCACTTTCTGTTACAAACAGTTCCACGTCTACCCGTGTGGCTTGCGCGTGTTTCACGATGTTTGTCAGTGCTTCCTGCAAAATCCTGAATAAGGCCGTGCTTTGTTCGCCATCGAGATCCAGTTCATCGACATTGCACTGGAAAACGCCCTCAATCTGGGTGCGTTTCTGAAAGTCATTCATCTGCCACTCCAGGGCAGGAATCAAGCCATAGTCCAGAATGCCGGGGCGCAAATCCTTGGCAATCCGCTGGCTGCTGGCCAGCAAATGTTCAATCAGTTCCAGCATGTCATCGAGTTTTTCTTGCGCTGCAGCATCCAGAGTCATGTTCTTGTTCAGCCAGGCCACATCAGCTTTCAGCTTGGTAAGTGATCCACCCATGTCATCGTGAATTTCACGGGCTATTGCCCCGCGTTCCTGTTCACGTCTTTTCTCAAACTCGGTCGTCACCAGGCGCAACTCGGTCTGTGCATTCAGCAAACGTTCTTCGGCCTGTTTTCGATCAGAAATATCGAGTAACACGCCATCCCAAACAAACATGTTTCCACGTGGTTTGGCTACTGCATTCATGTAAACCCAACGCGATTCGCGTTTGCCGTAATTTTTGATTCGACCCTCCCAGCTCACAGGCACACCTGGTTTGGGTGGATCCATCAAAAGCTCAAAAAGGGTTGCGGCATCGTCGGGTTCAAACTGCTCAAAGAAATAATGCGGATTCTCAAGAAACAGCCTGGGTGGCACGCCAAACAGACGCACCACGCCCTCGCTCACGAACGGCACAGTAGGCCGCTGCATCGAGGGGCCTGATTGCATCTGAAAAATAATGCCAGGAATATTTTCGGCGATGGCGGCAAATCGCCGCTCGGACTCCCGCTGCGCAAGCTCGGCAGCAGCCAGGCTGCGCCGTTCATTTGCGGCGCGCAGTGAGCGCTCAATCGCAGGCACCAAACGTGCCATTTTGTCTTTCATCAAATAATCGTCGGCACCGGCACGCATGGCCTCTACAGCCACATGTTCGCCAATGCTGCCCGACACAATAATGAAAGGGATATCCAGCCCTGAGTCGCGCACCACGCGCAGGGCTTCCTCTGAACCAAAACCAGGCAAATTGTGGTCAGAAATCACCACTTGCCACTCTTCGTGTTCCAGACGTTTTCGAAGGTCTTCGATGCGGTCTACCCGCGTTGCCGTGTACTTCAAACCGCCTTGTTTCAAGCGGTAACACATTAGCTCGAAGTCCGAATCATTGTCTTCCACCACCAGAACTTTCAATCCACCATCTGAAAAGTTACTGATGTCCAGCAATGATGGGGGGAGTCCTTTGGATTCACTCATTGTCTATTCGCTTGTTGTTGGTTTTTATTGTTGTGTGCAGGATCAAAGCGAGAGATAACGCCCTTTCAAGGTTTTAATCCTTGCATTATTTTATTCATAGTATCGGAACATGTCAGGGTATAGAACTCATTCGCGTCGGGGCACCTCCCAAATTGTGTTAACCCCGCGACAAAGGCCTTGATGAACCGACCCCCCGTGAAATTTGAATTCTCCAAAGCACAGTATGCCAATGATGCTGTAGCCGGTGCCAAACAGGCTGCCGCAGCGGTCAATCGCAGTTTGTTAAGCGATGACAATGCAGACCGGGAGTTTGAATTCAATGACAAGGACTTTGCCCGTGTACGCGCGCTCATCCTGAAAATAGCAGGTATTTCACTGGCACCCAGCAAGCAAAGCATGGTGTACAGCCGATTGGCACGCCGCTTGCGCGCATGCAACCACAGCCGCTTTTCTGCCTATCTGGATGCGCTGGAGTCCAACTCAAGCAACCCGGAATGGGAGCACTTCACCAATTCGCTGACCACGAACCTCACTTCTTTTTACCGTGAGGCGCACCATTTCGATATTCTGAAAAAGCAGTTGCAATCGCTTTCGCGCAACGCACGAATCGAGATGTGGTGCAGTGCAGCTTCCACCGGCGAAGAACCCTACACCATGGCCATTACCGCGATGGAGGCCTTCAACAGCATGAATCCGCCTGTGCGCATTCTGGCCACCGACATTGACACCAAGGTGTTGGACCATGCAAAAAAGGGGGTGTACCGCATGGACCAGGTCGACAAAATTCCCGATGAAATACTGCGCAAGTATTTTTTGAAGGGAAAAGGCGAAAGCGAAGGCTTGATCCGTGTACGCCCCGAGGTGCAAGCATTGTTGACATTCCGAAAGCTGAACCTGATGGAGAATGTGTGGTCCCTGCGCCCAGGCTTTGATGCCATTTTCTGTCGGAATGTGATGATCTATTTCGAGAAAGATGTGCAGCTGCAAATTCTCAAGCGGTTTGCCCCCTTGATGAATCCAAATGGTTTGTTGTACGCAGGCCATTCCGAGAATTTCGCCATGGCGCGAGACTATTTCACCTTACGTGGTAAAACCGTGTATACCGTCAACACCGACAAGGCCGCGAAAACCGGCACTGGTGGTGAAGGTCAGGCGCGTCAGGTTACTGCATGAGCACAGGATTTCTCACCTCGCCTGCTGCTGCGCACTGCGCAACGTTGCCAGTGAAGAAAATCATCATGCCCGGCGATTATTTTGTATCGTGGGCACCTGCTGAAATTTCCACCCTGCTTGGCTCGTGTGTGTCCGCATGTGTGTGGGACAGCCATCGAAAAATCGGGGGGCTGAATCACTTCATGTTGCCCGATTCGCCCTCTGAGGCCCGCAGCCTTGGCGACAAAACCAAGTCTTTGCGCTACGGCTTGTACGCCATGGAATGCTTGGTCAACGACTTGTTGACCATGGGCGCGAAGCGAGAACACCTCAGCGCCAAAGTATTTGGCGGTGCCAATATTACTGGTGCCTTGAATACCCAGCACGTGGGTCGCAGAAATGCTGAATTCGTGATCGATTTTTTACAGAAAGACAAAATCAAAGTGGTGGCATCCGATTTGGGTGGGCCACACAGCCGCCGCATTCGTTTCAATACCCAAACCAGTGCCGTTCGTGTTGAGCGAGTGGCCAGTGCCAATTCAGCCGCCTTGCAGCAGGAAAAGCGCTACAGCGAAAAGATCAACAAAGACCCCGTCAATGGCGACATTGTGTTTTTCTAAGGGCCCATGAGATGAACAAAATCAAAGTGTTGGTGGTGGATGATTCGGCCTTGATTCGAAACCTGATGAGCAAGATCATCAATTCGCAGCGCGACATGGAAACCGTGGCCACGGCACCCGATCCATTCATTGCCAGAGATCAAATCAAGAAATTCAATCCCGATGTGATTACACTGGACATAGAAATGCCAAAAATGGATGGTATTGAGTTTCTGGAAAAAATCATGCGTTTGCGGCCCACGCCGGTGTTGATGGTGTCTACATTGACTGAACGTGGAACCGACGTAACCTTTCGCGCCCTTGAACTTGGAGCAGTTGATTTCGTGACCAAACCGAAACTGGACATCAGCCAAGGCATGATCGACTATGCCAACGAAATTACCGACAAAATTCGTGCTGCGTATGCCGCCCGTTTTCGTTTAAACCGTCTGCCACCGAAACCTGCTGCGCAAGCGCCCGCAGCGCAAACTGACCCGGTCACTGGCATGGTGGTACCGGCAGAAGTGGCCAAGCCCGCGCCCACCAACAATGCATTGGGCAATCGATTTGCAGCCACCGAGAAGCTTGTGTTGATTGGCTCATCTACAGGTGGCACCGAAGCGATTCGAGTCATTCTGGAGCAGCTGCCCAAAGACAGCCCTGCAATTCTGATTACCCAACACATGCCTGCCGGTTTTACCAAAAGTTTTGCAGACCGCTTAAACCAGGTGTGCAATATCACCGTGAAAGAAGCTGTGCACGGTGAGCGCGTATTGCCAGGCCATGCCTACATTGCGCCCGGTGACAAACACCTGTTGTTGGGGCGTAGTGGTGCCAACTACATTTGCCAGCTCTCTGATTCTGAGCCAGTCAACCGTCACCGCCCGTCGGTGGAAGTGTTGTTCAAATCAGGTCAGGAAGTGTCGCCGCGCAACATCGTGGGCATCATGCTCACTGGCATGGGCAAAGACGGTGCACAAGCCATGGCTGACATGAAAAAAGCAGGTTCTTACAATATTTGCCAGGACGAGGCCAGCTCGGTGGTGTTCGGCATGCCGCGGGAGGCAATCGCCCTCGGCGCTGCCGATGAAGTGGTGCCGCTGAACCTGATTGCCAAGCGTTTGCTCGATTACCTCTCGAAAATTGGCGGGCGCTCAGCCGTTCGAATTTAACTTAGTCAAGCGTGGCTTTATTCAGCCAGTTTTTCAAGCTGTCCATATCCATAGGGCGGGAAAACCAATAGCCTTGCAGCCTGTCGCATCCCATCTGAATCAGGCTCTCCCGTTGCTCCGCAGTCTCAATGCCCTCGGCATGCACAATCAGGCCCAATGCATGTGCAAGGTCGATCACAGCTTTCACAATCATGTGGCTGTTTTTGTCCTCCAGCAAATCCATCACAAAGCTTTTGTCGATTTTCAGTACATCCACGGGTAGTTGGCGCAGGTAGTTCAGCGAGGCATAGCCAGTACCAAAATCATCCATCGCAATTTGCGAGCCTTGTGCTTTCAGTTTGTTCAGTGCGTCCACCGTGCGGGCCATGTCATCAATCGCTGCAGATTCAGTGACTTCAAACTCAATCCATTTCGGGTCAAGCCCCGCATTTCGAATGGTTTGCTGGGCCTTGGCCGGAAACTCCGGATTCAACAACTGACCAGCCGAGCAATTGACCGCGCACCACAGCTTGTGCCCTTGCTGGTGCAGCTCCAGCACTTTTTTGCTGCTCGATTCAATCACCCAGTCACCCAGTGCATCAATCAAGCCCGAATCTTCGGCAACGCCAATAAACTCGCTGGGCATGATCCGGCCCAATTCGGGGTGGGTCCACCTTACCAAGGCCTCTAGACCACAAATGCGGCCTGTTCTCAGGTCTTCAATGGGCTGAAAGTCAAGCACCAGCTCGTTGCTTTCAATCCCTTTGGCCAAACCCAGTTCAATCGTTTTTCGGCGCTTGGCGAGATCATGAATTTCCGCATCCAGAACATTCAACAGCTCCAGCCCGCGCGACTCGATCACATGTGCCACTGACTGTGCATGCGTGACCAACTCGGCTGCGTGTTGGCCATGCACACCTGGGCGCGCCAACCCCAGGCGCATATTGGGGCGTACCGCAATGTTGTCCACTGTGAATACACGATTCAGGTTGGCTTCAAACTCGCACAGAGTGTCAGCAATCAAGGTTTGGTCTGCACTCCAGTCCAGCTTGTTGGTTAGCACCACCAGCACATTGTCAGACCAGCGACAAATAATGTCCTGTTTGAATGTGTCCCGAATTCTCTCTACAATTTTTTCCAGCATGTTGCGCCGAATGCGCGGGTCCACTTCCGGGCGGCGTGCCTGGTTCCTCGACACGTTCACGCTGAGCAGGCACAGGTCGTTGTCCTCGCCAGAATTTGTGCTTAGGCCCGACAAGGTTTTCACCAAACCCTGGCGGTTTAAAAAACCGGTGGCTGAATCAAAATACACCGCCCGCCTGTGGGCTTGCTCAAGCAGCAGTTTTTCACGGCGAAGCCGGTGTGTGTGTATTTCCCGGCGTACCGCAGGAATCAGGCGCTCGGGTTTGGACTTCTCCACATAATCGCGCACACCTTCGTGCATGGCCTGCACGCCCAAAGCGTCGTTGGCCAGTCCTGAGAGCAGAATCATGGGTGTTTCGGGTCGCAGGGTCTGAACCATTTCAATGGCCCTCTCGTGCGTCAGTTGCGGCATGGAATAGTCGCAAATCACCAAATCAGGTTCGATGTCGTCCAGCGTTGTTCGGAGCGTTTCCTCGCTGTGGGCGTGCCGGACAATTGCTGTGTGCCAGGTTTTGGTCAGCTGCCGCTTGATCAATAGAAAATCGTCGTCGCTGTCGTCGACAACAATGATTCTGGGCGCTTCCTGTTCTATCGTCATTGAAGGTTTTATGATGGTGTTATTGGCAAAGAAACGACCGCTTTCCTGTATCCTGCACACTTCTGCAGAGGCTGTCTAGTCGGGCAATTCACGAGAAAAGACATGAGCAAGGCTTTCACGAAAGAAAACGATTCAGAATTCGAGGACGATGGCTCCGACGCGGCCCCAGCCTTACCTCAAGGCTTGAAAAATTACATCACACCCAAAGGCTACCGCCGCTTGCGCGACGAACTCACCCACCTTGTGAAAACCGAGAGGCCCGAGGTGGTGTCTGTGGTGTCTTGGGCAGCGTCCAATGGGGATCGCTCTGAAAATGGAGATTACCTGTACGGCAAAAAACGCCTGCGTGAAATTGATCGGCGCATTCGTTTTCTCACCAAGCGCACTGAAATTGCCGAGGTGGTAGATCCCGCCACGCAGCAAGAGCTTGAAAGCATTTTCTTCGGCGCTACAGTCACCTATATCAATTCAAAAGGTGAGGAACTGACCGTGAAAATAGTGGGGGTTGACGAAGTGGATACCGCCAAAGGGCACATCAGCTGGATTTCTCCGGTGGCCCGTGCTTTGTTGAAAGCAAAAGAGGGCGATGTTGTGCAATTGATGACACCGGCAGGGCGCGATGAGCTAGAGATTGTCGAAGTGCGGTATGTGATTGATTGACCCAGTACGGGTGCATTTTGATCTGAACTTGAAGAGTCACCGCTGCTTTTAAAGCCCAATCGGCGGCGGTGTTTCG